>CAJWGB010000444.1 GCA_913031625.1 uncultured Planctomycetaceae bacterium | reverse complement strand
GTTCCACATCAGGCGGCGGCGGCGGTGGAGGTGTGCCCAGAATGTTCTCCAGCACCCAGATCCCTCGAACGATTGGTGAAGTGTCCACTCCGTTGGCGGTGGCCGTCATTGCGGCTGGCATCGTGAGCATCCCGCCTCGTCGTTCATCCACCACTTCCACACGCTGCAGCATGTCTCCTCGCACGTCTTTTCGGTTGTAGAAAACAGACGCGATGTGTTCGTTGAGGAAGGTGTAGTCCGATGTGATCACATCCCTGATTTGGCCGTTGCGTTGAACGAGGTCCGCGAAGAACAGATCGGCCTGGGCAACAATTTGTGGTTCGAGACGGCGATCCCAATAGACTCGAAACGGCCCATTCAATTCGGGCGGGCTCTCCGCCAGTTTGTCCAGCCTTAGCCAGCGTTCTGTGAAGTGGCGAGTAAAAGCTGCCGCTTTGGAGCTGCTCAGCATTCGCTCCGTCTGAGCTCGCAGGACTGAAGGTTGTCGGAGCGTTCCTGATTCGGCGAGTTCAAACAACTCGTCGTCCGGCATGGAAGACCACAGGAAGTAACTCAGGCGAGACGCCAGTTGGAAGTCGCTCAATGCTTTATCGGATTCCTTCAGGTAGAGAAAGTCCGGAGAGCAGAGGATCGCCGTATAGCCGACTTTCAACGCTTCGACCTGTCTGACTCTTTCAAGGTCCTGGGCACTGACCGCAGGTTTTGCAGACTGGTCCACTGACAAAAGCGACTCCTGTCCTTTTGGGGGAGTCCACCACAGTCTCAGGCTGTTGGGGTTCCCGTACGCAAAGTACTCGACTCTCAGCTTGTGAGGACCCTTGTCGAGTCTGATGCTGCCGCCCTTGATAGAGGCTCCGTGGAGTCCGTCGTGGTCAATGATCTGTCTGCCGTCGATCAGCACGCGGGAACCGTCATCGGACGCGATTCGGAATTTGGTATCCCCGGTTTCTGAGACATGGAGTGTGGACTCAAATACGAGCCCAAAGTAGTCGGGGCGCTGCGACACCCGCATGTCAATGAGTCCGTCCGGCAGCAGTCCTGAGGAGTCAGGCTCCAGGTCATCGAATTTCGGCAGCTTTGTCCACTTGCCCACATAGAGTTTCCATGTGAGATCTTCGATCGGTCCGCGAGTTTCAGGGGCCGGAGGGGTCAATTGCTGCTGCACAAGTGCAACATACGGCTCGATTTCGGATGTTTGCACCGGGCGTCGCCACGCGCGTCGAGCGAAGGAAGTCAGCCGGGCCTCGATCTGCTGTTCATCCAGCGTTGACGATCCGTAGAGTTCACGGTGGCTTCGCGGGGGCCATTCAGAATCCAATGGCTCCAGAGTCACCCGGTGAACTTTCAGCCAGGGACCGGCATAGTTCGCCAGAACCAGCTCCGTTAATCTTGATGCCCACGCTCGACGCTGTTCGTCGTATTCTTTCTTCTCAGGAAATTCCATACGTGTTGGTGGGTTCTGAAAACTGTTGGGCAAATACCTGCGGGCCAGTTGCTCGGTTCGTGCTTCACGGTCCTGCGGTCCGTTTTCCCAGAACAGCTGAGGCGTCCAGTCACTGTGAATGTATGTGTCGAAGCTAAGACTGTGTTTTCGGCCATTCCCTGGAACAGTGAAGGTGCGAAGCGGAATGAACTCATCTCGAGTACGCGTCTTCCACAGCCTGAGACTCAGAATAAACGGTTTCCCATTCGTTGGGATCATCTCATTCCAGGGGTGGGCCTGATGATATGCCGAGACGTCGAAAGTGACTCGGTAGCGACCGGATGTCCGCACGCCTCCCCGCAGCGGATCGGGTGTGATTGGAATTCGACGGTAGTAACGATCTTCGTTGGGATACTTTTCGCGGGCCAGACGCTCAAGGTCTCCATTCACCTGTTTCTGGACATGCCCTTCAATCGTCTGCAACTCTCGCTTTGGTTCGGGACCCAAATGCGTTGCCATGGTGAGACTCTCTTCCGCTGCGTCGAGCATCAGTTTCAGGAGAAAGTCCGACATGACAAGACGGTCTCCGATGTTGTCGAAGCCTCCTTTGACCTCATCGGCCGGGAATGATCGGAACGGATCAGTGCTGGTGTTCTCGACTCGCCCGTTACCATTATTGTCAATGAGTCTTGCAACACTGCCGACGCGCAGAGTGGGGTCCTGCAGGTAGAGAAGGTCGCGAATCGTGTTACGCAATTCAAAGCGGTTGAGCCTGCGAGCGACTGTTCCGCCGCCCACACTGCGGTACTGTGCCCATCCCTCCCTGAGCTCCTTTGTAAGCACCTGAATGACGGCAGAAGTCTGGTCGGAATCAGGTTGGGGCTCATCTCCCGGCGGCATCTCACCCAGATTCAACTGGTCAAGAATCCCCTGCCATGCAGTCAGGGATTCGCGTGAATCAAGCTCCGCCGCAAGGTTGTCGAATCGCTTTCTGT
>CAJWGB010000443.1 GCA_913031625.1 uncultured Planctomycetaceae bacterium | reverse complement strand
CCATGTAGGACCATCCGAAGCCCCTCGGCGCTCGGCGTCATCTCCAGCACCCACGTCCTGCCGGCGATATCGACTTCACGGGACGAGGTGAGCGCGCTGCGCTCCAATGCGGCATCATAGGTCGCGGATTCGAACAAGGGAATTTCGGGCGCATCCTTGTCGTAGGCGTGGATGGCCACGGGCAGCGCAGGCGAGGCGTTCATCACCGCGCGATAGAGATCGCCGGCGCGAAAAGGCGCATAGATGAAGCCGGAAAGCGGGAGGTTACCGTCCGCATTGTTCTCGCCGCGATCCATCTTGAACGGCAAATAGAGCAGAAACGGCTGATCCGTCTGAGCCTCACGTCTGATGAAGGCTGAAGCTCGTTCTCCGAGTGCCGGCAGGATCGGTTCCAGAGTCCACCCCTTCAGCGCCGGCCCCTGCTGACTGGCCTGATTTCTGACGAACAACTGCGGGTCGGCGTATTCGGACGGAATGCCAACTGTGCGATCATTCTCAATAAAACAATAGGGAGGCCAGTTGGGTACATCGGTGCCAAAGTACTCATCAAATCCTACGGCAGTCGGCCCTCCCGTGATTGGTTTTGAAAAGGCTGCCTGCCACGCCGCGCGATGTTTGTCCGTCGCGGTCAGATCTTTCTTTCCGCCGTAGCCCGTTGTCCTGAAGAGTGCCTTTTGAGCGTCGGGAATCGGCCAGTTCCAGCCGAGGTGCCATTTACCAATGCAGGCAGTGCGATAGCCGGATTGCTTTGCCAGTGATCCAATCGTCATCCGATCCGGTGTAATCAGTGGAGCCCCCCACAGTCCGACAATGCCACTCTGCAAACGAGTTCGCCAGTGATAGCGGCCGGTCAGAATTGTGTATCGTGAGGGCGAACAGACAGCTGACGACGAGTGACCATCTGTAAACCGTATTCCTTCGCTGGCCAGTTGATCAATATGGGGAGTTGGGATCTTACCCCGGTCCGGGTTGTAGCAATGAACGTCACCGTACCCGAGGTCGTCTGCATAGAGCACAACGATGTTGGGCTTGTCTGCGGTGGTCTGCGTTCCGATGAAGCAGACCAGGAATACCGTAATAGCCTCGAATCGATTCATGAATATTCCCGAATAAAATGGGACTTCGAAAAGCCGGAACAGTCACCGTGCCGATCGAAGTGTCCCTCTGCGACACACGAATCCCGGCCTTCAGTTTCGCCTTTCCCGTTTCCTCTCTGAACGAGTTTTGACTTCGGGAACCGGGTTTGAGGGGACCCACTGCATCAGTTCATCACGAATGGCAGTATGCGCTGGGTCGTCCGCAAGGTTATTGAACTCATCGCTGTCCGTGCGATGGTCGTACAGTTCCTGAGCCCCGTCCTCATAGACGATGAGTCGCCAGTTCTTTGTCCGAATAGAGTGGTTGCCAAAATAGGAGGATGTGATCGCCGGATACCTGCGTGCTGCAGTTGAGTCCTTCAACTGAGGCAACAAAGATACGCCTTCCAGGTGCGGGTTCGCAGGCAGGTCACAGAGATCCACCAGAGTCGGAAATACGTCCAGCAGACTCACTGGCTCTCGACAGTCGCTTCCGCCGCCGATCCCAGGCCCCGCGATGAGCAAAGGCACTCGCGTCGATTCTTCCCACAATGTCCGTTTGGCCCAGTGTTGTTTTTCTGCCAGGTGAAAACCGTGGTCACTCCATAGCACTACGATCGTGTTGTCTGCATGCCGACTTTGCTGCAGAGCCTTTGTCACAACTCCGACACAATGATCAACAAAGCTGATTGATGCGAGATATGCCCGAGTCAGACTGCGTTGCCTGCTGTGCTTCAGGACCTCAGCATGTGTTGGAGCAACTGCATAGTTATTGATGGACAGAAAGTTGTCGGGCAGGTCGTCAAGATCTGAAAGAGGGCTGTCAGGCAGGCTTAGTCGTTGCTCGTCGTAGAGCTCGAACCATTTGGGAGGCACGTAAAGAGGGACGTGCGGTCGAAAGAAACCAACAGACATCAAGAACGGACGGTCAAACCCCTCAGCGAGCAACTCGGCAGCTGATTCGGCCAGCTGATAGTCCGACATCTGTGCGTCTGTTTCCGGATGAGCGCCCCAGTCCCATGCACCACTCCAGTGTGCCGGACGATTCAGCGCTTTCTTTGGCCGAGGACTTTTTTTCCGGCCCAGGTCCTGATCAATGTCACTGGCAAGTCGCCCGCTAAACCCGTGATGCAGCACCTTGCCGCCGGTAATCGTCCGATAGCCATTCTGTTTGAAAAAGGCGTGAAGTGTGGGCACGTTCCTGAGTGCCGGGAGATCCTGATACTTCGGCCCGATCTCATAGCTTCCGTGAGTCGTCGCAGCGACTCCGGAAAGAATGCTGACACGAGACGCGGAACAGACCGGAACAGCACAATGGGCGTTCGTGAAGACTCGACTGCGACGAGCAAGGGCATCCATGTGAGGCGTTTTGAC
>CAJWGB010000442.1 GCA_913031625.1 uncultured Planctomycetaceae bacterium | reverse complement strand
CATTTGTAGATTCCGATTTCACATTTGCAAACAGTGCGATGCGTGTCGTCTGGGGCATGCCATCGAAGCCAGATAAGAGCCTCGGGGCAGTTGCTGCTCGTCAGCGCCAAAGTCTTGTCTGGCCGGAGCCTGAACGAATCGATCTCACTGAATTGCCTGCCGGAACGCCGTCTCATGTTGCTGCCCGCAGCGGTGTTCTCGGACTGCCGGGAGTCCTGACGGTCACGGGCGATGGCGTGGAGTCGTCGCCCATCCTGCGTGGCGTATGGGTCCTTGAAAATCTGTTTGGTCAGTCTCCGCCTCCACCGCCAAAGGATGTTCCGGCGCTGGATGTTGATACCAGCAAGGCGACCAGTGTGCGGGAGACACTCGCCGCTCATCAGAAGATTGAATCCTGTGCCCGTTGTCACCGCGACATTGATCCATTCGGGCTGGCGCTTGAAAACTACGACGCTGTCGGAGGCTGGCGACAGAGTTATTCGAAGAAGAGCGGTTTCATTGATGCTACGGCAAAGATGGTCGACGGGTCCATCCTGGATGGAGCCTCGTCCATTCGGAAAAAGCTTCTGGACAAGCCTGAGATATTTGCCCGCTGCCTGCTGACCAAACTCCTTGAATACGGAGCCGGGCGAGAACTGTCGGTTGGTGATCAGCGGGTCGTTGACAGACTGATTGCTGAAATGCCTCAGGAGGGCTGGCGGTTTCAGGATCTGATTGTGGCGGCCGTCACGTCAAAAGTGTTCCTTGCAAAATAGAAAGTTGATCAGTGTCTGCATTGTGTTGCCGAGAAAAAAGCCTGTTCGAGGAATCCCCTGGACCGATCCGAGTTGTTTGGCAAACACGGCATTTGCTGCTTCTGCGATCCATGGCTTGGTTTCTGCTCCTGAGCCCGGGGGGGGACGCTTTGGCGGCTGAGAGACCGAACATTGTCCTGGTGATGGCCGATGACCAGGGCTGGGGGCAGGTTGGCTATAACGGACATCCCATTCTGAAGACGCCACACCTTGATGCGATGGCGGCAAACGGAATTCGATTCAATCGCTTTTATGCTGCCGGACCGGTGTGTTCACCGACACGAGCTTCAGTCCTGACCGGACGGACACATATGCGGACCGGAGTTCCTTCTCACGGCCACAACCTGTGTCTGCAGGAGAAGACACTTCCTCAGGCTCTCAAACGAGCGGGGTACGCCACTGGCCATTTTGGTAAGTGGCACCTGAATGGCGTCCGTGGTCCGGGAGTCCCAATTCTCGCCGACGATGCCAATCATCCGGGGCACTACGGATTTGACGAGTGGCTGTCTGTGACCAATTTCTTTGACCTCGATCCGCTGATGAGCCGCAAGGGCGAGTTTGAAGATCACAAAGGGGATTCGTCCAACATAATCGTGAAAGAGGCGCTGAAGTTCATGGCTCAGCAGAAAACGAACGCAGCACCGTTTCTGGCTGTGATCTGGTATGGGTCGCCGCACAATCCCCAGCGTGCACTCGCACGAGATCGCGAGGGACTTCCCACGGGCAAACTGGAACATCATCTTGGAGAAATTGTCGGAATCGACCGTAGTATTGGAGTGCTGAGAAAAGGGCTGCGTGAACTGAAGATCGAACAGAATACTCTGGTCTGGTACTGCAGTGACAACGGCGGACTCACGATCGATCAGGATGCGGTCGGCGGCCTGCGTGGCCACAAAGGCGACCTCTATGAAGGTGGAATTCGAGTCCCCGGGATCATCGAGTGGCCGGGTACGGTTAAGCCACAGGAAACGGAATTCCCTGCCTCAACCATGGACATCATGCCCACCCTTGTGGATCTGCTTGGGCTGCCATCAGATTCACTGCTTGATGTGTGTGATGGCGAAAGCATCGTTCCGTTGTTGAGTGGCGAGACCCCGAAACGCACGCATGCGATTCCATTTCGCTACGCAAAGAATGCGGCACTGATTGACGGAGATTACAAGCTGCTGCGAACGAGTCAGCGTCAGAAGAACACATGGCATCTGTTTGATTTGAAGAATGATCCCGGTGAGTCGAGGGATCTGGCATCGAGCATGCCGGAACGATTTGCGAAGCTCAAGGCTCAGGGAGACGCCATGGTCAGGTCAGTCGAAGCCAGCGCGGCCGGGAACGACTATCCGGAAGGACGAGTCATTCAGCCCGCACGGAACGCGTTCTGGCGAGATATGGAAGCGTACAAACCGTACCGTGACGAGTTCATGAAACGCACTCAGAAGTAGGCCGGATTACAGAACGCAGCACAGTCGCGAAGCGACGACAGCCAATAGCTGCGGGCATCAGCCCGCAGGCCATCGCCGAGATTAACCCGCGAGCCGCGAAATCGGCGGCACCAGACGGGGCGATCGAGTTCCGCTAACTGTGGTCTGTATGTGGCCAAAATCGGCCTTGCTGCATGAAGTACATGTGAGCCGAAGGCCGTGAGGCCTCGGGTGTCAACGAG
>CAJWGB010000441.1 GCA_913031625.1 uncultured Planctomycetaceae bacterium | reverse complement strand
TCATTAAATGCCCAATTTGCTGCAGCAAAAGGTGTTGAATCGTCTTCACACGGGCCAGGCGATGCAGAACCACCCCCATCCGCTTATCCTCGACAATCGGGTCATCAAAGACATCGACGACCGAGGCAAGCTCGAAAATGATCTGCTTGAACCAGAGTTCATACGCCTGGTGCGTGATGATAAACAACATCTCGTCATGCGCCGGCTTGCCCTCCAAGTCACTTTCGGGCTGCTGGGCATCGAGGATTTTGTCGAGTTGCAGGTATTCTCCGTAATAAACCTGCTTATTCCGGGCGACCATCTATTTTCCTTACCCTGGCTTGGGAACTTCACGGGGCTGGTAATCACCCCAGGCCCAATCCTCGGGCCCCAATTTGTCTTCCGAGGCGTACAACTCATCCCATTTGATTTTCTTACCGGAATAACTCGCATCACGGCCCATGATCGCCATCAGCGTACTCTTACACATGTAGTCACCGTTGTTGATCGGGTGCGCTCCACGAATGCTGGCGAAGAGTTCATCATGCTCGATTTGATACATGTCGCCGCCCTCGCCTTCGAACTTCCAGATCTCGTTTCCGTCGTGGTCATAGATTCGGTGCTTCATCACATCCACGCGTCCTTTGGTGCCGACAATGTAATCATTGACGGCAGACTCGCAGCCTTTCCAGTGACGGCAGCGAGCAAATGCTTTCACACCATTCGCCCATTCGTAGACCACATTGAAGTGGTCGTAAATGTTACCGTACTTGGGATCCGTTCGTACCTGTCGGCCACCACTGCCGCTGATACTGACTGGCGCTTCGTCATTCATGGCCCATAACATCTTGTCAAGACTGTGGATGTGCTGCTCGACATTAAAGTCCCCCGACAGCCACGTGTAGTAGTACCAGTTGCGAATCTGATACTCCATCTCGGTCTTGCACTGCTGTCGAGTCTTGCGAGGATCCCAGACACCGCCCGTCATATAGCTGCACTGCATGGACGTGATGTCTCCGATCATTCCTTCTTTAATCTTATCGAAGACTGCGCGTTTGCCGTTGTGATATCTCCAGCAGAGTCCGCTGACGAGAGACTTCTTGTTCTTCCGAGCAAGCTCAACAGACTCCATGACAGATCGAAGACCTGGTGCATCAACAGCCACCGGCTTTTCGCAGAAGACATGCTTATTCGCCTCTACCGCCGCTTTCAGATGTCGCGGACGAAAATGAGGAGTTGAGGTCAGGCAGACGACGTCCGCTTTGTCGATCACCCGCTTGTAGGCATCGAAGCCAACAAAGCAGTTATCTTCAGGAACGACGACTCGTTCGAGTCCGTCCTTGTTGAACTGTCGCTGCAGGCGAGCACGAGAGCTCATCAGCCGGTCTTCAAACGCGTCGGCCATAGCAACAAGTTCTGTGCCGGAATCCGCATTGAGCGCCTGAGAAGCAGCACCGGTTCCCCGACCACCACAGCCAATCAGCCCGACTTTCAATCGGTCACTTCCACCGGCATACAGGCCGGCATTGACGGTGGGAGCAGCTGAGACTGCCGCGACTGCTGCTGCAGTCGAGGAAGCAAGAAATGTTCGGCGATTAGGATCAGAGGCAGGTGTTGACATCGTCCGTCCTGATGAGATTGTGCGGTGAGAAAGTGGAAGGGTACAGAGTAACCATTGTAACCCTCGCGGCGATCAATCACACCTGTGCAACCCAATCACGAAGACGCAATTCAGAATTGACCGCCAGTTCGCTGAATTCAGCCTGAGCGTCGACCGCAATTGCCGCGAGCCAGCCGTTGTAACATCGACTCATGGTCAGTTCGACTGGAGGGCCGCTGCCAATCTGAGCCTTCAGCCCGTTGGAAAACAGGCCCTTAACAGGTTTCGCTGAATCGGGTGTGAATTGCGCCGTCAGCGACGGGCGCAAGCGGTCCCAGCCATTCTGCAATACTCAGTGATTCTCCAAATCGCTGAGCGGCCAGGATGTCGGATGCCGTGACCTGCTTCGGTTCGGCCGCAGTCTCCTGAGCAATCACAGCAACGGAAGACACTCCCGGCAGACACACGAACACCTGAATTCGCAGAGAGTGAGGCTGATTCGTCATGTTGATAGCTGATGGGACCGATTGCTGAGTATTCGGAGTAGGACAAATGTCTGAGTCGACAACTACTCGTCACACGCCCGACAGCTTCCGATAAATCTTGACCACGCCGCAAAACTCCTGCTACATCTCAGCTGTTCCCGTCAGGAGTACCTCCATGCAGTCATCAGAACCTGAACCTGCCGCATCCTCCGGCATCTCGCGCAGTCGAAAACTGATATTTGCTTCCGTAGTTGTCTGCTGTGCATTCGCCCTGCTGGAAGGCACTGCGCGTCTGGTGACCGGCACCGCCAACGGGGCTCGGTTTGACCAGATCAATCAGATCGTGATGTTCCTTGGAACTCACGAATCGGATCTGATGCTGGAATACGACTCCGAACGCTTCTGGAAACTGAAGCCCTCAGTCACAATCAACGACCCGGACAACATTTTCTGGCAGGG
>CAJWGB010000440.1 GCA_913031625.1 uncultured Planctomycetaceae bacterium | reverse complement strand
AAGGTGTCGCCTACGGAACAATCACGCCCTCCGCAGGACTCAGGATGTCGGGTGATACCGTGAATCTGCACGCACCTCGTGATTCCGGAATGACGACAGGCGGAAGACGCCGGGTCGAGTTGATCGTCAACGGGCTGGTTCGCGCTCACCAGGACGTTCCCGCCGACGGAGAAATCCACGATCTCGGGTTTGATGTACAGATCGATCAGAGCAGCTGGGTTGCCATCCGCCAGTTTCCACAGCTCCATACCAACCCGGTGACCATACTGTTGAATGACAAACCGATCAGAGCGTCACGCGCCAGCGCACTGTGGTGTGCCGAGTCCGTGCGACTCCTTTGGCACAATCGGCGACGCTTCATTGCCGAATCAGAGCGACCTGAAGCACGAAAGGCATACGACGCAGCCCTGGCCAGGTACTATCAGATCGGACATGAGGCCGGCCCGGCGGTTCCCGCAGCTCAGCGTCGCGGTCTCGTTGAGTAACACTTCAGAGTGCCGCCATGTCACGGCATCTGTTACTCATCCAGTTCCGGGAGTCCGGTCCGGTTGCACCATTTCAGAAGCCCACAGTCGGCGCACTGAGGGCGTCGGGCGATGCATGTCGCTCGTCCGTGATGAATGATCCGATGTGAGTACTGAATCCACTCCGATTTCGGAAGAATCTGCATCAGTTCACGTTCGATGATCTCGGGGTTCTGGGATTCAGTCAGGCCCAACAGATATGATATTCTTTTGACGTGAGTGTCCACGACGACACCTGACGGGATTCCGTACCATGTTCCGAGGACGACGCTGGCCGTTTTACGGCCGACGCCGGGAAGCTTGACCATCTCGTCGATATCCTGAGGAATCTCACCTTCGTAGTCGTCGACGAGCTTAGCGGCCATCCCGCGAATGTTCTTCGCCTTGGCTCGAAAGAACCCCAACGGCTGGACGATTCGCTCCACATCCTCCTGTGTCGAGTTCTTCAGAGCTTCTGCGTTCGGGTAGCAGCGAAACAACTCAGGTGTGGCCATGTTGACGCGCTCATCCGTGCATTGCGCGGAAAGAATGGTCGCCACCAGCAGTTGAAACGGCGAATCATGATCCAAAGCACACTCTGCCACAGGAAAGAGCTTCTTGAGTCTGCGGACCACTGAGCGGCCTTTGCTCCTGAGTTCCTCTATCACTTCCGGGCTGACGGCAGTTGCTTTGCCTTTCACCTTCTTCTTTGCGACCGCTTTTGCTTTTCGTTTTGCCATCTGGCTTACCCACCAAACAATTCAAGAATGCGAGATTCTGCCTGCTGCTGCACCAGAACAATCACGGAATCTCCGGCATGGAGTTCATCGTCAGCACGCGGAACACGACTCTGACTGCTTCTTTCAATCGCGGCCACAAGGCTCTGCGTCAAAGACAGTTGTCGGAGAGTCTTTCCGTCTGCCGGAGCGCCCTTCTGAACTTCGATCTCCATCACCATGGCCGTGTCATCAGCGATCGGACAACGCTCGCGAACAGGCCCCGATGCAACAAGTCCAACAATCTGCCGAGCCATGGCGTCACGCGGACTGACCGCAACATCAATTCCAAGTCGTTCGAGCACATTTGCATAGTCCGGGCTGCGGACGATCGTGATGAGCCTGCTGGCTCCGAGTTCCTTGGCTTCGACGCCGCAGACAATGTTCTCTTCGTCATGCCCGGTACAGGCTACAAATGCGTCGCATTTGCCAACGCGGGCTTCTTCCAGATCGGCGCGACTCTTCACATCCGCATGCAGCACGGTGGACTTTGAGAGTCGCTCCGCAATGAAATCACAGCGTTCAGCATCATGTTCAAGAATCGTGACCTGACACCGACTGCCTTCCAGCAGCCGGGCAAGATGGAGTCCCGTCTCTCCCCCTCCCGCAATAATGACCCGGCTTCTGTTGCTGCTGCGGCCTTCGAACAGCCGCGCAACTTTCTCCAGTTCCGCGTGAGCCCCCAGAAGCGTGACCTGCTCGCCCTCCTGTGCGGAATCGTTACCACCGGGGATGATTGAACGTATGTCGCCCGTGATCAGGCCAACACGAACTGTTGGAGGCAGCTTCAACTGATGCAACGGAACACCCGCAGCCTTTGCTTTGGACGCCACCTGAATCGCGAGGACACTGACTGCTCCTCGAGCAAACGATTCCACCACCTGTGCTGAGTTACTGCGAATGTGTTTGGCGATCTCCTGAGCCGTCAGTTGCTCAAGACTGATCAGACGATCGATACTGAAGTGTCGCTGGTAGTCGAATGTACTGGTGTCTCGAAAGACAGGGTTGAACACCCGAGCCACGCTGCGACGAGCCCCCATTTCACGTGCGATGCTGGCGCCAACAAGATTCACTTCGTCTCGACTGGTCACGGCAAGACAGAGGTCTGCCGCCTGGATTCCGGTCTGAAAAAGCCGAGCCACATCATAGGCGGAGCCACAGACGGTCTGCACGTCGAGCCGTTCTTCGACCCGCCGCAGTACTTCAGCGGATTCGTCGATCACACAAACGTCGACTCCACGACTGCAGAGTAGTTCTGCTACTGCCTGTCCGACGGTCCCGGCGCCGAGAACCACAACGTTCATGACTGCTTCGCCAGTTGCTCCGCCGTTTCGAGA
>CAJWGB010000439.1 GCA_913031625.1 uncultured Planctomycetaceae bacterium | reverse complement strand
GCGGCCCCTGCGGCGCCTCTGGATCTTCCTCAGTGTTCCTCTGTGAACTCTGTGATGGAAAAAACAGTTCACCACAGAGGACACGGAGAAACACAGAGACTGGCTGCCCAGCCGGAATGGAAACGTCAGTCAGCAGCAGCGGACAACTGAAGCCGCAATTCATTCAGGGCTGCCCGTCCCGCTCGCTCACGAAAGATGGCAAGGTTCCCCGTCATGCTGACGTCTTTGCTGCGCTTGACGCCCGTACCAATCACAGCCACAAGGCCATCCAGTCTTCGAACTCCATCTGTTTCAACCAGAGTTCTCGCGGAGGTCGCAATAACGAAATCGGCAATACCATCCTTTAACAGCTGCTCCGCCTCTGACTGTGCATGATCAAGCCATGCCTCCGGCGCCTGCGGCTCGCTTGAGATACGACTCGTGCCCACCTGGGCGGCCAGTTCATCGGTTGCCGTCATCCACTGGCTGATCAGGCCACCGGTGACTGTCCCTTCCAGCAGAGCGACGCGAATGTTGTGTTCGACCAACAGCTCACCGACCGCATGGTGGACGTCCAGTTCGCCCTCTCCAAACACGACCGATCCCAACGTCTCTTTGATCGTAGTGCTCACATCGTCTGTCAAAGTCCGGCAGGCTTCTTCGGATTCGGCGCGGGCTGTAATGGACAGTGTAATCACGGCATTGCTGGCGGTAATGCCAACTTCAGGATTTCGATCCCGAGCCGTGAGGTCTCCGAGCCGGCGTTCGACATCAGATTCGCCAATGCCAAACGTCCGAATCAGTGCTCGAGTAACTACCTGAGGACTCTGTGGCAACAGATCACAGACCCGCTCATGAAACATGCGTTTCATTTCCGACGGCACGCCAGGCATCACAATGATCGCACAGTCGGGATCAGAAAGCGCAAGATGAATCCCCGGAGCTGTCCCATGAGCGTTGTGGATGGAATCCGCACCGTCAGGACGCAGCGCTTGAACGACGTTTCGTTCCGGCATCTCGCGACCGCGACTCGCAAACAGCGAAACGATATGAGCCAGCGCGTCATCATCCTGAATGAGTGGACGATCGAAAGCGGCTGCCAGTGTTTCCCGGGTAATGTCGTCCAGAGTGGGACCAAGTCCCCCGGTGACAAGGACGACTCGGGATCGCTTTGCGGCGTCCCGGTAGCACTGAATCAGGCCCTGCTTATCGTCACCGATCGTGGTATGGCGATGTACAGTCCAGCCACGGGCTTCCATCTCCAGACTGAGCCACTGGCTGTTGGTATCCAGTCGTGCTCCACACGTCAGTTCAGAACCAATCGCAATGATCTCTGCTTTCAACGAATTCCCTTTTTGACAATGGTTGAGAGTGGTATTTACGACTCAAACGAGCGTGCGAAGATCCGAGACCCGGATTGTAGCGACACTCGCCAAAGTGTGGTTCTCCGGGGCCATTGTAGCTACGCCCGCCAGAGCGTGGTCACCTGCCGACGAATTCACAATCACCAGAGGTTTGAACGCAGGCTCGATTCCCGTCAGAATCCGGCCTCAATCAACTGCCACCCATCCAGGACGCATTATGGACCTGCTGAACAAGCTGACTCAGACCCCTTCTGTCCCCGGCCGTGAGTCTCGCATTCGCGCTGTCATCGAGGAATACATCCGCAGCCACGATTTGTTCGATGACTACCACACAGATGCAATGGGCTCATTGATCGCCGTGCGACGAGCTCGCCCCGCCGGAGAAACTCCGGAGAATCCAGTCCGCGTCATGCTGGCCGCTCATATGGACCAGATTGGCTTCCTTGTCAAACACATCGACGATCAGGGCTTTCTGCGTGTCAATCCGGTTGGCGGATTCGATACACGCAATCTGTTCGCTCGCACGGTGAAAGTCTGTACGGCTGACGGAGACCTGCAGGGCATCATGAATCCCTCCGGAAGGCCAATTCACATCGCGACGGATGAAGAAAAAAAGAAGATCCCACTCGTGGGCGACTTTGCCATCGACCTCAGTCTGGACGCCGATGAAGTAAAGAGCCGTGTGCGTATCGGAGACATGGTTGTTCTGGATGGTCCATTCCATGAGGTCGGAGAATCAGTCGCCTCCCAGTGTCTGGACAACCGAGTCGGCTGCTGGGCGCAGATCCGTGCGATCGAGAACCTGACAAACCACAACTGCGACATTTATGCGGCATGGACCGTTCAGGAAGAAGTCGGGCTGCGTGGTGCCATGCCGGCAGCATTCGGAATTGAGCCGGATATCGGTGTTGCCTGTGACACGACTCTCTGCTGCAAGACGCCCGGCGTGCCGGACGAAGACCGCGTCAGCGTGGCAGGAGACGGTGTGGCACTTCACGTGATGGATTCTTCCATGATCAGCGATATTGGACTGATAGAAGAAATCGAAGCGATTGCCGCAGCAAAGGAGATTCCGTGCCAGCGAGCAGTTCTGCCACGCGGAGGACAGGACGGAGCCGTCATTCAGCGCAGTCGCAGCGGAGTGCGAACAGTCGCCTTTGCGTGCCCAATCAAATACATCCACACCGTCACCGAGATGGCCAACAAGGTCGATCTCGAATCATACCCCAAGCTTCTTGCAGCGTGGCTTCAGACGATTCAATAAAGGTTCTTCCGTGGACCTGATCTGGCAAACGTTATCGGAGTCGGGCAATTTTCTTACGCAAGTTGCCCGGCTTTGATGACGCCACCT
>CAJWGB010000438.1 GCA_913031625.1 uncultured Planctomycetaceae bacterium | reverse complement strand
CGATGCGGGCTATCAAGTCGAAGAAAAAGAACCACCGCTTCTGGAAGAAACCGATCTTGTTGAAGCGACCAGTCCGTCATGCCTCGCATACCCGTGTCTCCACAGACTCAATCTTCGTTCGATGTGAACTGACGGATGGTACGGTCGGATGGGGAGAAGGCCTTCCGCGGACTTATGTGACTGGCGACTCCATCGCCACCGCGTGGCGACACCTTGAGGCGACCGACTTCTCTCCCATTCTTTCAGCGTTCGTCAGCAACGTTCAGGAGGCAGTGGACGCAATTCAAAGGGTGAGAATCGGAGGGGTGCTTCCGGACCCTGGCATTCAGGCCCGGGAATGTTTCGGCAATTCGGTCCGCTGTGCAATTGAGATTGCCTACCTCGACGCGTTTTGTCGTTCGTTTGGGCAGCCATTCGGAGCGGTCGCTGAGTGTGTTCCGGAGGCCGGCCCTCTGCTGGAGAAGGCGAATGAAGTCTTCTATAGCGGTGTGGTTACAGCTCAATCCGGTTTCCCTCTGTTCCGGTCCGCGTTGAAAATGCGGTTATTCGGCTTCCGAAGCGTTAAGGTCAAAGTGGGCACCACGGGCATCGATGACCGCCACATACTTTCCACAGTCCGCAGAGTATGTGGTCGCTCCGTGAATCTTAGACTGGACGCAAACGAAGCGTGGACCTGTGACGAAGTCGTTGCTCGTGTGGAACCACTGCTGAGACTCAGGCCCACAAGTCTGGAACAGCCGGTGCCTCACGCTGAGGTAAGCGGCCTTGCCGACGTGCGCAGACAGGTTCAGGTGCCTATCATGCTGGATGAGTCCCTCTGCTGTCTTGAAGACGCACAACGTTCAGTAGATGGTGAGTCGTGTGATCTGTTTAATCTGCGGCTCTCAAAATGTGGTGGGTATATTCCCTGTCTCAAACTTGCAGCGTTTGCTGCTCAGCATGGTCTGGGCTGGCAGTTGGGTTGTCAGGTAGGAGAAACAGGAATTCTCTCGGCCGCAGGTCGACATTTTGCCTGCAATGTGGGTGGGATTCGCTACCTTGAAGGGAGTTATGACCGTTTCCTTGTTCAGGATCGCCTGACATCAGAAGACATCACCTTTGGACACGGTGGTAAGGCCCCCCGGTTGACCAACCCGGGCCTTGGAGTGACCGTGGATGAAGAGCACGTCCGTCGCCTCGCCGCTCGTTCCGAAATTGTGGCCACCGCAGATACCTGATCGCCTGGACGATTCCTCGACACAATTCGCTGGCCCATTCAGATGGCTGAGCCTGACCTGAATCTGCTCTCAAGCTGGCAGTACAACCTCCCTGACGAGTTAATTGCCTCTCGTCCGACGGCGCGTCGTGACGATTCCCGCCTTTTGGTGGTCGATCGGAAGACTGGGCAGATTCATCATCACATGTTCCGTGACCTGCCTGATCTCCTGAATGACAGTTCGCATCTTGTCTTCAACGACACTCGTGTCCTGCCAGCTCGGCTGTTTGGCGTTCGCACACAGACTGGCGGAAAATGGGAAGGCCTCTTTCTGAATCAGGAAGCTGACGGTCGATGGCGTATCACCGGTCAAACGCGTGGCAGGTTGCAACAGGGAGAAAGTCTTACTCTCAACAAGGCTGGAGAAGCGGTTGAACTAAATGGTGAGGGGCCTGAACTCAAACTGGAAGAACGGGGTAACGATGGAACATGGCTCGTAACCCCACCTTCGGATGAAACAGTCAGTCTGCTTGAAGAGTACGGAACGTTGCCACTGCCACCATATATCGGCCGCCGGGTTGCGGACGCGGAAGACGCGGATCGTTATCAGACTGTCTATGCGGCCGAAAATGGCGCGATCGCGGCGCCGACAGCCGGACTCCATTTCACTCCGGAAATATTGGCCCGGTGCGAGAGCAGGGGAATTCTGCAGTCCTTTGTCACCCTGCACGTAGGGATTGGAACGTTTCGGCCCGTCGGGGCAGAGCGGCTCTCCGAACACCACATGCACTCGGAATGGTGTCGCGTCTCTCTCGAAGAGGCGACAAGGATCAATCATGCAAAAGACGCAGGCCAACAGATCGTCGCGGTTGGCACCACGAGTGTTCGTACACTTGAAGCTGCCGCTGCTGCCGGGCGTCTGACCGCATTTGAAGACACCACGGAGTTGTTCATTCAGCCAGGGTTCACTTTCAACTGCGTCGATCGTCTGCTGACGAACTTTCACCTGCCAGGGTCGACACTCATCGTGCTCGTCGCAGCACTGGCCGGCTACGAATTGACGATGGAAGCCTACAGCAAGGCATTGCAGTCAAAATACCGGTTCTATAGCTATGGCGACGCGATGTTGATTCTCTGACCGACCGCGATCGAGGTCCGTGTTATCTTGCGGCCCCCATCCTCAACTGCGACGAACTCGCAACCTTCTGTGTGCGGGGGGAGATCAACTGGCGATACCAGTACTCTCGACACTCCGGACGGCCGAAGAACTACCCCTGGGCCATGTCAAACCCGATTTCGCGGCAAACATCGGCCTGAGCCCGTGTTTCGACGCCCTCTGCCAGAGCCACGACATCAAGGTCATGAACCATATTGACGAGGGCCTTCACACTGGCTCGATGGACGGCTGAAGCATTTTCAAGGCCTCGAACAAGCCCCAGATCAAACTTCAGGTACGTGGGTGGCACTTCAAACAACTCAATCAGCCGCGCCTGTCCGGCCCCAAAGTCATCGTAGGCCAGCTCAATTCTCAGCTGATTCAACAGCTTGCCAAGTTCTCTTAGATAGTGCACAGAGGTAATGGCCGCTTCGTGAACTTCAAGAACAATCCGCATGTGAGGGAAACAGTCTCGCAGTTCGATAAGACTCTCCCGCAGGCGATCTGTCTCCAGTTCCGCCGCGTGTGTGTTCAGGAAATAATAACCATTCGGGTCCAGTTGGATCCCCCCCCCCAGACCTTCACTGCGGCAGACTTCACTGACCTAAAGTCTTGAAGGTCACATTCGATGGTGATTACTTGTTCTGTTCCGAATTTGTCACTGAGTTCGTTCTGTACTCTTGTCGCGCGCGAAGAAGAACGATTTAA
>CAJWGB010000437.1 GCA_913031625.1 uncultured Planctomycetaceae bacterium | reverse complement strand
GCTGAGGGAACGCTATGCAGAGATTACGGCCATGGATCGAGCCATCGGACAGCTGCGAGCATGGCTCGGTGACAACGATCTCAGAGACAACACGATGCTCTGGTACTGCGGCGACAATGGGACGCCAGGCGACGGAATCGTGACCTCACCTCTTCGCGGGCAGAAAGGTACCGTGTATGAAGGAGGCGTCCGTGTGCCCGGAATCATCGAGTGGCCTGCCAGAATTAAGAGGGGAACTGTCAGCGATGTGAACTCGGTAACCAGCGACATCCTTCCAACTCTTTGCGACATGTTGAATTTTGGCCTGCCTGCTCGAGAACTGGATGGCATCAGTATCCGCCCGATCATTGAAAGGAGATGGAAGGAGCGGCCTCAACCAATTTTCTTCTGGGACTATCGCGGCAACACGGGCGCAAAGAACGGGCCCTGGATCGATGAGGAATTGCAGCGTGGCACAACCCCACTGGTAAAAATGATGGGGGACATTCGTACTCGCAATTTCCGTAATTACAGGTTCAACGAGATTCGACCGTCTGACCATGCGGGTTCGCGCACCATGCTGGACAATCGATTCAAGCTCGTCATGAAAGGTGTTGGCGACGCTGCAAAGTTGGAATTGTACGACGTGCGGGCAGACCCGTCGGAATCAAACGACCTTGCAACGCAACACCCGGCAGTGGTGACACAGATGCGTGAACGGCTTACGGGCTGGCAACAGTCTGTGTTGGTGAGCCTCACCGGGCACGAATATCTTGAACCGGCTCAACAGGAAGAGTAATGGTTCGTCTGTTTGAAGGAACAAAGTGGGACATTCCTCCACGTTGCGATCGCTGCAGCGAGCTGGAGGAGGATTGTCAGTGTCCGCCGGAACCGCCTCCCGCACCCGAGTTGATTTCTCCGCAAAAGCAGACGGCGCGACTTGCCGTCGAAAAGCGAAAAGGCGGCCGAACGGTCACTGTGATTCGCGGCCTCCCTGCCGAAGGGAATGATCTGCCTGCGCTTCTCAAACAGTTGAAGGATGAATGCGGCGCTGGGGGCAGCGTGAAACAGGAGCATCTTGAGATCCAGGGAAAACAGCTGGACCGCGTGCGCACCTGCCTGCAGCAAATCGGCTTCAAGGTGAAGGGATAACCGAGCCTGTGTTCTGTCCTGAGTGCTCTGGCTCGCAGTTGCTCAGTCAGAGGCTACTGATGACTGTTTCCAGGTTACGTGGCATTCAGAAGTCTCTGCGCCCAACGGTCCTGTGCATCATGCTGGCAGGAAAATCACTCGCTGGCGCCTCGTGCCTGTATTCTCTGGAGACCGAGCGTGCGATCTGTGGCGCATCTACGGCCAACACCGATTACCTGTCGCGCGTTTTGGACTCGGCCTGATCACCCGTTGCTGAGTCTCGGGCCGGACGTTTTCGTTGAGGGCCGTCAGTCTGTGGCCGACGTCCTGCAGGAGCCTTGTACTCTTTGGCCCACTTCTTCAGATACTCACGACACTTTTCAATGCCGTAACGGCCAGCGACATCGGAGCCGACAATTCGGCGGGCAGTATCCCCCAGACGAGTTTTCAAGGCTGGGTTCTTTGCGGCTTCCGCTTCAATCTTCTTCGCGGCCGCATCAACTGCTTCGTCAGTTTTTGCCTGGATCAGCGGAGCCATCATTGCACGGAAGTCAGCATCACTGACCTGATCGCGTCTTTGATTCTGCGCCATCATTCGTCGGTCGCCGGCGACCTCTGACAGTTGAGGGGCTTTCTTCTCGCCAAGTGCCTTACCGATCGCCGCAAAGATCTTTGGTCCATCCGACTGAACACTTGGCTGGACGAGTGCGAAATTAGCCGTTGCCTTGCCGTCTTTGCCAACCACAACTGTCATGGCGACTTCTCGATTCAGTCCCCATGCGCCCGGTCCTTCTGCGCCATCGACTGAAACCCCCATGTGAATTCCTTTGGGGAAATATCGAGGCCCGATCTGGGACATCCACTGATTGGCGGCCGTCTGATCGTCGTCCAGGTAAATGAATCCTCCAGTGATTTTTTCCGGTCCCCGGTTCTCGGCCAGCTGCATGACGGTGCGTGCCAGAGCAAAAGCGGGCCGGTTCTTCTGATGCATGAAGACCACCACGACTGGCTTGTTCTTCGCTTCTGCCATCAGGTCAAGTTTCTGCTCCGCCGTCTTTCCGGCCGTGCTGGTGAATGGCAGGGCGGCCAGTTTCTCTCCGGCCTGAGGACCTGAGAAGACAGGATCATCGTTCTGAGCGATCGGAAGCAGTACCAGCAGTGTAAGCAGAGCAGACATTGTTGCGCCTTGTAGAAAAACGAGCAGGCCTCAGGCAATAACACTGTCGACAACCTTACCGTGGACATCGGTGAGGCGAAAGTCTCTGCCACTGTAACGATAGGTAAGTTGTTCGTGGTCGAAGCCCATCAAGGCAAGAACTGTGGCGTGAAAATCGTGGACGTGAACCCGGTCTTCAACCGCCGAGCATCCAAACTCATCTGTGGCACCGTGCGAGTAACCCGCTTTAACTCCTCCACCGGCCATCCAGACTGTGAATCCATAATGATCGTGGTCTCGCCCTTTCTGACCTTCGGACGTGGGTGCTCGCCCAAATTCGCCGCCCCAAATGACAAGCGTCTCGTCGAACAGTCCGCGTTCCTTCAGGTCTTTGATGAGTGCCGCGATTCCCTGGTCGCAGGCCTCTGCCAGTCGGCGGTGACCGTCCACAATGTTTCCATGCCCTGTGTCCCATGCGATGTCATAGCCATCGATGGAGTGAGAAAGCTGAACAGTTCGCACGCCGCGTTCGATCAATCTGCGGGCCAGCAGACAGCCTTTGGCGTACTCCGAGTCGCCATACATCTCCTGGGTGCGTTTTGTCTCTTTGGAGGTGTCAAAGGCATCGGGCACGGCAAACTGCATTCGGAAAGCCATTTCCATTGCCTGGATGCTGGCTTCCAGCTGCTGGTCCTGCTGTTGACGCTGGAGATCCAGTCGGTTGAGTCGCGCCAGCAGGTCCGCCTGCTTTCGCTGAGCTGTTTTGGGGAGCCAGTGATTCTTCAGGTCATCCAGAATTCGCTCCGGTTTCATCTGCTGAATGTTGACATAG
>CAJWGB010000436.1 GCA_913031625.1 uncultured Planctomycetaceae bacterium | reverse complement strand
AATATCTTAATGACCTGATGTCCTTGCTCGACCGTCAGGCATTCCTGATCGTATAAACATTGCAAAAGCCCATAGAGATAATAGTCAACCAAATCGTGATGTTGGTCAATCAGACGCTGAGCGATTCGCTTTCGGCGTATCAATGGGATCCGCCGCGACAATGGTCTGGACGCAAGCTCATTCAGGATGCGTTCGGTCTCCTGCTCACGTTTCTGTTTTTGACGTTCAAGGTGTTGCCGGGGAGGTTCGCCGTCTCGAGCTACAAAGGTTGCCAGAATGGGCATCAGTGCGGCGGGCTCGTCCTTGTAGGTAGGTTTGATGAGCAACAATTCCCCCGAACAGCGAAATCCCCACTCATCAATGAATTCCTCGATCGATCTTCGGATTCCTGCATAAGCGCGGCGCTCAGACAGAAGTTCCCAGACTTGTGCAGGATCATCAGTCGCAAATCGTTCGGCAAGGACGGGGATCTTGCGGATCTGTCGTGAAATGGCCCAGAGCTGATCCGTCGGCAGTCCGCTGACCAGGGTACAGAGTCCGGTGAGGAGACGATTGGCAATGGCCTGATCTTCTTTGTCCTGAAACTGCCCTTCGAGAAGCCGATGGGTCAGGTGATAGCTGATCATGCTTGAGGCATCCGCGATTGATGCATCAGTCCATTGCTGTCGGATTGACAGAAACTTACGCCACAGTTCCAGCAGAGAAGATGTGTTCTGTTTCTGGATGAGCTCTGTGAGGCGCTCATCGCGACACTCGTGAGCAAAGTCGTTGATCCGCGTCTCAATGCGACCGATCCCGCGTTCCAGCTGACGGAATCGTCGCCATGCCTTCCAGCCGATCTTCAGGACCTCCAGCGATTCCGTAATTCGGCCCCGCTTAACGGACTGCCATTGCGGGAACCGATCATCACGTTTTGTGGATTCAGCACCGACGAACTGGTTAAACGCAGTCGCCAGGAATTCGCCGAAGGGTGCTCCACGAAGAATGCCGTGAATGCTCGAAAGGTTGTAGTACATACGGCCGCCGTGGGTGCCAATCACCGTACGAAATGATGACTCCATTGCATCGATGCGTGACCGCGCGATTCCAAACGCGATGCCCTGGTTACGAAAGTAGTGGTAGTAACCTTCGGATGCGATGGAATACAACAGCGG
Organism: uncultured Planctomycetaceae bacterium; assembly: GCA_913031625.1. GTDB lineage: Bacteria > Planctomycetota > Planctomycetia > Planctomycetales > Planctomycetaceae > Fuerstiella. The sequence continues at coordinate 1,960 of CAJWGB010000436.1, read as the reverse complement.
GCAGATTGGATCAGGGAAGTTTTCAATTACGTTGGCATTTGACCAGGTGACCATTGATGCTGACGGTGCTGGTTGTTGCAGCTTGGTGATCGGACGGCTCTGAACAATCCAAAGGCGTTCGTCTGTATCAAGACACCATTCGATATCCTGAGGAGCGTCAAACAGTCGCTCCAGTTCATGTCCGAATCCAACCAGCTGCTGAACTGCACCTCTGGAGAGCAGGATGCTGGCTTCCGAAACTGAGTCGCTTTTTGTTGCGAGTGACTCGCGATCCACGAAGAGTCGCTCCGGCACGACGCTGCCTGAAACCAAAGACTCTGCGGTACCTTCGCTGTATTCAATTACCATCTCAGACGATGCCGGATCGACCGGATTGCGGGTAAACAGCACGCCAGCGGAACGCGCCTGAACCTGTCGCTGAACCAACGTTCCCATCCGATTCAGTTTGCACTTACGGATTAGCTGATAGCTCAGGCTCCGTTGGGACCAGCACGACGCCCAGCATTTGAGAACTGCAGCGTGCAGCTCTTCGACGGTATTGACGTTGAGGATTGAATCGAGCAGTCCTGCAAATGCGGCCGACTGACCGTCTTCTCCGATTGCTGAACTGCGGACGACAAGTGGTCCGGCGTTCTTCAGAATGCTGAATGTGTCTGAGAGTACTTCTTTGAACGAAGCGGAGAATGAAACTGAGTGCACCAACTGACTGATCTGTCGAGATGTTTCTTCAGTCGAGTCTGCCTCCGTTCGAGTGGCAGCGATGAGATCGTCGATCTTAGTCTTGATGTTGATGTCGCTGTTGCAGAGGTGCTCGAGAAACGTCTCAGAATCAATCACCCACCCCTCAGGAACCGGAAGTCCGGCCCGCCTGATCCTGCTCAGTCTTGCAGCCTTCTGTCCAAAGAAACATGGATCACTGGCATCGGTGAGCGGTGTCAGGCCTGTGCTGATTGAAGCAGATCCCTGCATCGTGCGAACTGAATCCTTCGAAGGTTGATCATGCGGCTCTGGATCGGAGTCCAAGTTTGCGCAGAACGAAGTTAAACAGCAAATGAACGACGGCTCCGCCAAAGACCAGAATGAGCCATGTGCCTGACGGCACCGGCACACAGAGGTTGACGGCAAGCAGGCTGCCGATCACGGAGTCCACCTGGTCGATCAAAAAGCAGGTGACTCGCCCCCGTTTGGATTCTGCAGCCTGCCCCGGTTGTACGCCCGCCTGGCGTTTGAAGAAGGAGTTGGGCAGCTCTGCCAGCATAAACCCAAGCCCTGCTGCGGTTCCGACAAGAAAATAGTCCGGGAGAGAAACTGGCCAGAGGACTTCCTCTGCCTGTACGGAGTGAAATATCAGCCGCCAAAGAACAAATGCCAGTCCGCAGGCGGGCACCATGACGACAAACCCACGCCACGTCTTATTGTCTCCGAAAATGCGTTGGCCGCGGAAGGTTTTGCCTCGGTCGAGAGGAATTGCGGTCCTGCGTGCCAGCTTGCTGGACATCCACGCAGCCTGCACAACTCCGGCACTTAACATGCTCAGAAACAGGTAGAGGCTGCAGATTCCCCAGGCTGGTGTCTCCATCTTTTCGAATATTTCCTGATTCCATGCCAGGGAACTGGTCCGTTTGGCGAATCGACGAGTTGTACTTTGAATGGTAGAGGAGTTTTTGCAGACGCTGCAACACTCCCAACCAGGCATCTTGTTTGTCCCGGGGGACCGCGTATAAAATTCAGCGGAGTGTTTTCTGGCACTCGACAGTTAAATCGGGAAATTCTGGAGTTTCAAATGCGTCAGCCTCTCATTCACGGATTGATCGCGGTCACAGTGGTGGCATACGCGGCCGGCCCGGTTCGCAGTGATGAAGAAACGACGTCGCATAAGCTGGGTCAGTTTGTCACGCTGACAAACCCCATCAGTGAATCTCAGGTCGCACGTGTTGGCAATCTGGCTGTTGAACTGCAG
>CAJWGB010000435.1 GCA_913031625.1 uncultured Planctomycetaceae bacterium | reverse complement strand
AATGGAATCGGATCAAACTTCGGCTTCGGGCGAGCTTCCGGCAGAGTGGATCCACTGGCAGCATACCTCTCTCTGACATTGCTGGTCCTCACCCTCATTGTGACGAGCATGTTGAGCGCTCGCACCTGAACTATCTCTCATGCAGGCAGGCAGACCGGCAGCCAGGTTTCGTGAGTCAAGCGCTGGCGATATGATTGAGCGATTCTCGCCTGACAATGGACGCCCCAGTGAATCGCCTCATCATTCCTCTCACTCTCATTCCTCTTCTGTGTACTGCACTTTACGCTCAGGACGGCCCGCCCGACCTTGGCGCTGCCCGTGAGGAGGGACGGCGAAGATCCAGTTTGCTGACCCGGAATGTGCAGCGTCCGACGCAGACTCCGGAACCGCGACTCAGGGAATTCAGGGAGAAGATTGCGCCAATCCTCAAAGAGTCCTGCGTGATGTGTCACGGGCCGGAAGAACAGGAGGGCAACATTCGGATCGACACGCTGGACCCTAATCTCGTCACCGGGGACGACGTCGACTGGTGGGTGGAGATCATGGCAGTTGTGGCCAATGGCGAGATGCCTCCACCGGACGTCGAATTAAGCGGCAGGGATCGCAGTCAAATCATGACCTGGCTTTCTTCGGAACTGCAGATGGCTTCCGTCATTCGGCGAGCGACCGAGGGACATTCATCGTTCCGTCGAATGACACGTTACGAATACAACTATGCACTCCAGGACCTGCTGGGGCGTCCGTTTGATTTTGCTTCAGATCTGCCACCAGACGCGAAATCCGAAGACGGCTTTCTTAACAGCTCTGAGATGCTGCATATGACAGTTACTCAGTTCGCCACTTATCGTGAACTTGCTCGTCGTGCGATTGAACGCGTAACAGTCTCAGGTAATCAACCGGCACCCCTCTATTGGGGCATTTCCATGGAAGATGCCGCTCGGGAGCATTTTGCTCAGGTCGAGGAGGAGTTCAAAAAAACACGGGAAGCTCACAAGGATAACCCCGAAGCACTCGAGGAGGCTCTCAGGAAGTTAGAACAACGGCACAGCAATCGTCCGGGACACGCACACTATCGCCACACGAATGGTCGCGTCACGCGGGTGAAGTGGAGCTACCCAGGTGCAAAGTTCGCATGGAAGCCCGGCACACAACCACAGACCAGTCCTCCACCATCAGAGCACGTGGCCGTAATTCCGTTTCGCCAGAAAGTCACGATCGAGCTTGGCGATCGTATCCCTTACCGCGGTACTCTCAGAGTGCGTGTGCGGGCGTCACGTGAATCGGAAGAGCAGATGCACAGCCCAAGTCTTCAACTGGAATTCGGCTGGCAGGCCAGCAACGATTCGTATGCCTCCGTCGTAGTCAGCAAAGAGGATCAGGCGATTGATGCTCCGGCGGGTACTCCGCAATGGTATGAATGGAACATCCCATTAAGCGAGATCTATCCGCGCAATGGAGTGAAGGGGATCAACAGGATGGGGGATCTGCCAAGCCCGTCCGAGTTCATCCGACTGGTCAACAGCTCGGCTTCGCCAGGCGGCATCCAGTTTGACTATGTGGAAATTGCGACGCCTGTCTATAACGAGTGGCCGCCGGCAACTCACGCTCGCATTTTTCCGGCTATTCCAGCTGTCGAGGAGGAAGAAGCTGCGGCAAAGGCATTGCTGACGCGATTCATGAGACACGCCTGGCGCCGCCCCGTAACGCCGGAAGAGGTCGCGCAGAAACTCACGCTGTACAGAAAACTGCGTCCGGGTTGTGACGACTACCAGGAGGCGATGATTGAAGTGCTGGCCACCGTCCTGTCGTCACCCTCATTTCTGTATCTCGGGCAACCGGAACTCGGAAAGACGGATTCCGAGCAGCGACTGTCTGATGTTGAGATTGCGACGAGATTGTCCACTTTACTTTGGGCAAGTATCCCCGATGAGCGTCTCCTCTCGCTGGCTCAGAAGAACGCACTGAGTTCCCCAAAAACTCTGTCGGAGGAAGTCCGTCGCATGCTGGCAGACCAGAGGTCTCGAAGATTTTCGAGACAGTTCGTGCGAGGCTGGCTGGGATTGGAACTGCTGGACTTCCTGAAAGTTGATCGAAAGATCCATCGTGAGTTCGACGACTCACTGCAACGGGCCATAAAGGAAGAGCCAATCCTGTTCTTTCATGAAGCGCTTCAACGAAACAGCAGTGTGCTCGACTTTCTCCACGCCGACTACACGCTTGCGAATGAACGTCTGGCTCAACACTACGGGATCCCTGATGTGCGAGGAAACCACTTTCGGCGTGTGTCGCTGCCGGAAAACATTCAGCGCGGGGGACTGCTGACGCTCCCCGGATTGCTGGCCATGAATTCAGACGGCGCCGATTCCCATCCACTCAAGAGAGGCATCTGGGTGCTGGAAAGCCTCCTCAATGATCCACCGCCGCCGCCGCCACCTGCCGTTCCGGAAATCGACCTGGCCGATCCGGAGATCGCGAAGATGACTTTGAAGGAACGGATTGAGGATCATCGAAATCATCCGGCGTGTCAGTCATGCCACTCAAAGATAGACCCGTGGGGGATCGCGTTCGAAAACTTTGATGCCACTGGCAGATGGCGGAATGAAATTAAAGGTGCTCCCGTTGATGCTGCCAGCACACTCTTTAATGGTGAGCCTCTGAACGGCATTCACGGCCTGAAGAACTATCTGCTCACCAGCCGGCAGGACCAGTTTATCCGAGCACTGGCACACAAACTGGCAACATACGCACTCGGCCGTCCATTGACGTTTGGTGATCGATTTGAAGTCGACCTGATTGCAGCAAAGCTAAGAAAGAACGGTGACGGCCTTGCGACACTCATCGAACAGCTTGTTCTCAGCGACCTGTTTCAAACGCGTTGAATTCACATCCGCATGGCAGCCAACTCGTAAGCACGCTCGGCCGGGCGGCTTGCGCCGCTCCGCTGTGAAGCTGTCATTCGATCGCCGACGGCCAAGGGCCCTGGGTATCAACGAGGGAGCAGGCTGTGCGTTCGACCCGGACGCTCACGCGTCTCGGCTCACAATAAGCACTCGAGCGGAACCTTGCTGCAGGAAGTACCTCTTGTTAGCGGAAGTGCGCAAGCACTTCCGCCGAACATCCTTCCGAAGTCGAATTCGCCAAACCGATTGCCCCATCGTCGGACCGCTCGGCCGGGCGACTCGCGCCGCTCCGCTATGAAACTGCAACCAGTCAGACGGCACCTACCCGGAGCGGCGACATTTGACGATGCTCAGTCCGCAAGCTGCCCCTC
>CAJWGB010000434.1 GCA_913031625.1 uncultured Planctomycetaceae bacterium | reverse complement strand
CCGAGCTGTGATTGATGGTGTCGAGCCAACAGAGAAGGATGCCGACTCCTTTCAATTCCATCTGTTCGATTACATCTATCACCAGATCCTTCGTAAGGAACACGACTGGCTGGCCCGCGATCTGTTTCGAGTTCATTACAGGTCTCAGGAAGAACAGGTCATGGCACATGCTTACAACCATGAGTCGGTTGGAGCAATGTTGTTGTACACCAGCCACGAAGTAATGCTGGATGATTTGATTACACGTCCGATTCAATCAGGCGACGTGCTGTCGAATGCCAACACCGTCATCCTGATGGGCAAGACCAGAGACGGCAGCCAGATGGGACGAGCCTTGTATGTTGCCAAGCATCGTGGCAGTGCGTGCGAAGATCTGATCCTTCCCTACAGGATCACCGAACGCGGCATGGAGTTTTAGACACCATGCGACGGTCCCGCATTATTTCGGTGGTCGTATTGATCGGGCTGGCGATCGGAGTATGGGTTGCGTTGCGACCTGCTCCTCTGGATCTTCCCGCCGGGATTACTGCTGAGGAATATCGTCGGGCAGAGGCAAAGCTCGCAGGGGTACTGAAAAGAGAACCTCAACCGGCAGAAGTCTGGTTCCGCATTGGCATGGATGCTTCCACATCTGAAGAACTCCTGCCCAGTCAGAAACTCACTGCTGCAGCTGAGTGCTTTCGGCATGTTGATGACGTGCACGCACTGGGCCCGTCCGCAAGAATGCAGGAAGGTCATCTCTGGCTGAAACATCACCTGGCAGCCAAAGCAGAAGCGTGCTATCGCGACGTGCTGGTACTGGACCGCACGACTGAGGTTCCGGAGGCTGTTGCTGCAACCGCTCGTAGTTTCCTCGTGTATATCCTGTCGGTTGAGATCCGACTGGAAGACCGCGGGCGAGTTCTCACCGAGTGCGGCGAACGGTCCCGACCGTGGCAGTCTGGTGACCTGCGGGTCCTGAGTCTGAATGAGTGTAAGCAACTGCACTTTCCGCATATGCTGGGACTGAACTCAGAGAAGGGCCGGCAGCGGCTGGCTGAATTTCTGAATGCAGACCCTGGCAATCCGGATCTGCTGGCCGCGCAGGGGCGATACCTGACGCTCGATGGGCAGTTGACGAAGGCACGTGACTATCTGGAGGCGGTGGTTAAGAAACACTCAACCCCAGCCTGCACGGCCGCTCTGGTTGATTGCTGTTACCAGCAGAACGACTGGGAGCGTGTGGTCGAATTGTTGCCAGGGAACCATGAACAGCCGGAGCCATGGATTATTACTCGCGTGCGTGGTCAACGTGCGCTGCAGGCAAAGGACTGGCTGTCTGCTGAAGAGAACTTTCGACGGGTGCTGATTAAAGAGCCTGCGGATCAGGAGTCGCATGTTGGACTGGCGGCCGCTTTGCAGGGGCAGGATCGCCACGAAGAACGAAGTGAGATTCTGCGGGCCAGTGCCGCACTCGCCAGGATCCGAGTGGAGATGGTTCGAGTACGGGAGAATACTCCCGAGGAGGCGTCCGCCCTCGTGCAGTTATGTCTCGAGGCGGGGCTGAACAAAGCGGCAGAAGACTTCGGCTGGCATGCTGACCGAATGCAGCAGATGAGGGAGGGGCGACAATGATTCGCTTTGCTGGTGGTGCTGCAGTTCTGCTCTTGGTACTTGCCGGCTGTACCCGGGAGAAGCCCGTTCCTCCCGTACAGCCAGAGGGCAGCGTCGATGCGATCCCGATTCCCGATGCTGAGCTTGCGCGTCCGGAGGGGATCCTGCCGTCTTTTGAGGTCTGGAAGAACGGCCCGGTGTTTGAACGATTCGATGACATCAGCCCCCGAAGACGGATTATTGAGGTGACCGGAGGCGGCGTGGGAATCACGGACATTGAAAGCGATGGCTGGCCGGATCTGTTGCTTACGAATGGATGCCGACTCCCTCTGGATCCGACGGACCGCAATACACCAACTCGACTCTTCAGGAATGAGCGGGGACTGAATTGTCCGGATGTCAGTTCGGAATCCGGTTTGCAGCAGTTTGGGTTTGCTCAGGGGACAGCCGTTGCTGACTTTAATGCGGACGGCTTCGAAGATATCTACGTGACGGCTTTTGGCCCGAATGTGCTCTGGCTGAACAATGGCGACGGGACTTATACACAGGCGGAGCAGACTCCGGAGACAGAGGTCAGGAAATGGAGCAGTAGTGCGGCAGCTGCCGACCTGAATGGTGACGGCAACACAGATCTGTACGTAGTCAATTATCTGGATGAGTCAGACACTGACCCGCGGTTGTGCCCGAATCCGACGAGCCCCGATGGTTATGAGGGATGTTCACCGGCGCTGTTCGATGGTGTGGATGATGTTGTACTTCTGTCGGATGGTGCGGGCGGATTTCGCAACGTGTCAGCTGATGCCGGAATCACAGGACTCAAAGGAAAGGGGCTCGGAGTCGTCGCCTGTGACTTTGATCGGGACGGCAATGTTGAGATTTACGTCGCCAACGACGGCCAGGCCAACTTCCTGTTTGTGCAGGACGGCGAAGATGGGAGCTTCCATTTTCGTAACGACGCACTGGTCTCAAATGTTGCATTCAATGATTCAGGCCATGCACAGGCGGGCATGGGAATTGCATTTGGTGACTATGACCGCAACGGTTATTCGGACCTGTTCCTGACTCACTTCTACGGAGACTCCAATACCCTCTATGCGAATCAGGGGCAGTTGCAGTTTCTTGATCAAACCAGAGCCGCGCAACTCGCAGCCTCCAGTCGACGGATGCTGGGTTTCGGAACTGTGTTTATTGACACTCTTAACAGCGGATGGCTTGATCTGTTTGTGGCCAACGGTCATATCGATGACCTCACCTGGGCGGGGCAGAATATCCCCTATCGAATGCGACCCCAGCTCTATCGCAATGAGTCCTCCGGGACGTTTTTGGACGTCTCAGAATGCGCGGGGGCGTATTTCGGCAATGAGTGGCTGGGACGAGGGACTGCGGTCGCCGACTTCAACCGGGATGGTCGTCAGGATCTCGCCATCAACAATCAGCTGGCAAAGTCTGTCTGTCTGCTGAATGTTGCGTCGGATACCGGGCGCTCACTGCGATTAGGTCTTAAGCGGCGAGAGGGGATTGCCGGGACACGTGTTGAGGTACAGGCGGGCGACGCTGTGATTCTGCGTGAGGTGGTTGGCGGTGCCAGTTACCTCTCTTCGAGTGAAGCCGTGGTTCACGTTGGCCTTGGCGAAGCGAATAATCGGCGAGCAACCGTCACATGGCCGTCAGGTGAACAAACAGAGCTGAACTTAGAGCCCGGTAGCTGGGT
>CAJWGB010000433.1 GCA_913031625.1 uncultured Planctomycetaceae bacterium | reverse complement strand
ATGTCGGCGCAATATCTGATGCTGCTGTTTTCGATTGCGTCATTGATCAGTTGGGTTTTGCTGCGACAGGTTTTCAAACTTCCGAAAGAGAATGTTCAAACCTTTGATCAAGGTTTTGCATGCCGGCGGCTCGCAGCGCTGCATCGATGTGTTCGGCTTCACGGACCCGCCCATCAAGATGCTGATGGCGGCCGTCCAGTCCAACCCAGTAACCCCCCTCTCGCAAAACATCAGTCAAGAAACGTACGTCCCCGCGCGGCGGCTGAGCAAACCGAGTCACACCCAGTCCAACAGGCGATCGGCCGGCGAAGATGGAGATCCGCGAAGGCGCGCACTGAGGGGCCGACGTGTAGGCCCGATCAAACCGCATCCCCTGCTCCGCAAACTTCTGCAGGTTGGGAGTAATATTGAATCGCCGACAATTCTCACCGCCGTAGCAACTCACATGCGGAACACTGTGATCATCCGACAGAATCAAGAGCACGTTCGGGCGCGTCTCTTCAGCGACAAGCCCGATTGAGCTGGCCACAACAGCGGCAAGAGTCAATATCCCACGCATGATGCGTCCCCAACAAGTACTAAGTACGACGGGCTTCCAGCCCGTCAATCCCGGTTAGCGAGTCTGTAGTGAACTTCGCCACAAGCCCCGATCACCAGAGAATTCCGGCGAGTCCCACTGCCTGCTCACCGCACTGACTGGTTACTGTAGCAGTTGGCCTGCCCCGAACGTTGGCCCGCAGGAACTCCTTCCATGAGGTTGCAGACATTTATTTTCAGCGCCGTCTAACACGCACGAAGGACTTACAGTCCGTCAGCCTGGAATAAAGCCAAACTCATTGATCTGACCCTGAGATCAACGCAGAGTCGCGATGAACAGAACCGAGCATTATCATCAGATCAGGTGGAAGCGATTCCCGATTCCAAACCGTCCATCGTGGATTCCAATGAAACAACTTGCATACTTCCCGGTCTGTGCACTCGCCATCATCCTGAACAGCGTGACTCTGGCCGCACCTCAGTGCCCCAGCGCTGGCTCACCCCAGAAAGACACGTTTCCGGACACCAGGGTTAACGGACCAGCACCGGGAAAACGCTTTCGCCTGGACCACTGGAAACTGACGCTCCCGACCAGTTCGAAGAACACTTACGAAGGCCACCCAAAAGAAGTCTCTGCCGCCGAACTGGCGGACGGTTTTAAGGCCCCACATTTCTACATAAACAAGAACGGCGAAATGGTCTTCTGGTGCCCGGTCGTCGGCTGCAAAACAGAGGGAACCCGATTTCCACGAAGCGAACTGCGTGAAATGCTGGAGCCTGGAAATCCGCGATCAAACTGGAGCTTCCCTGGTCAACATGAACTGAGAGCAAGCTGCCGGATCATTAACGTCCCCAGCAACCCCAAGGTCGTGTTTGGACAGATCCATAGCTTCAGCGGTAAAGCACGACCACTTGTCAAACTGCAGTACTTCAGAAATCGAGTTGAAGCACTTGTCAAGGAGAGCCCAACAAGAGGGAACGACAGGAAGTTCATTTTCCCCGACATTGCACTGGGTAACAGGATTGACTGGGCGATCAGGCTGACCGACGGAGTGCTCTCGATCACCGTGAACAGCACCACACAGTCTGTGAATGTCAGGAAGCTCGACGAAGAATGGGCCGACCAGACATTCTACTTCAAAGCAGGTGCGTACTCACTGGACAACGACGGAAACGTAACTGAGGGTGCCAGAGTCGCATTCTCCAGACTGCAGGTGTCTCACAATTAGATCGCATTCGATTTAAGTTTGGTGTCTGATTAAATGGCAACCCGACGCGTGAGCGAGGGATCTGCTCACAATTGCAATCATTTCCGTGCCGCACGCGTCGGGTTACCAGTCTTTCTTCGCATTGCCTCACCTGGAGAAGCTACCGATATCTCAAAGGCGCTCTGGACAACACAAGGTGGAGCCTCAGCGACTCTCCTGAGCGTACTTCTTCCAGTGAGCATTCACCAGATCGGCGTCTGCCGCTTCGGATGTCACCAGATAGCGATACCGTGACACATACTTCTGCCCCGGTTCGATTTTGAATTGCCCGCCAACGGCCGGCGCAAAACAGAAGTACGGCTTGTTGGGATGCAAACGCACATGCTGAGGTGCGCGAAAGTTCTTCGGATGACAAAACACCGAGAGTGACACATCCTTTTCTTTAAGCGAACCGCTGAGAGCCACCCAGTTCGGACGTGTATGGTTTCCTTCCAGGCGGCCTTTCCCTTCACTGGTCAGGAACACCAGATCGCCTCGATTGAACGCCGGGTCATCCTTTTCCTTCAGCCACTCAATATTGCCACGGAATGCCATGCCGCCGTAATGATGTTCCTCGAGAATGAGTGGCTTTTCGGACGCACACGTCTGGACACTCTCGATGTCAAAGAGGAAATGGTCTTCCGGCGTAAGATGGACTGTCACAGTCCAGAGCTCATCGAGGGCATCCACTTTGTCTTTGCCGGTCCCCACCGTAAACGCCTTCTTCGCGGTGAATGAAACGTGCTCCTCTTCCCGACTGATGTTGGTGATCTCGCGGAACTCGACCCCGGCAAGCTGCTTCGCCTGGTTCCAGAAGTCGATCTTCTGCTTCGCAAACTTCGATTTCGTCCACGCAAAGAAGAGAGCATGCTGATGCGCGTGATCGACCGGGTAGTCTCCCGAGATTTCCTGCCCCGTCGGTGTATAGACAGGATGGATGTAACCGCTGCGACTGAAGTACTGTTCGATGCCCTTCGGCACAGGCCGCGCGGTCTTGACGTACTCGAGAACCGGCTTACCCCGCAACGTGATTCGGATGGTGTCGTCGGTTTCGGTGAGCTGCAGTTCTTCTGCGCAAACTGACAGACAGGAGATCATCACAACCCAGACACACACCATGGCAACAGGTCGCTGCTTCATAGCGCCAAACCTATTTTGAGAGGAACAGTCTGCTGGTCACAACAAGATGAATCAGGTCACGCAAGCCACCCTTTTTCGCCGCCAGCTGTTCCACAATGGTATCGATGCCCGGACGATCAGCAACAGACATAGTTCGCCCGGTCGCATAGGTCAGCAGCCGCGATGTCAGATTGCGAGTGAACTGATCCTGATTCTTCAGCATGATTCGTTTCAACCCAGCTGCATCACTGAACTTCTCTCCTCCGGGCATTCGCCCTGACGCATCGATCGCGTGCCCCGATGGCTTCTCTTGCCAGGCTGTGGACGTGGGCGGTGAGTTGGTGGAGCAGTGCGTCCCGGAGAGCGGCACCTGTGGCTGTACCACTCTGGCGGAGCAGATCGGCGCGACCACGACCTGTGAGAACGTGGTTGAGGGGGTTG
>CAJWGB010000432.1 GCA_913031625.1 uncultured Planctomycetaceae bacterium | reverse complement strand
TGACGCGTTTGTAGCCGTTACTGTGAGTCCGGCCCATAAAGCCATAACCGATCAGGCCGATGTTAAGAGGCTTTTGTGACATGAAAATCTCCGGTTAGAAAACAGATCAGTTGTTGAGAGTGTTTGTAAGCGGGAGGGCAAAGCTCCTGCCCAGCCAACAGTGCCGGCTCAGCGGGAGCTTCGCCCTCCCATGTTTGGTTGTTGTGGATTCGCAGCTGCGTCTCCGCTTTTGAATCAGCTCCAGCTACCCGAATCGCGTACTTTGATCATGGCATCAAGAATGGTGTTCCATGTGGCAGAATCCTCCAGCGTTGCGTTCGGGAACATGCAACCATCCCAGCAGATGTGCTGCATGCCACGCTCTGTCGCGCCGTCCAACCAGTATCCAGCGCACTTTGTGATGTCCAGTTTGCCATTCGGGTCATCCGCACGGCAGTGCTTTCCGGTCTTATCGTGCGAACCAGCGCCGTGAACTTCACCGTCGTTCTGAGCAACATGAAAGTCAATCGTCCATGGACGAAGCTTGTCAGTCATGGTCTTATAAGCAGCGTAGAATTCCTCTTCGCTGTAGCCTTCCTGGACCAGAGCGTGTTCGGGTGCATTGTAGCCAAGCAAATAGAGATACGTGTGAGCGAGATCGGCCTGGAAGCCAAGGGATTCCGGCATGCCAACTTCTTCCAGCAGGTCCAGCATATCTTTCCAGCTGTGCATCCCGGCCCAGCAGATCTCGCCTTCCGCGGCCAGTCGTTCGCCGTGATCGGCTGCAATCTTTGCTGCCTCCCGGAATGTGTCAGCAATCTTAGAAGTGTTGGCTTTTGCATCTTCGCGCCATTTCTCAACACCGAATTCAGCAGAGTCAATTCGGATCACTCCGTACTTACGAACGCCGTGGTCATTAAAGATCCCGGCAATCCGACACGCCATTCGAACTGCGTTCAGAAATTTTTCTCGTGACTCTTCGTCACCCATGGCGGAGTCGCCAACAGTGCCAGGCCAGACGGGTGCCACGAGCGAACCGACGTTGAAGCCATAGCCGGCGATCATGTCGGCAATTTGCTTCAGTTCATCATCAGAGGCTTCCGGGTTTGTATGCGGCAGGAACAGAAAATAGTCGATTCCGTCGTATTTCTGGCCATTGACTTCCGCAGCGGCCGTGAGCTTGAGCATGTCTTCAAGACCGATGGGCGGCTCTTCCCCTTCTCCGTCGCCTTTCCCAACCAGCCCGGGCCACATTGCGTTATGAAGTTTTGGCTGACTCATAATGATTCCTTCTCTATTTGAATGTCTTCTTCAGTCTGTCAAATGTGGAAATCCGAAGCGTCCGTTGGGGCGAGCTCCGGTGCCCGTCGCGCCCACTTCGCTTACTGAGTGCCGCTTAACCAGTTGTGTCAGGTGTTCATTTCCGGCACGTCGAGCCGCATTCTTACTCGAATTGCTCGTTTTTTAAAGGAAGCCGCCCCAGCCGGACACAATCCGCTCAGAATCGCATTTGATCGTCTGATTGGCTCAACACCAGCTTGAGGAGAAGTTCGAGCTGGTTAAATTGTGAGCCATTCGTGTCCGGGCGTGTCGTCCCTGCATCGTCCGTTCTTTTGTAGTAGCTGCAGCTTTTCTCTCTCCCCTAAAATAATAGAGGCAGTCACAGGACCAGTCCGAGTTATCACGTGCACGGTCATTGCTGTGTTCACGATCCGCAACATCGGCTTGAGATTGGCTCCATGGGCTTCATGGATTTCTGGATATGACTCGAATCGCGATTCTCGGAGCAACCGGATACACGGCTTTAGAACTCCTGAAGATTCTGGCCCGTCATCCTCATGTGGAAGTCACAGCACTGACGACTCGCCAGGAAACTCGCCCGCATATTTCCGAAGTACATCCTGCACTGACGGGGCAGTATGACCTGGAATGCGAAGCCCTCACGCCTGCTCAGGTTGCCGAACGAGCAGACATCGTCTTCTGCGCACTGCCTCACACCGCCAGCATGGACGCCGTTCCGCAGCTGCTGGATGCCGACTGCAAAGTCATCGACCTCAGCGCGGACTACCGCCTGAATGATCCCGGAGTGTACGAGCAGTGGTATGGACACGTTCATACCGATCCAACTCGACTCAACGACACCGTCTATGGCCTGCCGGAACTCTACGCCGACGCGATTCCGTCAGCCAGCCTCGTTGCCAATCCGGGCTGTTATACAAGCACCTCCATTCTGGGACTCGCGCCCCTTGTGAATGCGGGACTGATCGAGCCCACCGGGATCATCATCGATGCAAAGAGCGGAGTCAGTGGAGCAGGGCGGAGGCCCAAACTGGGCACGCTGTATTCTGAATGCAACGAATCAGTCACCGCCTACGGAATTGGCACACATCGCCACACACCTGAAATTGAACAGGTCCTGACGGACGTCGGGGGCGCAGAAGTTCAGGTCGCATTCAATCCGCACCTCATGCCGATGGACAGAGGCATCCTGTGCACCATGTATCCTCGATTGAAGCAGGAATCATCCGTTGAGGAACTGCTGGCCGTCATGATGGACTTTTATCGGAATCAGCCGTTCGTCCGCGTCGTGGACCACATCCCCGCGACCAAACATGTCGCTCACACAAACTTCTGCGACATTTCCGTTCGACTGAATCGCAACCAGCTGGTTGTCTTCTCGGCGACTGACAACCTGATTAAAGGCGCCAGCGGTGTGGCCGTGCAGAACCTGAATCTGATGCTGGGCGTGGATTCAGTTACGGCACTGATCTAGAACCAGCCCCGAAACGATTCAACGTTTGTCGCTCGACTCGCCAGAGTCGGGTTCGTCCTACAGCCAGCCACGGCACCTGTGCGCAGGTCACGCATTAGTCAAACGTGGACTCATTCGCCGACGCCTGCGGCTTGCCGTTAAACGAACGAAGCAGCGTCTGAACTCACCTCTTCGAACCACTTCGAACCACAGAGGAGCACAGAGGAGCACAGAGGGCACAGAGGGCACAGAGGGGCTGGATTGTAGCCGGTCACGAGGTCGGAGAGTTTCCATGCCCGCTGTGGTTCAAGCAGGGCAACTCTTGCAGACTACTCATCGCAGCATTGAACAAAAGAGACGCCGGACTTCGCTGCGCTCACCCCGGTCTACAGGAGGATCTCTTGCACGACACGCGGCGGCTCGAAGCCTGTAAGCCGTTCTTCCAGTCCGTTTCTTACGAAAGACAACTCCTGGTGATGCAGCCCGAGTTGATGCAGAATCGTGGCATGGAAATCATGAACACTCACGGGATCTTCCACGACGGCATGTCCGCGAAGTCGCGCGCCGCCATCGTGGCTTCCTCGCAGAACCGCGTGTGGTTCGCCTACGTGGAAGACTTCAAACGCGTGCCG
>CAJWGB010000431.1 GCA_913031625.1 uncultured Planctomycetaceae bacterium | reverse complement strand
GGGGGCGGGGGGAGTGCCAACTGGATGCTGCCCTGGGCTGGGGAAGTGGGAGCCCCGAGTCTCAAAGCAGACATTGGGATGGCGCGATCCATCACCAGCATTGTCGGAAGTTTGATTGCCGGCTGGATTGCGTGCCGTTTTGGACGACGGATGACATACGCCGTGACCAGCTTCTGTGCACTGCTTGTCGCGCAATATGCGTTTTGGTTTACCACACCCACACAGGACGGATTTCTGATCTGGGTGGGACTGCTGGGCCTGTTCAACGGTTTGTACTTCGGTTGGCTGCCGTTCTTTCTTCCTGAGATGTTTGAAGCACGAGTCCGGTCCGCCGGTGCCGGAATCAGCTTTAACTCCGGGCGTATCCTGACCGCCATCACGATCTTCGCCACAACGGCAATGAAAGATGCCTTCAATAATGACTATGCCATGATTGGCAGAGTTACCAGCTGGGTTTTTATTCTCGGCGCATTCGCCATCGCATTTGCTCCTGACACCAGCAAGGTGGACATGAGCACCGATTCTGAACCAGAGGAACCTCAAGAGTCATCATGACAGAAATACAACTCGCACTGCGAGATGGGACCGAGCAGATCTACCGCAGGGCGATCAGCCGCTCATTACTGGCGCAGGAGTCAAGCCGAAGCAGTCTGCTGTTTACTGACCGCGCTGACCTGGCCCGCGTCCACCTGGAAACGGATGGCTGGGTACTGTTCCTCGACCCTTTTGGAGTTGAACCTGAAGAGGCGAAGCTGCTTGCTGATTCCGGACGCGTGATGCCTGTTCAGGTCGGACGACTGGTCGAATCAGTCAACCAGATCAAGGACGCTGTTCGAGATGGTCGACTGGGTAATCCGGGACTTGTACGAATCCATCACTGGTCGCCCAAAGGGATCCCGGTCAACAGCACACTCAGGCACTGGCTGGACCTCGCCGTCTGGCTCATTGGGAAAACGCCCGACACTGTCTACGGCGTGCGTCGCCGATCTTTGGCGCAGACGCATCTGGGCTGGGACGACGGCCCTATGGCCCTGATCGATGTCGACAGTGTCCCCGGAAAACGAACAGGGTACTTTTCACTGTCGATGATTGGGTCAACGGGAGCCGCGTATGACGACCTGCATCGCAACATCGGACTATTGATGAACTCGGATGGAATTCAGGCACAAAGAACGATCAGTTTCGTTCCTCAACTGGACATTGTGCTGCAGAAGTTTATCGACGCTGTCGCGGCAGAGTCACGACTGACAGGATGCTGGCAGTCAGCCCTGCGGATTATCGAACTTGAAGAACGCGTGGTGGAATCCATGGAAGCCAAACAGGCTGTCACAACGGGAGGCAGCAATGACTGAGACCAGACAGTATCGCACCCTGATTCTCAGCGTCGTCAAGCACGCTTATATTGCGGAAGCATTTGCCGCGCACCCACGATTCGATTTCGTTGCCGTCGCAGATGACCCAGGCGAACCGGACTGGGTGCATGAACGAAATCAGGAATATGCTGACCAGTACGACGTTCCCTATGTCCATAGTCTGGAAGACGCCGTACGTGAGCATCAGCCGGACGTGGCAATTGTAAGTTCTCAGGCAGAACGGCACTGTGACCTTGCCATTCGCGCTGCAGAACTGGGGCTGCATATTGTGGTGGACAAACCACTTTCGACGCAGCTTTCGGAATGCGACAGACTTGTTGTTGCCATTGAAAAGGCCAACGTTCAGTGTCTTGTCTGGAATCGAAACTTCCTGCCGGCTCTCATCCATGCGCGCGACAACGTCGAACACGGTGACATCGGAGAGATCCGGGCAATTCACTGTGACTTCTATTTTGCCAAGGATGCGGGCCCGCCGATCGGCTCGCGGGGCTCGGATGACCCACCCATCAACTGGCTTGATCGTCAGATTGAAGCACACGTCGATGGCTCCGATGGAGGCGTCGGAGTGCAGCCGATGGGCGAACTTCAGGTCGAGGGGATCTACCCTCTCGCGTACATCCGCCTGCTCGCCGGCAAGACGGTCCGCCAGGTGTTCGCTCGAACGACCTCTCATTTCCATCAGGCCCATGCTGACAACGATGTCGATGATCTTGCGACAGTCACACTCGAGATGGATGACGACGTTGTGGGGTCGCTGTGCATTGGTCGGATTGGAGCAGCCAGTCATCCGGAGATCGGAGAGATCAAGCTGCACCTGACCGGGACGGAAGGCGCCATGGTGGTCAGCGAGGCGCGACCGGAAGTGGGGATTTACTACCGCGGTCAGCCTGCTGCTGAATTTCGGCACCTGCGAATCGACAACGAAAATGACGTGCTGCTGGTCGAGAACTTCATCGACGCGCTGGAAGGTCGAGCGGAGCCGATTCTTGATGCACGCGGCGGACGTGACATCTGTGCGGTTGTGGAAGCGGCCGTTCGTTCGGGAAGAAGTGGCAGAGTGGAAGAGGTGAGTTATTGACCGCGGTCGGTCAGAAGTGGTCCTCTCCAGTCCTCGGCGGCACAGGAAACAGCATCCATCGTTGCAACTGGTTGGAGTGATTGGCTTTGCTGCAGGAAGTACACCTTATTTGCGGAAGTACGCAGGCACTCCGGCCGAACCACTTTCCGAGTTCGAATTGACCAATCCGGCCGCCAGCTCGTAAGCACGCTCGGCCGGGCGGCTCGCGCCGCTCCGCTATGCAGCTGTAAATCGATCGCCGAAGGCCGTGCGCGAGTCTCGGCTGCCAGAAGCATTGTTGCCAAAGAGCCTACGCCGACGGATTTACTGTCCTGTCACGCTGCGGGCCTGTATTCACCGACGAAACCGAGCCGCCGCAACTTAGTAAATTGCCGGGTCCTCGTCGCGACTGCCATCGGCGTGCAGAAAACGAAAGTCGCAGCCGATATTTGCCTGAGTCGTTTCGTCAAAATAGAGTTTTCCGTATCCGCGAGTGAATCGGTTTTCCGGTTGAGTCCATTCAGCTTTTCGCGTTGCGAGCTCTTCTTCGGAGATCTCCAGCTGCAGCTGCCTGCCATCCACATCCAGAGAAATCATGTCGCCGTCACGGACAAATGCCAATGGGCCTCCGACAAACGACTCAGGCGCCACGTGTAGTACGCAGGCTCCATAACTCGTGCCACTCATTCGAGCATCCGAGATACGTACCATGTCTCGGACTCCCTGTTCCAGCAGATATTTGGGGATTGGCAACATGCCCCATTCGGGAATGCCGGGCGCCCCAAGAGGACCGGCATTCTGCAGCACAATGACATGATCTTTGGTGAGTTCCAGCGACGGGTCGTCGATACGAGCTTTCAAGTCCGGATAATTTTTGAAGACGACCGCCGGACCGCGGTGACTGTGCAGATGAGATTCCGCAGCGGCAGGCTTGATAACGGCTCCGTCCGGACAGAGGTTGCCCCGGAG
>CAJWGB010000430.1 GCA_913031625.1 uncultured Planctomycetaceae bacterium | reverse complement strand
TGGCCAGTCTTCCATCCAGATATCTATCAGGTCGAGAAACTCAATCCGCCACAAATAGGGGATCATGTTGACGTCGGCGAGGGTGAAGTCCTCGGCGAACCAGCCGGTGACCATCCGCCCCTCGATATCCTTGGTCGTCTTGCGGTCGGCGAATTCGGGGTGCTGGGCGACATCGGTCGTCTCGCCGATCTCGGTCTCGTGCCGCGCGACCAGCACGAGGTCCTTGGTCACCACCAGATCAGGCTTGATTTTCACTCGTTCCAGCAGCGTCCCGCCAATTAATTCGCCCAGAAGCCACGGCCGCAACATTTTTCCGTACAGGATCTCCTGAGTCCGATCAGGCCGCACAGGTGTTGTGCACTGAAACTCCAGAGGACGGCCTCCGCTGTTTGTGACCAGAAGTCCTCCCACAAACCCACGACCGTCGACCTCGACAGCTCCAATGAAGCCCAGTTTGAGCTTCTCTGAATGTCCGTTTTTTGACATTCGTTCTCGTACCCCCAATTCGTTCCGAGCGTGCTCCTGCGGCAGAATCTGCCGAAAACAGGTCTGCGCAGAAGTATCGCCGCAGAATTCATCGGCAGTCGGATCAGGCTGACTTTAACGATTGGCGAACTGACACCGGCAAACGTCGGACTGTGACCTGAGGACAGATGCGTTGATTGATGCTCAGCAGGCCATCGCTATTATGGCGGCATGCAAGACGAGGACCCTGAGTTTGAACGCCGCGTTGTTATCGCAGGAGTTGGCCTGATCGGTGGATCGATCGCGGCTGCAGTTCGTGAACGTTTTCCCGACACAAAAGTCATTGGCGTTGGCAGAAATGCCGAGAGACTCGCTGCAGCCGAAACAGCAGGACTGCTGACGTCATGGAAGTTGTCCGATGCACTCAGCACTGAAGACTTTCAGACACCGGCATTGATCGTCATCTGCCTTCCCGTGCATATGATCGCTGCTGAGGCAGTCCGTCTGTCCGCATTGGCGTCAGATTCTGTCGTGATAACGGATGCGGGAAGCATTAAGGGATCCATTTGTGCCGCTATCGAGTCAGATGCTGCGGCCGCGAAGTCCTTTGTCGGATCACACCCGATTGCCGGCGGCGAACGGGGTGGATTCGAGCACGCAGAAGAAACACTGTTTGAGGGGCGTGTCTGTGTTGTGACTCCGGGCAGATGTGAGACAGGAACGGCGCGCGTTCAACGCTTCTGGAAGTCCATCGGCTGCCGCATCCTTGAGATGTCACCCGATGACCACGATCGAGTCCTCGCTCTAACCAGTCATCTGCCGCATGTGATGGCTGCTGCCACGGCGCTCGCAGTGGGAGAAGAGCACCTCGACATGACTGGATCGGGGTTTCGAGACAACACTCGGATCGCCGCCGGAGACCCTGGTATCTGGCAGGGAATTCTCGCCGGCAACCGTGAACAGGTCGTCAGCGCACTCCAGCAGGCGGAAGCCGTTCTGGCGAAGTACCGCACTGCGCTGGAGCAGGGCGATGACGATCAGGTTCACACCCTGCTCAGTGATGCGCGAAAAATTCGGACAGCATTACAACAGCCGACGACCTGAGATTGCATCATCGATTGACGCAGCCACTCTATTTCAGGTGGGCGTCAAAGAATCGAATTCGCTCCGTTTCGATCGCCTCTCTCTGTTCGGGAGATGCTCCTCGAAATCCGTGGTCCGCTCCTTCAATCGTCATAAGTCGTGCTTCGACATGTGCTGCCTTAAGTTTGTCAACGAGCCATACAGCCTGCTCATGTGCAACGTACCGATCTTCGGTTCCGTGGATGCAAAGTGTGGGGGAAGCATTGGGAGTCACCCAATAGAGAGGACTGGCTTCAATGTGCCTTCGTCTCTGCTGTTCCAGATTCCCGCCCAGAAACAACGGCAGCACTTCTGCCGCGTCGACGCTGGCGTCATAGGACTTTGTAAAATCACTTGGCCCATAGATGTTCGCCACGCAGGCCACGCTGCTTGAGTATTCGGAGTGACCGCCCGATCCTTCAAATTGAGGAACATCCTTTGTGACAGCCAGAAACTGAGCCAGATGTCCGCCTGCAGATCCACCAGTCGTCCCAATTCGCTCAGGATCAATGTGATACTTCTTTGCGTTCGCCCTGAGCCACCGTACCGCTGCTTTGACGTCGTGTACTGCGGCAGGGAACTGATACTTCGGAGCCAGACGGTATGTCACGGTCACGGCGACATAACCGTTCTCCGCAAGCTTCAGACAAAGTTTGTTGAAACCCTCACGGCTGCCGGCACGAAATCCACCGCCGTGGATGCACACAACGGCGGGTCTCAGGCTGGCTTCATCTTCAGGTCGGGCCATGTTGAGCTGCAGGTGCTGACCGTCGGGATTGGAATATTCAATATTCCTTTCGAAAATGACTCCGTCCGGAACTTTCTGTCCGAATACAGAAACGGAGGTAAGCAGAACAGCAGCAATCAGCATTCGTGACATGGAGAGGCCCCTGAGGAAAACGGGAAACAGTGCGTCTCGTGATCATAGATTAAGTGGATACCGGCACGTCACCGTAGCGGCAAAATTGGGACCCTCGGCTACTCTGGCTGCCGTCGCCATGGCTTCCTGAATTCTCAAAATTCCCGGATCTGGTGGTCACTGGCTGAAAAAAACCTCAGGGTCCTCTCGATGTCGGCGAAGGACGCCCGGGTTGTTGGAAGTCGCTTTTCTTTCCGGCTAATCTGCGACTCCGAATGGAAACCGTGAATCAACCTGGCCAGTCATGACCGAAATCAAAAAACTACTTGTCGCAAACCGTTCTGAAATCGCGATCCGAGTGTTCCGCAGTGCGACGGAACTGGGAATTCGAACCGTTGCGATTTACTCCCACGAAGACCGTTACGCGCTGCACCGATTTAAGGCCGATGAAGCTTACCGAATCGGGACTCAGGGCGAGCCAATTCGTGCCTATCTGGACATTGATGCCATTGTTCAGCTGGCGAAAGACGTCGGTGCGGACGCCATCCATCCAGGCTATGGATTTCTTTCTGAGCGTTCAGATTTTGCTCGTGCGTGCGAAGCAGCAGGAATCAAGTTTGTCGGCCCCTCTGTGGCGGCCCTTGAGTCGCTGGGCAACAAGACGTCGGCTCGAGCAATCGCAATCGAAGCCGGCGTTCCGATTCTCGGTGGGACCAAGGGAGCAGTCTCCGACGTCGCAGAGGCGCGCGGCAAGGCAGAGGAAGTCGGTTTCCCTGTGATGATCAAAGCATCTCACGGAGGTGGCGGTCGCGGTATGCGAGTCGTCCGGTCAGCCGATGAGTTTGATCAGGCATTCGAGAGTGCTCGCAATGAGGCACTCACGGCGTTCGGCAACGCCGATGTCTTTATCGAAAAATTCATCGCGCGTGCCAAGCACATCGAAGTTCAGCTGCTGGGTGATGAACATGGAAATCTG
>CAJWGB010000429.1 GCA_913031625.1 uncultured Planctomycetaceae bacterium | reverse complement strand
GTTGCCACATCGGCGATCCACTGATCGGTGTTCGCCCCCATAGGCAGCATCAGGCCACCAGCATACGACTTTTCATCCACCGGCCCGATCAGCCCGTTCAGCAGGATCCGAGTGAGTCGCTCCCGATGGCCTTTCACTCGAGCCGAACCGTCCAGTGGCGGTGCCAGTCGCAGGCCCTTTCCATCAGGACTCGGCAGACCTTTGCCGTCCGGTCCGTGACAGTTAATGCACAACGTGGTGTAGATCACTTTGCCGCGGACAATCGACTCCGCCAGCAGAGCATTTCGGCGACGAATCTCTTCAAGACGTTTGCGTTCTGCAATCATCGCTTCCATCCGTGACTTCACCTGACCAGCGATGCTCTTCACGGAATCGTTGGCTCGCTCATTACTGACAACAGCTTCAGTGATCGCCGGTGCCTCCGGATGGACGCCCCTACTCACCGACAGCACGGTCTGAATCAGGACATTCGGATCCTCATCAGCCGCAAGCGACTGAATTAAAGCATCGTGGGTGCGGTCGTCCGCCATGGATGCTTCCGCGATTCTCAGGGCCGCCGACCGAAGCCGCGGATCTTCATCACTAAACGCGCGGGCAAGCAGTCCTTTGTCAACGGCGTCCAGACCTTCCAGCGTCCAGAGTGCATGGAGTCGCGCGAGGGGCTTCGCATGAGTGGAAGCCATCTTCGTGAGTGCCGGGACGACACTCCGATCGCCGTGCAGAATAATGAGTTTCTGGGCTTCACTCCGCCACCAGCCGTTGGCATGAGCCAGGTGAGCCACCAGTTGGGCGGGTGTTTCATCGAGCATTCTCGGCTGAGGCCCGCGTTTTGTTGTTGTGTGATCAACCCGAAAAATACGTCCGCGGCCAATGTTTCTGTCGAGTTCGTACTCCTGAACGACCCCGCGCAGGTAGGACCCTTCCCGGACCCAGTTCCCTTCCTGAATGATGCCGCGATACATATCAACGATATACAGACAGCCGTCAGGCCCCGTAGCGCTGTTGATCGGACGAAAGTTGGGATCAGTCGCACGAATGAACTCTGTGCCGTCGTAAAAGTTTTTCACGACAATTCGACCATCGTCGTTAAGCACTTCTGCGCGGCGAATCAGCCGGCCAACCGGCTCGCAGATAATCAGATTCCCTGAGAAGTCACCCGGCATACGGTCGCCGCGGTAAATAGACTGGCCGCAGCTTGCGGTAAATCGGTTCAGTGTGTTGTCCTGACGCAGCCGCCCCCGACCACCCTGAGTGTCAGGAATATTGTCAACTGGAAATACTTCCCGAAAGTTATTGGCCTGCTCGCCCGGTAGAGACAACTGCCCATAAATGATGGGCCGCTGGAAATCCATTGCCGGATTCTCGCCACCCGCGCTGGAATAGAAGATTCGCCCGACATCGTCGTGGGTCAGTCCCCACTGACCGGAACCGTGAGGCGTTGCCTGGCGGATGACTTCACCATTTGTAAATCGGTATCGATGGCGAGAGTATGTCGTGTACAGCCAGTTGTCGATGTTCCAGATCAGACCACTGGGCTGATGTTCGAGGTTGCCGCCGCGGCCACCGCCTTCGTGCCACATTTCGATCTTATCGGCAACACCATCGTCATCAGTGTCCTGATAGCTCTTCAGGTCCAGCGTGTTCGTTTCCCGAATAATCACACGATCAAGAAGCGGCAGCACCATGCGCGGCAATGCAAGGTTGTCAGCAAACACAGTGTGTTTGTCATAAACGCCGTCTCCGTCAGTGTCCTCGTGACGGGAAACTCTACTGGTCGGCGCGAGCTGGTTCTTCCCGTCAATCTCCTGCATGTATGTTCGCATCTCGACCACATACAGTCGGCCGTTTCCGTCCCATGCGATAGCGGCGGGCTCATGAATATGGGGCTCAGTCAGAACGGGAACCACCTTGAAGTGCGGCTGCACTTCCATCGTGGCAATTGACTCTTCAGGAGACAGCGGTGGCGCCTTCTCACTAAACAATGTTCCCTCCGGGCCCGGGGAATCATCCTGGGCTGGCAAACAGGGGAGCGGGAGGGAAATCAGAAGGAGAATCCGCAACGTCATTATTCGTCCAAAGCGACTGGTGGCAGGGAGGCAAGAAAACCGGAGAGACGCGAATTTGAAAGGGCGCAACCGGTTTTCGCAAGGCATCTGCCGAATTCCCCATAAGGAAACTGGAAGTCATGACATCACAGTCACCGCTGTGATCGTTAGTTATGCGAATGATGAATGGCAATTCAGGAACAAGGCAGAAGTTGCTCTGCAACCCGGAGTTGAAGTAAGCGCAACCGGTTCTTACAGCGTTGACTCGCAAAATAATTCCGGGATCGACATGCCTCGAATCGGTCAAACCAGGGTATCCAGATCCGACTTGATTATTGCAGATCCCGTATCCAGCAGATCAGTTCTCACATGCGATGTGGACTACCAGGCTCAATATCAGTCTAACGGAAGCCGGCAGGCCGGAGTTCAATAACGGTACTCCTTCACCGCACGGAATGATCAGAGAGTCGCCGAGGATTGCGATGCAGCAGAACGGCCAGTAGGTTGGTGATCACTCCGACTCCATCCCCTTTCGCTGCGAGCCCGTTCCGTGATCCGACTTTCTGCACTCCTTCTGCTTGCCTCGTTCCCGGCATTCGCTGCCGACCCCGAAATCCGGGCGGACATCGTGTATGGCCACAAGGATGGGCTCGCGATGACTATGGATATGATGCGTCCCGCCAACGCCAATGGCGGGGCCGTCCTGTTTATGGTCAGCGGCGGCTGGGTTTCCAAATGGGCTCCGCCTCAGGTGATCCAGGGATTTGCAGCCCCGTTCCTTAAAGAGGGGTTCACGTTCTTTGCGGTCAGGCACGGCAGCAGCCCGCGCTACGGTGTCCCGGATGCAGTGAGTGATGTCCGACGAGCCGTCCGCTACGTAAGAATGAACGCAAAAGGTCTTGGTATTGAACCGGATCGGCTCGGCGTCATGGGAATGAGTGCCGGTGGCCATCTGTCCCTGGTCCTTGGAACAACGGGAGATGATGGACTCAAGACGGGGGATCTGGTTGACCGCACATCAAGTCGTGTCAACGCAGTTGTCGCCGTTGTCCCACCGACTGACCTGAGAGTCTGTGTATGGGAAGCACCAGAGTCACTGCCCGCGTATAAAAACTTTCCGGCACTGGACCTGGACCTCAAACAGGCAGCCGAGTATTCGCCGCTCGTCCACGTTTCAAAGGACGACGCACCGGCACTCATACTCGTTGGCGGAAAGGACGCCCTTGTGCCCCCAAAGCATGGTCACTGGATTGCCGAAGCAATGAAAAAAGAGGGCGTCTCACATCACCTCATCGAATACCCCGATGGAGGACATGACCTTGGAACACAAGAGAACCGTGATGATGCATTCGCCAAATCGGTCGACTGGTTCCGAAAGCAAATGAAGTAGAGCCTGAATCGCCCCCACGGTCCTCCACC
>CAJWGB010000428.1 GCA_913031625.1 uncultured Planctomycetaceae bacterium | reverse complement strand
CCCTTTCACACATTAAGATTTTTGAATTTCCTGAAGACTCACATTTTTCCCGCAGGGCGAGAACTCGTGGCCACTCTTTCATCACGGCTTCGGTTCGCTCAGCGGCAGAGCTCTGATGCTGATGTCCGTCGTAGACATGAAATCCGACACACGTCACACCGTCCGATGATCCGATCAGAGAGTAGAGTTCTACTGCTTCGTTGGAGTCAGGGCTGATTCCTGTTCTGTTCTGTCCGACGTTGATGTCCATTAGGACTCCGACGGAGACGCCGGCGTCCGCGGCTGCCCTTGCGAGTCTGGTCAGCGGACCCGGATGGTCGGCTGTCACGGAGAAATCTGTCTCCGGAAATTTTTGGACCAGCGCCACGACGCGGGGGATGTTTGGGCCGACAGGGTTGTAGGCCAGAGCAACGTCTTTGACACCTGCTGTAGCCAGCATCTCGGCTTCGGCGACGGTTGCAGCCTTGTGACGTACGATGCCCGCATCCAGCAGCAACTGAATCACGGCAGTCATCTTGTGAGTCTTGCAGTGAGGCCTGAGGCGTTCGACTCCTCCGGCGACGCGAATCATCTCCTTAATGTTCTGACGAACACGGTCTTCAAAGACCAGCACGGAAGGACTCTCAACGGAGTCCAGAATAGTTGACGGAACATCGGGCAGTTCAAATGCCATGACGAAATCCTGGTGGTACGAGGCAGGGTAAGCGGCTACCAGCCGCGGGCCATATTGGACTCAATGACCTTCTGGGCCTGATTCAGGTCGGCGCCCGTTTCCAGCATATACAAACGGATTGCGTGCAGTTTGTCTCCCGAAGCGCGGCTGAGGCAATCACGGGCGACATCACACGGTTCAATGTTCTGTGTCAGCCCCAGCAGGTTCTTGCTGATCACCCACAGGTCCTTCGGGCGCCGTGTGATTCTCAGAATCTTCTCTTCCGGGAAATTCTGCTGCGCGATCAACTCGGCCTGCTCACTGCTGGCTGCCCAGCCAACCATGATGTGTGACTCAGTTTCGATCTCGAAGAGCGGCATGCCTGTGGAAACTCCTGAATTCGGACGGTCTCCTATTGTAGCGACCTGAAACGATTGTGGCAGTTTCACGTACTTTGAGGCGCCTGATCGAGGACGGTACACATGTCAGACGGCCAATACAGTGGTTTTCGGTGTTGGCGAAAGCTGAGTAGAAAGGGGCGGTTGACGTGCGGCGGGGGCTCCGTTTTCGTCATCGGCGATTGGTCAGCCACAAAAATTGTGGCGTTTCTGGAGGAATCTGGTAGTCTGGCTCCTGAGTCGATTGGACTGGCGTTACTTCCATTCTCTACCTAATTCAGTCCCCGGTTCTCGGACAGGTAAACCTTCCGGGTCCTGACGACTCTGCAAATCAGTTCACAGGAGCGCAAAAACCCTTCTTTTTCTTTGCTCCGGAGTTGTCTCATTCTGGACGACTTCCTATTCACCTGTCATTCTTTAACCTCAACCATTCCTGAAACCTGTACACACGTCGATGATACTCATCTGGCGGGCGTCTGGTTTTTCATATCGTGATGATTCAGGAAACTTCTGCTCACAGTCGACAGTGGGTAGGAGAGACCAGTAATCATCGAGACAGAGACGTCTCCCAGCTTCGGTGGGATATATGCCTGTAATGACTGCAGAATCAAGACGATGCACAGCGGCTCTGGTCCTGGCTGCACTCCCTCTCCTTTTTCCGTCTGCAGTGGCAGACGCTAAGGCAGACAATGCGGCTTACGAGCGCAACCAAAAACTGCTCGAAGCGGAAATGCGAAAACAGGAAGTGGACAACCCACTTCTGCTGCCAGAAATGTTGCCGGCATATCAGGCAGTCAGAAAAGAATGGACCAATCTGCTGACGAATGGCACGGACGGAAGAAATCCGAATGACCTCAAGACTCTCCGCACCGCCCTCGACCTTAGGCTCTTCACACTCTCCACGCCGCTTCCTGCCAAAGATCTCGGAATCGCTCTGACAACAGTTCGAAGGGAATTCAAGAGAGCGGGCACTGGGATTGAAAATGCATCTCGTAAATCACAGTTTCGCCGTTTGCTGTTTGATGAATCAATTCCACGTCTGAAGAAGATGCTGACTGGCAGTTTTATGTCGCGATCGATGGCGATCGAGTTGCTGGCGGATCTGGAGGTCGTGCAGAGAAATCCGATCAATCCGCGAATCCGACTCGAGTTTCATCCTGAGGTAGATGACCTTTTTGTAGAGATACTCAAGGACCCCAAACAGTCCGATAGCGTAAAGACGCGAGTCACTAATTCAGTGTCCAACTTTCTGCAGAAGACTGACATCAAACCGACGGTTCAGTTGCCGATTGCGATTGAATTGGTGAGAGAAGTCGGCAAGGAGCATTCCTCGGTTGGATATCAGGACTCGCTGTTGTGGGCTCTGGAAGAGTTTTCCGTTGCACGCGAACTGGGTGATAACGAGCGTGCCCTCATTATGGATGCTGCGGCGACCATTCTTGCCGATCCGGACCGAGACATCATTGTTCGCTGTCACGCCGCTGGTGTCATGGGCCGGGCGGGCTTCGACAACAGAACAAGATTCGATGCAACTGCATGGATGTCCGCCAGACTCACCGAAGAGTTGTTTGTCGCGTTTGCCCAGGCCAAACCCGCAGATCGCGCGAATCGGAAGTGGCAGAACTGCGCCGCTCATGTACTTAGGTGTTATCGACACTGGGGGAAAGACGAACGTAGCACCAATGAGCCGGGCCTGCCGAAAGGCCTGATGAATCGCGCTCCCAAGAATCAGGCTGTCAACGATGCCTTTGTGGTTGTTGAGCCGCTGCTGACTGAGATCTTTAGTGGTCAGCCGGGAAGAGACGCCGCTGCTTCACTCCAGGCACTCGGTGACTGGATTGAGAAAAACCAGCCGCCTGTGATGACTTACGACACCAACAGCCCCCCGTTTAATGTGAATTAGAGTCGGGCCAGACTGAGATCAGTGCAGCGGATTCTTCCGCTGCATTTTTTATGCGCTCCAGGTAAGGATCTGGCCCGCGGCAGCGTCCCACTAGTGTTGACAGACAACACAAACACGACGACCTCGTGCCGGCCCACCCAGATCCGCAGGTCACAGAAGGTGTTGTGTCTGGGCTTGCAGCCAACATGGAACAAGTCGGGCGGCCTCTGTGTCCGTGCAATTTCTCTCCCGATAAGCAGGCTGAGGTCGACGGCAATCGTGAATGGGTGTGTGCATGCGATGAGATGAAGCAATTCAAATTCTGCCACTGCCTGCTGTTCGTCACCGAGGAAGGGCTGCCGGTTACGGAACACCTTCCGGCGGATCATGAAGGGCGACAGGTGTATGGCATGGTCAAGGATCCAACACCCGATCTGGGGCGTGAAGCGAGGCACCGGGTTTCATGAGAGCAATCAAATTTAGACATTTCTTCGAGAAACCGACTGTCCATCAGCGGGGCACAGTCTTGAATGGGAGACAGCCATGAATGTAA
>CAJWGB010000427.1 GCA_913031625.1 uncultured Planctomycetaceae bacterium | reverse complement strand
CTGGCCCGACAACAAATGAACGTAATGGGCAGCAGTATATAAGCACATGGAAACGACAGCTGACAGGACCACTCCTGTAATTGCTGCCAGGCGACGATTTCCCCTGGCATATCCGGAGACACAGACAGAAAACAGAACGAGACATGTGGCACAAATGGCAGTCCCGCAACGTACCAACAGGGACTGCTTAGCACCGCGAGTCACAGGGAGTTCCGAATGGACGACGCGCTGAAACACAGCAGACATTCCCTGGTGGTCTTCCTGCGTCCAATCTGCAAACGGGTGGTCGTGGCACCGAGCGCACTCCAGGCGATACCCCAGCATTCGGCGACAGATTAATTCCGCATTCTCTTCCGGGGAACGGAACGACTTCCAGAGCAGGTCGTTTGGGCCCTGAGACTCCGTCAGTGGATTACCAAAGTCCTCACGCAGCAGTCCAACAAACCGGTCATATCGAGCGTAGTATTCTTCTCTGGATTCACCTGCACTTCGGCTGTTTGCGGAAACCAGATGGTGAACGACTTTGTCGACCCCGAGATCCTGGCGTATTGAGTGCTGACTCCACTGAAGCCACATCCAAAACAGTCGGGGACGAGGAATTCCGGTTGCATATCCAGCCGGAGAGAGCTGTTCTTCTTCGCAGCCGGAAAACCATGTCAGCCAGCGCCCCCATTTCCTGATGTAGGCTTCAGACGCAAGGGCGGCCTCTACTTCAGCGGCCCGGTCAAGCGGTCCTTCCTGGAGTTCCTGCCACCGGCCTGCGGGTGGGACACACCCCCCAACTGTGAGCCACAAACGCCGAAGAAACGTGGCATCGTCGCATACTGCGGCCTCGCCTGGTGTTTGTGATCCGGCAACAGCCGCGGTCCCCACAGAAAGAAAGACCGCAATCAGGATTGAAAAACTCCGGAACATTGCGGAGCGGAAGTTACGTGCTGGAGGGTTGAGCCAGAATTGACTCATAGCATCGTAGCAGATTGGTCGCGCTGCGGGGCCACGTAAAATGTTCCTCGGCGTAACGAGAACCATTTGCTGCCTGTTGCCGGGCTGTTTGCGGGTTGTTCAGCAGAGACAGAATGCACTCTGCCACGCTTTCCGGGTTCAGATCACACACTGTCGCAGCGTCCGCCTGCTGCAGATCGGACCAGAGATTGACCCGCTGACTGCAGATGACGGGCGACCCGACACGCAGAGCTTCCACCAGCGCAATTGCAAAGTTTTCCTGATAGGACGGCAAGGCATAGACGTCGCCCGCAGCAAGGGCCGCCCACTTGTCCAGTCCTGCAAGTGACCCAACGAACAACGTGTGGTCAGCAACTCCGTTTTCCTCACACAGCCCTTTCAGCCAGGCAATGTAGTCGGGCTCACCTGGACCGATGAGCAGCAGTTGAGCATCCGGCTGCTGTGCAACAACACGTTTAATGGCAGGAATAAGGAGATCCAGTCCCTTTTTCGAGTGGAGCCGACTGAGGAAGACAATGCGACGCCGGTCACGACACTGAGGAAACAGAGTCAGAAAGTGTTCTGTGAGTTCTTCAGGTGTCTTGTCCGGTGGCTCTTCAGTGCCCAACGGAACGACATGCCCGGCTGGCAACCCAGCGCACTGTTCTCGTGCGAGTCGTTCTTCCTCCGGGTGAGTAAACACGAGGCCGGTCGTCTTCCTGAGCGCCGGAAACTCGAGCAGATTCCCGTAAACCTGTTTCTTGAGCCTCTTGCGACCTACTGAATTAGGGTCCAGCATCCCATGAGTGCTCACCAGACAGGGCACATTCGCCGGAGGGCAGAATTTCGCGGCGAGCAGATTGGTATAGCCCCATAAATTGTGGACATGTACCAGATCCGTTTCTGCGAGCAGCCGTTGAAACTCCGCTCGCATCTGTCGGCTATAGCCGAATCCCTTTGGTCCACGCTTCGGCAGGACAGTCATAGGATATCGAGCTTGATACTCCTGAATCCATTCGTCGCTGTCCCCATCGGCATAGCCGTCGGTTGTCAGCACATGCACGTCACAACCCAGCTTCTGGAGTTCCACGCACCACCGATCCACAACCACCGGCGGGCCCCCAGCGGACGGATGCATGTACGGAATGAGATGCAGTATTCTCATGATGATTGGGTCGCTAGCAGGTGTTGATAAACCCGAAGCGTTCCTTCGGCCATTGCAGTCAGACTGAATAACTCTGTGTAGCGTTTAACTGCAGCAGCACCCATTTCTTCTCTTTGCTGCTCAGAAGAACACAGCGTATCGCACGCAGACCGCCATGCTTCAAGGTCATTCACAGGACAGAACAGCCCACTCTCCGAATCAACAAAGGCGTCGCGCGTTCCGGGGATGTCCGATGCAACAACTGGCAGCCCAACAGCCATCGCCTCAAGGAGTGCCAGCGGGAGTCCTTCATACAGTGACGGCAGCAGGAAGAGGTCCATGCCTGCCAGAAGCCTGGCGGCATTGTCCTGCCAGCCAAGAATATGAAACCTGTTCCCCAGATTCAGCCGACTGATTTCCGCTTCCAGTTCCACTCGCAAACGCCCGTCTCCAATCCAGACGACATGCACGTGCTCAGGCAGCTCCGACAGAAGTCGAGCAACGAACAGGGGATTCTTTTCATGTTCAATTCGACCGAGGCATCCGAGTGCAATCTCCCGATCGCCTAATCCCCAGTCTGCACGGAGAGTTGCCCGGCCCGCATGCTCTGGCTGTGGTACTCCGTTAAACACTCGAACGACTGAATCCTGAGCAATCCTTGAATCGTCTGTGATCAGCTCACGGCCCAGAAACTGTGACAGAGTTCGGCCAGACTCTGTACTGACAGCAATTGCCGGGATGCTGGCCCGTCGAAACACGCGTCGTGCGACCCAGTCTCTGGTGCGACCGGCAAGTGCCTTCAGGCCAGCCATTGATGACGGTTGATGCACTGTGGTGACGACGGGAATATCCACACCAGCGGCGGCCTGCATCAGATCCAGTGCGTCTTCCACATTCTGCTGATTCAGGTGAATCAGATCGGGCGTGTGGGATTTGAATTCAGCAATGGCCGAGCGAACCTGTTTCCCGTCTAACGCTGCCCCAATCGACCGCAGGCGGCGATGATACGTATTTGTATACTCAAATCGGCAGACTTCGATTCCGTCAGTCTGGCATCGCTCTGCCAGCTCGTCCATCTGCGGGTGGGAGGCCATCAGCAGCTTACAATCCAGTCCAAGTGACAGGAGGCCTCCGGCCAGGTTGCGAAGGTAGAGCTCTCCACCGCCGCGAGAACCGGAAGAAGAAGAAACAAGCAGGACTTTCACCGGGACTGGCCACCTGCATCGGAGATCACCTGTTCAAACAGCTCCAGCCATCTTTCCACTTCGACAGTCGGAGTCCACGATGCGGCAGCCCGACCAGATTCACACCCCATGCGCTTGCGAGCTTCAGCGTCACTCACGACATCTCTGAGCGCAGCGGTCAGTGCCACTTCATCTCCGGGAGGAAACAGTCGCCCATTC
>CAJWGB010000426.1 GCA_913031625.1 uncultured Planctomycetaceae bacterium | reverse complement strand
CCTGTGGAGGCGTCAGCCAGGTCGACACCTTCGATTACAAGCCGGCGCTTCAGAAACTCAATGGCAAGTCACTGGTATCGGAAGAACGGCCCGACGTCTTTTTTGGACAGGTTGGGCTGCTCCGAAAGAACGACTGGGAGTTTCAACAACGGGGGGACAGCGGACTCTGGATTTCAGACCTGTTCCCGCATCTCGCCGAAATGGCAGATGACCTGACAATTGTCCGCTCCATGTTTGCGGAAACATCCAACCATACTCCGGCCACCTTTCAGCAGAATACAGGGTTTCGTCTTAATGGATTCCCAACTGCAGGCGCGTGGCTCAGCTATGGCATGGGTTGTGAAACAGACGAATTACCGGCGTATGTGGTCTTTCCGGATTCTCGGGGTGTTCCTGCCGGCGGCTCAATCAACTGGACGAACGGCTTTCTCCCGGCCCAGTATCAGGGAGTCACCATCAGCAGCAGTGGCGTTCCTATTCGCGATCTCTATCCGGCAGAAGAAATCCCCAGGGGAACGGAGCGCGCGAGTCGTGACCTGTTGTCGCGACTGAATGCTCAGCATCTTTCACTCCGTGAAGGAGACGATCTGCTGAACGCACGGATTCGCAGTTACCAGCTTGCCGAACGCATGCAGGCAGTTGTCCCACTGGTATGTGATCTGACAAAGGAATCTGTGCAGACACATGCAATGTATGGAACTGAGGATGAGCCAACTCGGGAGTTCGGCCGAAGCTGTCTCATGGCCCGCCGAATGCTCGAGAAAGGTGTTCGATTCGTCCAGCTGTTTTCCGGTGGCGCCTTCGGCAGTCCGCGTATCAACTGGGATGGCCACGAGGATATGATGCGCAACCACGGTCGCGAGGCGGCGAGAATCGACCTGCCTCTTGCCGGCCTGCTCAAGGACCTGAAGCAGCGAGGGATGCTCAAGGATACGCTGATCCTGTTCACCTCCGAGTTTGGACGAACACCATTCACCCAGTCAGCTGCTGACAAGCTGGGGACCGGTCGAGATCACAACGAAAAGGGATTCACCGTCTGGATGGCGGGCGGCGGCTGCAAACCAGGAATTGCATATGGTTCCACTGACGAGACCGGTTGGAAAGCTGTGGAGAATCCTGTTCACTGGCACGACCTGCACGCAACAGTGCTGCAACTGCTGGGAATCGACCACGAACGACTGACTTTCTATCACAATGGCATTGAACGCCGCCTGACGAACGTCCATGGCAACGTGGTGCCGGAGATCATGGCCTAGCCCACGCATAGAACGCATACGATAAACGTGTGCCGGCTGCATGCGGTCCCCAGCGTGAGCGAGGGGTCTGCTCGCAACTAACTGTCGTGCTGCCTGTCCGGTTCTGATTAACCCAAATTCATGACCCAGCCTGCAAAGTCACTGGTAATCGGAATCGTCGCCGTTCAACGGTGAGACTTTCCGACAAAGTCAGAGCGGTCTCACGCTCGGTCTCCCAATTCGCCACCTGGCTGCTATGGTGGAGATCTCAGGCGAGTCAATTGCGGGAGCGGTACGTCAACACCCCTGCCAATGAGGAATGCACCTCTCACCATCGAGCCGCCCTCACGGACGCACGGTTCGACTATTCGATGAATGACTCTGTTACGATGCCAAAATCCTGTAATCAGGCTCCGATGAGCAACAGAAACTACGAAGAAACTCTTGGATTTGTTCCGCAACGACAGCGCGGCGAGCGTGCCGAGCAGCGGGAAGAACTTGCCCGATACATTGGATTGAAGCTGGTCGCAGCGGGCCAGCCTGTCCCCGACGAACTACTGGCTTCGGGTCCGCTGAGTGTCGAACGCATTCTCGCGAGCCACCATCAGCAGCTGAAGAGCCTCGAGTCCGTCCCCTGTCCGGTCGACAATCGAATCGAACAGTTCCTGCAGTCCCATTTCCAGGGCATGCCGGAACAGGATTCATTGAGACTGCCCGAATCCTCAATTGTGCTGGACTGTCACGGGATTGCCCGCGAGCTGTCGCTGCCGTTTGGAGGCGACCATTATGCCAACGAACTGGTGTCGTCGTATCGAGTGCACAACGGAGTCCTTCACAATCCACGTCACGACCGACGCACCACAAAGGGTACGTTTCATGTTGTTGAAGGAGGGCTGCCAATCCCCAATGACAAGAAGTCCGTGCCTCGCACTGCGTTCTGCCGGCTGTTTGCGGCTGCGATGCAGCAGCCGGAAGCTGCAATGGAACTGCCGTTCACGTCGAACCACGCTGAAAAAGCGCGCTCTTTTGTCTCTCTGTTGCTGCGGCCCCTGCTTTGCCCGGAAGTTGAGGGTGTCTGTCCCGAACAGTCGATTGAAGTCCGATTCTTCGTTCCCGGTTCCCTGGTCAGCAATCTGGACTTTGTGGAGTCAATCTTCGGCAATGCGGGCGACCCGTATCTTGCGGCCAACGACGCCGGCCTGGACGTTGAACACTGGAGCGGCCACACCGGCTGCGTGATTCTTGCCCCTCACCTCACGGACCTGAAGAAAAAGGACCTGGGTCTTCCACATATCGACGATGCGACTGAGCGCCAGAAGCGAGACGGGATGTGCTGGGAATCAGAAGAGGAAGTCTATAACGACGGGACACCATTCAAGCTGACCTGCCGAACACAGGAAGGTGTCATTGTCA
Source organism: uncultured Planctomycetaceae bacterium (assembly GCA_913031625.1). Taxonomy (GTDB): domain Bacteria; phylum Planctomycetota; class Planctomycetia; order Planctomycetales; family Planctomycetaceae; genus Fuerstiella. The sequence goes on along the minus strand of CAJWGB010000426.1, from coordinate 844 downwards.
CGCTGATTGCCGACAACTATTTTGGCTACTGCAAGAAGGAAGTGAAGACTCAGCTGAGCTACGCTTCCAACCTTGCCGGTAACTACGAGGAAGAACATGCCGGCGGAGCATTAGCCTACGCCAGCTTCAGCCTTGGTGATGAATTCACGTCGTCGTCTCTGGACAATTCTGACCAACCAGTCCAGAACGCCGTCGATTGCCTCGGAGATCGAGTTGTCCTGCAGCCGGAAGGACACGCCACGGACAACCAGATTGCCGGACTCGTCTATATTCCAGGCAACAGTGTGGCGAGTGTTGCAACCCAGACCGTTTCATGGGACTACAACGGGGAGCCACAGTCGATTCCCCTGGTGCCGGGTCATGTTTACATGACACCTGGCGGTTACAAGGTGCACCTGGAAAAACACCCGGCTGCACCAAGCTGGAGACTGATTGGTACCGCTGCAGAAGGCGTATTCTGCCACAAACCATGTACCGTCAGCGGCGGTGGAAAGAGTGAGATCAGCAAGTCGATCGCAGACTATCTGCTGCACGGTCCAATCTTTGTGGCCGACGTGGATCGAGACCTCGATATTGTTCAGGAGATATTCGATCGGGACTATTCGGATCGCTGGAGCCCGGACGGATCTTTTCAGCCAGACTATTCAGAGGAAGCGTCGCGGACGGTTCTCGACCCAGATCGTTCGCTGGGAAGTCTCATCAAGCTGCTCACACCATCAGCGGATTACACTCAGGAATACAACGACTGGCTGGAATCCATCCCGGGCTATATCTACGCCATCGTATTCATCATTAAGCGAATGTACCGTGGGGAAGACGGTGCAGACTGGCGAAAGCGTTTTAC
>CAJWGB010000425.1 GCA_913031625.1 uncultured Planctomycetaceae bacterium | reverse complement strand
TCTCTCGACCGACCTTCACCAACAATATTGTGGGCAGCGGGATGCGGCTGACGATCCGATCAGCAGGCAGCGAGGGCTTCACAGAAGGATCCGCAAAGTGAGCGTCGATACTGCAGTTCCGCCACCAGCATCCGTTTGACGGTTTCAGCGGAAACTGAATCTGGATTGATGTTCGCCTGAATAAGCGTGTCGTAGACAGCCTGGCCGGCAGCCGTTTCGAACAGTTGAGTCTTATTTTGAAGAGTGTTGAAGTTCATGACCAAATTCCTTTTAGGACCTTCCGGTGAACAGACCACGTCAGTGCGTTCAGGGTTCACCGGAGCAGGTTCGGCTGGATGAGTTTTTGAAGAATTATCCACCCGACGCATCATGCGTGTTGGGAGGCGAGATTGGTGGATCCAGGCGGAAGCCAGATCCGGTCGGTCTGAGCGAAACAGGATGTTCGGCTGACCAGAGTCGAATACCCAGCGGAATGCTCGACCAACCTGTTGCCAGGCGACCAGCATCCCGTTCAGATATATTGCGCAAAATGCGCGAATGTGCCGGCCAAAATGTTTGAGTCTGCGAATCCGGCACGATTCGACAGATTCCCGATCATTCGCGGCAGATCCGTCCACCGGCGAAACCGGAGTGGTTTTTATAACGGACATAATCACCTGCAGTAATGAGGCACAGACCGTCTGAGTCTGCTGGGGTGTATGCAACGGGCGTTACATACGGAGAGAAACCTGAAGACTGTTGAGAATCAGTCGTCACAGCTGAGATTTGCACCTGGCGTGCCAATTGATCCCCGAACTCGCTCGTCCGAAAGGATTCGTGAGTAAACCTGCAGGATTGCCTGCATTCTTCAGTTGGGTGGATCGGTATATTCCGCCTCTGGCCAGGATCGGCGCGTGGCTCTGTCAGGACAGCGCGTAATCAGGCTGATAACACGACTGGCTCAGTCTGCAGTCACATCAGGGCTAAGCGGCTCGATTGCAAAACACGGCTGAAGATTTCACACTCCGGTTGCAAAAATGGACTTCAAATCGCTTACCGGAATTGCCACATCGTGACTTCTCCCGCCCTGTCTTCCCACCTTTGTCGTTGGTTTTTGAATCCAGTGAAAGCACTGCTGATTCTGCTGCCACTCTTGAGTTCCGCAGTCGCACAGGATTCCCGCTCCGCTGTCATACCAGCGTACGAGCGGTTTCGTGGCGAGATGGATGCCGTCAAGGGTGGCAAACTACTGATCTCAGAGATGAACTGTCAGTCGTGCCACGGAAGTGTCCTGCCCGACGTTCTCCCTCAGCGTCAGGCACCGATCCTGACCGCAGTGGGGTCGCGCGCTCATGCTGAACATCTTTTGCAGTTTTTACAGAACCCTCAGAAAGTAAAGCCCGGAACGGCAATGCCCAATGTATTGCACGGCGCGGCAGGAAAAGAACAGGCAACTGCAATTGTTCACTTTCTCGTGTCGGAGGGAGCAGCAGTTGCGACTCCGGTCACTGCAGCAGCAGTCCAGCGTGGACAGAAATTGTTTCACACACTTGGCTGTGCCGCCTGCCACGGAGACCAGCAGAAGGCAGCGAAAGAGCGACCTGCGTACGTGATGCCACTGGGGCCGCTGGAATCCAAGTACACAGTCAATGGCCTCGCGTCATTCCTGCAGAATCCGCATTCAGTGCGGCCTTCGGGGCGGATGCCCTCATTGAATCTGAAGGATAGTGAAGCGTTTGACGTTGCGTGTTATCTGCTTAAAAACATCAAGGTTGCTCCGAATCTCACGGTGGAATACTACGAAGGCAAGTGGGACAAACTGCCGGACTTTGATTCATTGACTCCAAAATCAAAGGGCCCCGCCGTCAGTATTGACGTTTCGGCAGCCGCAAGGCGTGATCAATTTGGGTTGCGATTCACTGGCTGGCTGCAGGCTCCATCAGAGGGGGAGTATACATTTTGGCTGGCCAGCGATGACGGCAGTCGGCTGAAGATCGACGGAAAGGATGTGGTCGTCGTTGACGGAGTACATCCCCGACAGGAAAAGAATGGAAAGGTGAGGTTGGCAGCCGGTCCGCATGCGGTTGTGGTGGAGTATTTTGAAGATGGTGGCGAAGAAGTTTTGAGTGCAGAATTAGCCGGCCCGTCTCTGCCTCGTCAACCTCTCTCGGGGCACATGACCATCGGTAGAGTTCCACCTCAGCAGGAGGACGGATTCAAGCCGGATCCGGCGTTGGCTGAACAGGGCAAAGTCCTGTTTCAGTCGTCGGGCTGTGCGTCCTGTCATCAACACGCGCGGGCGCCGAAGACGGAACAGAAGATTCCCGCATTCAGTGTTGCGAAGCTGTCTGCAGGGTGTCTTTCTGCCAAACCTGGGGCGGGTGTGCCGCGGTTCGCATTGAGCCAGCGTCAGAGAGCCGATATTACGGCGGCACTCCAGGACCTTCGGAAACAGCAGCCGCCCGCTGACCCACAGGCCAATATTCATCAGGTCATGTTGACGCTGAACTGTTACGCCTGTCATCAGCGAGACAAGTTTGGCGGTGTGCCTCGTGAACTCGACTATTTATTCACGGGCAGCATTCCGGAGATGGGTGACGAAGGAAGAATCCCGCCTTACCTCAACGGGATCGGAGACAAGCTGAATGCCGAATGGTTGAAGCAGGTCATGAACAATGGCACCAAAGATCGTCCCTACATGGCCACCCGGATGCCGAAGTTCGGAGAACAGAATGTGGGCGAACTCGTCGCCCTCCTGGCCCGTCACGACATTGCTGAGGAGGTTGATCAGGTCCAATTCTCAGATCCACCGCATCGAGTTAAGTCCGCCGCACGGTTGATGGTCGGGGATCAGGCCCTGTCGTGTATCAAGTGTCATACTTTCGACAAGCACAAAGCCATCGGGATTCAGTCACTCGACATGACCACGATGACAAAGCGTCTGCGGCGCGACTGGTTCCACCGCTATTTGCTTGACCCGCAGGCGTATCGCCCAGGCACCAGAATGCCTGCTGCGTGGCCTCGAGGGCGGTCGGTCGTTCCCAAAATTCTCCATGGGGATTCAAGCCAGCAGATCGAAGCGATCTGGCAGTACCTTGCTGCTGGCAACAAAGCACGAGTTCCGTCCGGACTGGTAACTAAGGCGATTGAGCTCAAGCCGGAATCCCGGCCAATCATCTATCGTAACTTCATTCAGGGGCTCTCCGCACGAGGAATCGCTGTGGGGACACCGTTGAAGGCCCACTACGGATGGGATGCCGAGCAGATGAACCTCCGACTGATCTGGCAGGGGGAATTCATTGACGCAGCGAAACACTGGGTGGGACGCGGCCCCGGCTACCAGACTCCTTTGGGAGATGGGCTCATCGAATTTCCGAATGCAGCTCCACTGGCAATCCTTGAGAAGCCAGACGACAAGTGGCCTGGCGACTCTGCTCGAGATGCAGGTTTTCGATTTCGAGGCTATAGGCTGACTGCCGCCCGTTTGCCGGCCTTTCAGTACGAGTGGCGGGGCGTCCG
>CAJWGB010000424.1 GCA_913031625.1 uncultured Planctomycetaceae bacterium | reverse complement strand
TGGGACACCAAAACAAAGGGGACTGAAAGCCGCGATGGAAAAGCCAGTGACCTTGGAGGGGGCCACAGTCACTGTGGGGGGATGTTCTACTATGGGGACAGCTTCCCGGCCAAATACAGAGGGCAGCTGTTCATGTGTAACACACATGGACGCTGTGTGAACGTCAACCGGGTGGAACGCAAGGGGGCTTCCTGGGTTGGGAAACGAGAGCCCGACTTTCTGAAAGTGAACAATCCGTGGTTTCGTGGAGTCGAACTTCGCTATTGCCCCCGTGGCCGCGTCTACCTTTCAGACTGGTCTGACAATGGAGAATGCCATGATCATGATGGTGTACACAGGAGCAGCGGACGTATTTACTGCATCAGCTACGGCGAGCCTGCTTCTGAGGCTCAACCAACCGGACGGACTCAACCGCGACGAGACCCTGCACAGGCTCCTCTGTCCGATCTGCTCCATGCCGCTCTGGGAAATGATTCCGGCAGGCATGTCGCTGTAAACGAATGGTTTCGGCGGCGTGCTGTGCGCGTTCTGCAGGAGCAATACATGCTGGTCACATTGCGGACCGACCCGATGGCCCGACGGACACTTGATTTTCGTCACGATCAGCTCGGGTTTGGGCACAACGACACCATTGGCATTGCCATATCGTTGTTAACGGAGACCGGCGACGATACACGCCTGTTTCAACGTGCCACACTTCTGGGCTCACTGGACTGTCTTACAGTGGATGATGCTCAGAGACTATTGGAGTCTACCTCCGCCAGAGTACGTATGTTCGCAGTTCAACATGTGTTGGGAAACGAGCGCCTGCAGATGCAGTGCTCGAAACAGCTGGTGGCAGCCATCCAGAAGGAAGAAAATGCAGGTGTTGCTCGAGCTGCCGCATCTGCCCTCTGCGCGTTGCCCGGAAGCAGCCGCCACGTCTCTGCCCTTGCGAAGCAGTTGCTGAAAATCATGACAGCAAACTCCGCAATTGGTCGACAGCTTGACCAGGATCACAACCTGCGCATGATGATCTGGTACGCGGCGCTCCAGCACTCAGGCGCTCGGATTGACGACTCAAACCCATCACTTGAATTTCGCCTGCTGGGAGTTCGAAAGGCTGTGGAAGACGCGGTGGCAAATGAAAAGCTGCATGCTCCGGACGGATATGCATTGAGATCGTTATCTCTGGCCCTTCCGTTATCAAAGCAGAAGAATTCTGACGAGAGAAAACGATTCGCTGAACGGCAGCTCGATTTTATCCTAAGCGGGCTGGATGGATACGGAAATGTTCGTCGCCCCGTCGGCTGGCGTCAATACGCCGTTGCGTTGAAGGAATACGAGCACTCAGCAATCAGTCAAAAAGTGGATCAGATTTCCGCCATCTTTGGGGATGGAAATGCGACAGCAAGTCTGCGGAAACTGGTTCAGAATCGTAACGCCGACCACGCTGCCCGCAGGAGAGCCATTCATTCCCTTGCCGCCGTGGGCGACGCTGCTTCACTGCCGACGCTTCTGGGGGTATTGAATGACCGCGCTGTCTATGTCACCGTTGTGAAAGTACTCAGCCAGTTCGACGACCCTCAGGTTCCCAAAGCACTTCTTTCCCGATGGAGCGGCTTGAGAGACGGCAGTCGACCGCTGGCCGTCGACACGCTGTGCAGCCGTAGAAGCTATGCGAAAGCGCTGGCAGGTGGACTTGAAAACGGCACTGTTACCGCTTCCGACCTGAGTGCCACTCAGGTGCGCCGGTTGTTGAGTTTTAATGATGAATCGATCCGGCGAACCCTTGAGAAGCACTGGGGGACGGTGAATGAATCATCGGCCGAGACAGCCGCGAACATTGCTCGACTCAAACAGGTACTCACGCGGGATGGACTGGCCCGGGCTGATCTTTCAAAAGGCGCGGTCAGGTTTAAAAAACTGTGCGCGACCTGCCATCGCTTTCTGGGTGAAGGGGGCCGCATCGGGCCGGACCTGACGGGATCAAATCGAGGTAACATGGATTACCTGCTGGGAAACATCGTCACTCCCAGTGAAGTGGTGCCCCGGCAATTCACCGTCAGCACGCTCGTGACGAAAAAGGGGCGGCAGATCAATGGTGTGGTTGTTCAGGAGACGGGGGCAACAGTGCAGGTCCAGACCGACAAAGAACTAATCACAATTCCTGCAGCCGAAGTCGATGAGCGAGTTGACACCGGCAAATCACTTATGCCCGATGGCTTGCTGAAGAACCTGACAGACGACGAGATCCGGGAGCTGATTGCGTTTCTTCAGCAGGGGACCTAAGAAACTTCCTACCTCACAGCACGTGAAAGAAACTGGATAACAGAATGCTGAAATCACTTCCCATTTTCGTCTGCTCGATCACGGCGGCAGTCGTGTTTGCTGACGACGCGGTCATCAAGAGTGAGTTCATTTACGACAAGGCTCCATTCCCCCAGTGTCATGCCTCCACACTTGCGGAAAGCCCTGATGGTCTGGTCATCGCATGGTTCGGAGGCACCCGTGAGAAGCACCCGGACGTCGGCATCTGGGTCTCACGACAAACAGGCGATGGATGGACAGCGCCGGTCGAAGTGGCCAATGGGATTCAGTACCAGCGACCCGGGACAACGCCTCATCGTCACCCCACATGGAATCCGGTTCTCTTCCAATACCCGAATGGACCGCTCCACCTCTACTACAAATGCGGCCCAACTCCTTCCACCTGGTGGGGCATGCGAACAGAATCCAAAGACAATGGTGCCACCTGGTCCACGCCGGTTCGGCTTCCGGAACACATCGATGGCCCCGTCCGAAACAAGCCCATTCTGCTAAAGAACGGTACTCTCCTGTCTGGAAGCAGTACCGAGTTTGATGGCTGGCGTCTGCACTTTGAGTTTACGTCTGACAGAGGATTAAGTTACACCCGAACGGACGCGATTCACGATGGAAAGACGTTTGGCGCCATTCAGCCGACACTATTGGTGCATAAGAATGGAAACATTCAGTCGCTCAACCGGAATCAGAATGGACGCGGCGGAATCCTGACAACAACTTCAGCGGATCAGGGACTGAACTGGAGTCCTCTCAAAGAGATTGATCTGCCGAATCCAAATTCCGGGATCGACGCAGTTACGCTTCAGGATGGTCGATTTCTGCTCGTCTATAATCACACTCACCGGGGAGGCGATTTTCCTCAGGGCAGGAATATGCTGAATATAGCTGTCAGCGAGGACGGGATTAAGTGGCACGCAGCACTGACTCTGGAACGCGAACCTCGCTCTGAATTTTCTTACCCGGCCGTCATCCAGACAGCAGACGGAAAAGTACATACAACGTACACCCATAAGCGGACGCGAATCAAACACGTCACCATCGATCCTCAGCATCTGACGCTCAAGCCGATTCGCGATGGCGAGTGGCCAAAATGATTCAGAACGTCACGGTTTCCTATCTGCAGATGCTCGCCCACAACGGTCGGGCTTCTTCAGATACTGATCAAATGGAGGTTCAGCATGTCTCTCGTCCGACTGTGACATGGTACCGGTTTCTCTATGAAA
>CAJWGB010000423.1 GCA_913031625.1 uncultured Planctomycetaceae bacterium | reverse complement strand
GCTCTGGAACTGCATCAGCAGGTTGTTCGCACTGGCGCCGCCGTCCACGCGTAGTTCCTTGAGGCGCAGACCGGCATCGGCCTCGATGGCCGCGAGCACATCGCGCACCTGATAGGCGATGCCCTCCAGCGCCGCGCGGGCAATGTGCGCCTTGGTGGCGCCGCGCGTGATACCACACAGGACGCCGCGCGCGTGTTGATCCCAATGCGGCGCGCCAAGGCCGGCAAAGGCGGGGACGAGATAGACGCCTCCGTTATCCTCCACACTGGCGGCAAGCTTCTCGATCTCGGCGGCGTTCTTGAAAAAGCCGAGGCCATCGCGCAGCCATTGGGTGACCGCGCCGGCGATGAAGATGCTGCCTTCGAGTGCATACTCCGTCCGGTCCCCAATCTTCCATGCAACTGTTGTCAGCAGCCGGTTCTTTGATGTAACGGCTTCCGTTCCAGTGTTCATCAACATGAAACAGCCAGTCCCGTACGTATTCTTAACCATCCCAGGCCGCGTACAACACTGGCCAAAGAGGGCGGCCTGCTGGTCACCTGCGATCCCGGCGACCGGAATACTGCCTCCAAGTACGGAGGTATGTCCGTAAACCTCACTGGACGACTTCACGTCCGGCAGCACTGATTCCGGCACGTTCAGAAGCTTTAACAGCCCGGAGTCCCACTTTTGTGTTCGGATATTATACAGCATGGTGCGAGAGGCGTTGCTCGGATCCGTTGCGTGAACTTCCCCGTTCGTGAGCCGCCAGAGCAGCCAGGAGTCGACCGTGCCGAATGCAAGGTCCCCCTGCTCTGCCAGCTTTCGAGCCCCCTTCGTCTGATCCAGGATCCACTGCACTTTGGTCCCGGAGAAATATGCGTCGAGTACCAGCCCCGTCTTCTTTTGAATTGTCCGATCCGCTTTGGCCGCTCGAAGCTCATCACAGATCCCGGCCGTTCTGCGGTCCTGCCAGACGATCGCACGAGAGACTGGCTTGCCCGTTCTTCGGTTCCACACAACGGTTGTTTCCCGTTGGTTGGTAATCCCAATTGCCGCGATGTCTGCAGCTTTGACTTTTGCCTTCCTCAGAACTGACCGCGCGACGGCCAACTGAGAAGTCCAGATCTCTTCCGCATCGTGTTCGACCCAGCCGGATTTTGGAAAGTATTGCGTAAACTCCTTCTGCGCGACTGCAACTGCCGCACCGGAATGATCAAACAGGATGGCGCGGGAAGAGGTGGTGCCCTGATCGAGGGCGAGAATGAAACGAGGCATTGCGGAGACTCACAGAGGAAGGTATTTCCCACGCATCGTGACGCATTCTCTGAGTACGTCCAGTGGTCAGGACAAATTCAGGCCGTTCAATCGGCAGCGTGAACAATGCCCACCGTCTGACCACGGGAGCAACATTCGCTCTTGCGTCAGGACTCCGTGAACCTCTGTGTCCTCAGTGGTGATTCCCGCGAACGCTAACTGGCGTCGTCTGTTACAACGTCGCCAGAGTATCCTGAGCAGCGGCAATCGTCTGATCAATCAGCTCATCGGTATGTGCGGCCGAAACGAACAGTGCCTCATACTGACTGCACGGAAGATAAATGCCTCGATCCAGCATACCGTGGAAGTACTTCGCAAACCGATCTGTGTCCGATGCTGTCGCCGTCGCAAAGTCGGTGACCGGGGCATCATTGAAAAACAGAGTCAGCATGCTGCCCACGCGATTAACCTGAGCCGGGACACCGGCTGCCTCAGCTGCCGACAACAGACCTCCGGCAAGTCGTTCCGCCATTCCCTCCAGTCGGTCATACGGATTGTCTGCCACCAATTGGCGAAGCGTCGAAAGACCGGCTGCCATTGCCACTGGATTCCCGGACAACGTTCCTGCCTGGTAGACGCCTCCCACGGGTGAGACAGCATCCATGATGTCTGCTCGGCCGCCATAAGCTCCGACCGGCATTCCCCCGCCGATGATTTTCCCGAGGGTGGTCATGTCAGGAGTCACGCCGAGACGACTCTGAGCACAATTCAACGCCACTCGAAAACCCGTCATCACCTCATCGAAAATCAATACGGTTCCATGTTCCGTGCAGAGCTCTCGCAGCGCTGTCAAAAACCTGTCCGATGGAATCACACACCCCATGTTCCCGCAAACCGGCTCAAGGATGACTGCCGCCAGTTCTTCGCCCTTACCTGCAAATGCTTCCTGCAACTGGCCGACATCGTTGTAATTCAGCACGAGCGTATCGGATGTGCACCCTTCCGGCACACCGGGACTGGAAGGCGTTCCCAGAGTGAGAGCACCACTTCCGGCAGATACCAGCAGACTGTCCACGTGCCCGTGATAGCAGCCCGCAAACTTGACGATCACATTGCGACCGGTAAACCCTCGAGCAAGTCGAATGGCTGACATAGTGGCTTCCGTGCCGGAATTCACCATCCGCACTTTCTCCACCGACGGCACAAGCTCGCACACGAGCTCCGCCATTTCAGCTTCTGCAACGGTGGGAGCTCCGAAACTCGTTCCGGTTTCCAGGGCTGCAGCAATGGCCCCCATCACGGACGGATGACGATGACCCAGAATGTGAGGTCCCCAGGAACCGATGTAATCAATGTACTGATTACCATCGATATCCGTCAGGTGCGGCCCGTTTCCTGATGCAATAAAGGGTGGCGTTCCGCCCACAGCGCCGAAAGCTCGAGCGGGACTGTTTACGCCTCCGGGGATCGACTTGACCGAACGAGCAAAAGCTTCTTCGCTGGCAGGACGAGACGCGGACATAATTGTCTTTCAGAATCAGGAGACAGAATCGCAGCAGCGACCGTCGTCGCGGGTAGTGGACATCGCCGGAATGCCCGGCTTTCAGGAACTCGGTCGACCTCTAGTTTTCAAACTCAACGACCGTCAGGCCTTCTTTTTCAGCAAGCAGGTCAATGATGTCGAATCCAATACTCGTATTGGCAACATTCAGTTCCAGGAGGTCCGGCAGTTCAGCCAGCTGTTTGAACCCCTCATCCGTCAATTGAGTGCCCGCAAGGTTCAACTTCTTCAGTTTCTTCATCTTCAGAAGAGTGGCCACTGAGTCATCGGTCACGTTGGTTGCTTTGAGATTCAGATCTTCGACAGCTGTCAGTTTGCCGAACTCATTGAACGCTTCGTCATTGAGTTTGGTTTCCCAGAAGCCAAGAGTCTTCAGCTCAGTCAGTTTGCCGATTTCCTTCATCCCTTCCGGAGAGGCAATTCGGCACTCGCTGATGTCCAGGAAATTGATTTTGGCAAGCGTTCCGAGCACCTTCAGACCCTCGTCGTCCAGTGAGGTGTCTCGCAGTTCCACTCGCTGCATCCCGGAAAGCTCTGCCACATGCGCCAGCCCAGCTCCGGTCACGTCTGCTCCGCGAATTCGAAGACGTTTGAGCCTGGGGAGTTTTGCGACGTTGGCCATGCCTTCATCAGTGATCTTGGTGTAGTCCAGCTGGATCCCTTCGAGTGACGGCATACCTCCCAGAACATCCAGCGTCGCATTGCTGATGGACGTGCAGTAGTTGAGGTTGATGTTCTTGAGTTTCAGATCTTTCAGGTGAGTGACACCGGCATCGGTGACTTTTGATTTCTCC
>CAJWGB010000422.1 GCA_913031625.1 uncultured Planctomycetaceae bacterium | reverse complement strand
TCAAGGGACTCAATGCCACGGACGCGTTGACCGCTCGACACGCGGCATGGGGCCTCTGGCAGCTTGGTCTTAAGTCTCCAGAGAATGGAGTGGAGGCTACGATTGCTCTCAGCCAGCAGCTCATGACGGCGACCGAGCAGGCGTCTCAGGCAGCCCGGATTCTCGCGGATTTGATGGAGCGTCACGGTCGAGCGAAATTGCTGAAAGAACATCAACGAGACGCACTGCGTGCGTCATTGACAGGACACCTCGCCGGAAGAGACCTGCGGCTAGCCGGTTTCTCGGCGGCACTCATGGGACGCATCGGCACATCTGTGGATGTGCCTGCATTGCTGGCGCTGCTCTCCCGCAACCAGGATCAGGACGCGATCGTCCGGCATCAGTGCATTGACGCATTATCTCTGATTGGGAGCCGCATCCCTGGCTCTCTTGAAGGTATCGCACAACACAGTAACCCTGCCGTCAGACGAGCTCTTGCCGTGGCCTTCGGAAGGATGGAGGACACTCAACGGCTCGTTGAGATGCTCGATGATCAGGACGAACAGGTGGTACTTTCCGCTGTTCGCATGCTGACGGATGAACGTTCTGTGGCGGACCGTGATGTGGCCGCACTGATCCAGCGGTCTCACAAAAGCCCGGCGCTGAATCGACGCATTATGGAGGCTGCGTATCGAACAGGGTCCGCTTTATCGGCAGCAGGTGTTGCAAGACTTGCCGGGGACCCGCAGCAATCGGAAGAACTTCGAGTTCTGGCCTGCGAACTCCTGAAGTCATGGGAATCGCCCCAACAGACAAATACCGTCACCGGACGGTGGCGCGAGCTTCCTGAACGAGAAGTCGACAATCTTGATTCAGCCGTCCGGGAGTCACTGCCGGCAATGCTGGCAGGCCCGGACAACGTTCGGCAGCTGACGATCGAGATTGGAGCGCAGCTGCGACTTCAGGAAATTGTTCCGGAGTTGAAGACAACACTTGCGTCAGAGAGCGCAGGAGATGGTGCCCGAGTCACCGCATTCCGCGCATTGGCTGACCTGACGGATCAGCTTGATGACCTCCTCGAACAGGGGATTTCGGATCGGTCAGAAGAAGTTCGCCTGGTGGCTCTCGAGCTGCTGTCCAATCAGAATCCGAACAAAGCGGTACCACTGCTACAGGAGGTTGCTCAGTCAGGCAAAGTCACTTCAAGGCAACAGGCAGTTACCCTTCTCGGACGAATCAGATCTGACTCGTCAAACGCGGCGCTGTCGAGTGTGTTTGATCTCCTGGAACAGGACAAACTGCCAGCCGGAGTGATCCTTGAACTCCTCGAAGCAGGATCAGCGTCCAAATCACTCAGCGGACGGGTGGCGGCCTTTCGTGCGGTGCAGCAGCAGGCAAAGTCAAAGGCAGAACAGTGGAGCGAATGCCTCGAAGGGGGTGATGTACAGTCGGGCAGGAAAATTTTCTTTGGGAGAGCTGCTGCCTCCTGTCGCCGCTGTCACATTGTGAACGGCAGTGGAGCTTCTGTAGGTCCGGACCTCTCTGGAGTGGCGATTAAGAATGATCGCCACTACCTGCTTGAGTCTATCGTTGACCCAAATGCAAAGATTGCCAAAGGGTTCGAGACGACCGTGATTGTGGACAGTAATGGGAAGATTCATTCGGGTATCATTCGCGAGGAAACCGACGAGGTTGTTCGGCTGGTCACGCCCAGGGGAGAGATCGTGACAATTCGCGTGGATGAGATTGATGATCGAGCCCCCGGACTCAGCGGTATGCCGGCCGATATCACAAAGGGCCTGACACGCCGAGAAGTGCGTGACCTTGTCGCCTTTCTCGCAACGCTTAAGTCTGCCAAAGCAGGCAGCCATGGAGCCGAGGGAAAATAAGAGCCGGAGGACCTCACCGCGGATGTACCCCAACAGTACAGGCACGCGGCACAAGCAGGTGGGTGAGGCAGGGTTTGTTCCCGCCGGACGCATCTCAGACCACAGGTTACCAGCCACTGCAAACATCGGGCTCCGTGTTCGATGCCACACTGAGTGGCTCCGAGTTCGGAGAGCTCAGCTACAGACCATGGGAGTGGTGAGGCTGTCTGGCTTGTTCGTCGCATTTATACGGACAAACCGCCCGCAGTGGCAGCATGGGAATCGTAGCGTCATGCTTGCGTCACTCGGTGAAAGAAACGCCCAGACTATTCAAACCCGTCCTCAAGGCCATCCGGTAACCAATTCAGGTTGCTTCTAACGCGCAACTTTCCGGCGGACACGGACTCCGTCCATCTGCCCAAACGTCAGCAGTAAAGCTCCCATGGCGGCAGACTCTTCAAACAAAGTCGTAATGACATCTTCTTCACCAGGCCACGGAAACGCGTAGACCAGATCGAAATCACAGGGTTGAAGCCCAAGCTGTTCATATGCTTCGTCTGCGCGAGCGTCCAGCCATGCCAACTCGCTGTTAAACATCGCTTCCGCCGTTTCTTCCAACTCACGCGGAACGAAACTACCACAGACGAAATCGACGGGAACGTCGTAATCTTCCGCAAGCTGCGTGGCTTCGACGATCAGGCTGTTTTCGATTTCAATCCCGTACGATTGAAATTCGAGTGCCGCTGCCAGCATGGCCACAATGCCGAAACCACAACCCCACTCGCAGAAGACGTCACCGGCGGCGATTCTCTGTTCAGCAATCGCTTCCAGCGCGAAGTAGACCTGATCGAAGTCACTCGGAACAAACCCGGAGATCCGAACTGGTCGGTCGTCGATGAAGTTCCTGATTCGCTCGTTGGCTTCGTCAATGAATTCCGCGACGTCAGCCGGAAGGCGACTTTCAGGGATTCTGACTTCTATTTCCTGGAGTGGCATAGGGCAAGGATACGCATTGCGGGAACACGGTTCATCAGACTGGTACTGAATTAACTTTGGAAGGTGAGTGAGTCAATCAGGAGTTGCTCGAATTGGTCAGACATGACGAATCCGAAACTCTGATTGAGGACACGCAAAAGCCACAACAACGGAATCCGGAGTGTTCGGTTCCTGAAACTTGAATGTGGGTCTGCTGCTGCTTAACGGCGATACCAGTCGGGAAATCCTTGATGAACAGGTTGCGGCTCTCAAACTGAGGGTGTGGATCACCGTCGAATCGTTTGCGCGATAGCAGGCCCCCCTTTTCGAGCCGGCGCAATTCGCACAACCGGTATATCGTTCCAGGGTCAGTAAATCCAGACCGACGTCATTCGGGTAGAGAGCAACTGTTCTCATCCGCCTTCGATTGCAGTTCCGGTTCGCACCCTGCAGTCTCGGGGAACAATCGTGAGCAACACAAGACAAGATATCGCGGTGCGGTTCCACAAGATTCGCGACGTCGAATCCTGCGACGGAATCAAAACAACATTCGTAAATGCCTCGCTTGGGCGTCCCTACCACCTGCATCGTGCAGAGTGGTCGGCCAGCCTGTCGCCAGCCGTATTGGCACGATTTAAGTGTGAACTGGAAGTCCTCTCAGAACTCGACTGCGAGTCGCTGCTCACCCCCTCCGAAGTGCAGTTCACGAAAAATGGCTGCTGGGAGCAGAACTTCCAATTGTCGCTCTGACGGCAAACGGGCGGCCGGAATATG
>CAJWGB010000421.1 GCA_913031625.1 uncultured Planctomycetaceae bacterium | reverse complement strand
CGGCAGTTCAATCGGTGAATCAGATTCGATCCATGCTGTCACCCGTTTCTCAGCCGCGACGACGGTACTGTGATCTCTGCCCCCGAAGTACATTCCTATTTCACGATAGGCGGACTTCGTCAGTTTCCGAGCCACATACATGGCAAGGGCGCGAGGGCAGGCCACGGCTTTTCGGCGGCTCTTTGATCGCAGATCGGTTGCCGTCAGACCGAATGCATCGCAAACAACTTTCTCGACATCCGCAATCCGCACAAGTCGGCGACACTCCTGCTCCAGGTCTCCAAGAACCTCGCGAGCTCGGGCAACTGTGATTCGGCGCCGATCAAGTGAAAAGTGACCGTAAAGGCTGTTGAGTGCTCCCTGAATCTCTCGAACACTTCGACGACAGCGACGAGCCACGTAGTCCAGTGCTTCCTCTGTGAAGCATTCCTTGACAGGCAGCGAAAGCGAAGCGGTGATTCTGCGACGTGTCTCTTCATCCGGCATGTCCATCCTGCAGACGAGACCACCGGTAAACCGGGTGATCAGCTCTTCCCGGTGCTTCGTGAGCAGTCGGGGATGACGGTCAGACGAAACGACAAGTTGGCCTCCATGTTCGATGATCTGCACGATCGTGTGCAGAAACTCTTCTTCGGTAGCCTTCTTGCGGCTGTCGAGGAACTCAATGTTATCGATCAACAGCACATCCACGCTGCGAAATCGCTGACGGAACGAAGGAACTGTTTTTGAATCGAGGGCCTGGGTGAAGTAGTTCGTAAACGACTCACTCGTCAGATACATCACGTTAAGTTGAGAATTCTGCCTGCGAATGTCGCTGTAGATCGCTTCAAGAAGATGTGTCTTTCCGACGCCAGACGGACCATGAACAAAAAGAGGGTTGAAGCGTTCTCCGGGATTGTCGGCGACCTGCCGAGCGGCCAACAGAGCAAGGTCGTTGCATTCGCCACCAACAAGACTTTGAAATGTCCGGAACTTCCGGCGTTGAGTCGGCCGGGCAACCGAGTCAAATTCGGAAACATGTCGTGGTCCCGCCTTCTGTGACGGTAACCTTGACTCTTTGACTTCCGGATCAACCTGAACTGGACTTTCCGGGCTTTCGGTCTGCAGGCTGGCGTCCACCCGAAGCTCAAATGAGCCGGAAGGACCGAGCAGATCCACGGCCGCCTGATTGAGTCCGGAACGAAAACGCTTCAGCAGCCAGTTGGCAATGAAGGGATTGGGGACGTCTATCAGGAGTGAGTCATTGGAAACGCTGGTGCGAGCACTCTGTCCGAACCAGTGTTCGAAGTTTCGCTCACCCAACGAGTCGCGGAGGACGGACTCAACGTGCGCATCACAATTCTGATTGGAATTGCTCGACGAAGCAGCTACTGAGTTTGACCTCGCAGTGCTCGCGCTGGCACAGTTCTTTCCTTGACGTGCGGGCTGCGTCATGCGCCCCCTCCTTCAACTCCGCGCAGCAGTGAGCAGGGATGCAGTGAAAACTGGCACTCCGTCGCCTCGCAGCGTTTGCGGGAGAAATATCTTGAGTGGGCCGCCATGTGTGGTGCAGACGGTCATGACGTCCCACGACTCAACTCAACGGTTGGCGATCTTAACCCGCCTGGACCAACTGTCAAACCAGCTGATATCTTTTGAGCAATCGAATTTGTTTTTGCGGAATCACACAGCCGTCACGTATCGAAAGTGAAGCCGCGACGACTCATCATCGGACAAAGATTGAGTATTCCAATCCACTTTATCCACAAGATATTGTACACAGGTGGAGCGGACGGAAGCGTGTGCGGAGATTCCTGTCCAGTCAGGTGAACAAAAGTCTGCGACGGGCCGCACATCGTTGTCAAAAAAGCGGTTGCCAACATTGAAACGGTCAAAGTGAATTTTGACGGTCGGACTCAGGTCCTGCTGACGAGATTTTAATCGGGCCCCATTCTGGAGCTGATTCTGGATCATGAAGCGAACGCGAGTCGTATTCTCGATCGGCGCCCTGCATGGCGGCGGATCTGAACGTCAAATCGTATCGATTCTCAAACAGATCGATCGGGCTCGGTTTGAACCCATTCTTTACCTGGTCTATCGCCAGGGTCCGCTCCTGGACGAATTGCCGGACGATGTGCCAATCCATTCGTTTGAAGAACGTTTTGGCCTCCCTCGCGGTCCGGGAATTCTGATGCACGGCAAACGAGTGGCTGACATGTCGTCGTTTCTCAGGGAAGTCGAAGCCGATGTCTGTTATGACCGGACATTCCTGATGACTTTGATTGCAGCCGATGCGGCTCAGCGGGTCGGAGTTCCGAACCTGTCGACCATCGTCACCGAAGTTCCGGAGGGGTTCGAAGCGATTGCCGGCCGTTTTCAGTGGGCTAAACGACGCATTCTTCGACGGCTTTATTCCAGATCGGCCTTTGCTCTTGCCAATGCAGAAGGTTCGGCGCGGTCGGCAGAGGCATTCTACGGTCTGCAGCCCGACTCCGTTCGTGTGCTTCCCAATGGACTCCACCTGCCATCCATACGCGCAAGGTCAGAGGAGCAGGTATTGGATCATTGGTGGTCAGCGGACCAGGGTGGGACACGTATCGTCACCGCAGGACGTCTGGACACAAACAAAGGATTCCATCTGCTCATCGATGCACTGGCGGCTGTGCACTCAGAACGGCCGGAACTTGATTTCCGAGCGGCCATCCTCGGAGACGGCCCGCAGAAATCGAGGCTGGAACAACAGATAGAAGGTCACGGATTACAGGACTGGATTCACCTGACTGGTTTTCAGGACAATGCTCCTTCCTGGTTTCGATCGGCCGACCTGTTTGTGTTTCCCTCGCTGCTTGAAGGCATGCCAAACGTCATAATGGAAGCGATGGCCTGTCAGGTGCCCGTCCTTGCAGCAGACTGTGATTCAGGGCCAAGGGAGATCCTGCAGCATGGTCAGTTTGGCACCCTTTGCGATGTAAACAGCGTAGAATCCCTCAAAGAGCATCTGACCAGATTTCTGACACAGTCCGAATCCAGTTCTGACGATGCCGCAGCACGGACGGCCGCTGCAGCGCGACACGTCGAAGAAAATTACTCCATTGCGGCGTCTGTATCAAAACTTGAAGAGCTGTTTGACGAGACAGTGATTAGCTCCAGCCGATAAGTGCCTCTGACCGGACCAGCAGTTTCTGCCGAAGGGTATTTGCCATGTCTCAAAACAGGAAATCTGCGACCCTCTCACGATGTGGCCTGATGAGCGTCATGATTCTGTACATCACACTACCGGAGTGCATCGCACAGACTGATCGCTACGCGCCTCATCGAGCAAGAATGGTGGCGACCGTGATTGAGCCGGAAGGGATCAACAACCGGGCGGTTCTGCAGGCGATGTCGACAGTGCCGCGTCATGAGTTTGTCCCCGCCCCCCTTCGACAGCGTGCCTACCATGATGTCGCGCTCCCAATTGGGTCACAGCAGACAATTTCGTCGCCGTTCATTGTGGCCTACATGACTCAGACAATTGATCCCCGACCGGAACACAAGGTCCTTGAGATTGGAACAGGCAGTGGCTATCAGGCGGCCGTCCTTGCTGAGATTGTGGATGAGGTCTATTCAGTGGAGATTGTTTCGCTGCTGGCGAAGTCAGCAACGAAACGTCTTAAGAAACTGGGCTA
>CAJWGB010000420.1 GCA_913031625.1 uncultured Planctomycetaceae bacterium | reverse complement strand
GCCGACACCGACAAAGACGATGTCATCTCCGACGCAGAGATAGCAGCGGTTCGGACGCAGATTCTCAAGCGGTTTTCGCGAGCTGACAGAGACGGAGACGGCGATCTCTCGGATGCGGAATTGAAAGCCATAATTCGACAGGCGGCCAGCCGAGCGAAGCGGAACGCTCCGAATTCAGGCACTTCGCGCCCCGGCAACGCAGGAAAGAATCCTGCCTCAAAAACACTGCTGGCGTCGATGGGGCTGAAAGGTGAATTCGATATCGAGTACAGGAGGAGCACTGCTCAGCAGAGGAATAAACTCGACTTCATCTATCCCAAAAAGAAGGTCTACGACAAAGCACCGCTGTTCGTCTATATCCATGGTGGTGGCAACACGGGCGGGACAAAGGCGGCCATTTACAACAGGAGCTCCTTAGTTGTAAAAGAACTGACCAACGCAGGAATTGCCGTTGCGACGATCGATTACCGCGTGTTTGGCCAGGGAGAAGAGCTTGGTTTCCATCAGTTGTTTCAGGACTGCAAGGACGCTCTGCGATTCCTCGCGAAGAACTCGGACCGCTTTGGTATCGATCCGCATAAAATGGTCACGTGGGGAACATCGGCTGGTGGCTCAAAAGCGTTGATCTGTGCCCTGACAGCGAACGAGGTTCTTCCGGGGGAAGTCACTGGACCGGGGACTGAGCACACTGTTCTTGGTGCGATCTCGTTCTATGGGGCAACCACTTATCTTGTTCCGGAACTCTGGCAAAAGCGGCTCGAGCGATTTCCATCACGAAGCCAGTCGAAAGGTGAGATGATGTTCAAACCGTTTGACGGCCTGAGTAAGGAGGAAATCCAGAATCTGGTCAGTGCCGATCAGTACCTGAAGCCCACCAGCCCGCCAATTCTCCTTGTCCATGGTGACACCGATCCAACGGTTCCGATTGAACTGTCGAAACACCTCTATCAGCAGGCAAAAGCGAAAGGCAGTAACGTGAAGCTGGTCGAAGTCACTCACGCCGGGCACGGGTTCAAACCCGTCCGAGGAAGCAAGGCTTCCCCCTCGATGAGCTGGGAGGAGGCTCTGGAGCTGGTGGTCAGGCAGACAAAGGAATGGATGAATCAGAAATGAGCTGTACTCAGAAGTCCGGTTGTCTGGTAACAGTCCTTGTGAAGAAAGTGGTCACATCAAAAGCACTCTAAAAATGGCAGGCTTCGCACTCGTGTTGCTGGCCAGCGTCCTATTCGCCACCGCGGATGATGAAATCAGAAATCAGATTCTCAGGATCTATCCGCAGGCCGACACAGACAAAGATGGTGTCATCTCCGACGCGGAAGAAGCGGCAGCACGTCAGCAGGTTCTCAAACGATTTCCTCAAGTGGACAGTGATGGCGACGGCATCCTGTCCGATGCGGAAACGAAGGCTGTGCTTCGTCAGGCCGCCAATCGAGCCCGGCAGAACAAACCGGCTCGCGGTACTGCGCAGACTGCCCCGCCGAAGCAGAAGCCGACTCATGCCAATGTCAAATATGGTGAGCACGAGCGACAGGTCTTTGATCTCTGGCTGGCGGATTCCTCAAAGCCAACGCCGCTGGCTATCTACATTCACGGAGGAGGGTTTAAGTCCGGCAGTAAAGAGAAGCTCAGTTCAGCAAATCTGACCCGGCTGCTTCAGGCCGGTATTTCCGTTGCCGCTATCAACTACCGTCTGCTGGGTACTCACCCTCTGCCCACCGCCCATCACGATGCTCGGCGAGCATTACAGACAATGCGTTCCCGAGCTGGCGAGTGGAATATTGACAAGGATCGGGTGGCGGCGTTCGGGGGGTCTGCTGGCGCACAGATCTGCATGTGGCTGGCTTATTCGGATGAGATGGCGAAGCCTGACAGTTCTGACCCCATCGAACGAGAGTCAACGCGGCTGTCCTGTGTGGCAACAGCCGGGGGCCAGACGTCTAACAGTGCTGAGTTCTGGCGTGAGACAATTGGTCCGCTCCTTGGAGATGAAAACCAGGTTGAGTCACTCGTTTTGCCTCTGAATGGAGAAACCGACAGGGAGAAGATCCGAATAGCGCAATGGGGAGCAAAAACACTTGAGGAAGCGAATAAGACGGCAGCGCGGCACGCGGCTCTGGAAATTGTGTCGGCAGATGATCCGCCAATCTTCATGAGTTACGGCATGTCACCGGATGCCAAACTGCCGACGGATCCAAAGCGCGTTCGTGGCTGGCTGATTCATCACGTCAACCTTGGCTTTGCACTCAGGAAGAAAACCGATGCTCTCCGGCTGGAGGCACATCTGAAGTATCCGGGAGCGGATGTTAAGTATGATTCACTGGTGGAATTCTTTGTGGACAAGCTGGTGACAGAGTGATGTGGAGGCAGAGTGGCAGGCCGGATCAGGGAGCGAAGCGACGCAACTCTGGCGGAGTTGCGTTTGACCTTATCCAGGGCCGGATCTGCGATGCGCTGGGACCGACATACGTTGTGCTGCTGATTTTCGCCAGCTGCCTTGTGGCTCATGGTGACAAAACTGTCACACTTGCTCCGCACACATTCACGATTCCGAACGGTTTTGAACTGCAACGTGTTGCGGCACCGCCACTGGTGAAGCGTCCCGTTCATCTGTGCTTTGACGTAGACGGCGTTCTCTACGTCACCGACAGCTCAGGGGACACCAGAAAGGCGACCGTGCAGATCAATGATCCGCGGCATCGTGTGCTGCGGCTTGTTGATCGAGACGGAGATGGGGTTTTTGATGAGTCCACCGTCTTCGCAGACAGGCTGCCCTTTCCCGAAGGAATCCTGGTCCACAACGGTGCCATCTATATCGGAGCCCCGCCCCATATCTGGAAGCTTCGAGATACGGATGGAGACCATGTTGCGGATGAGCGGACCGTTTGGTTTGACGGTGGGTCTCTGGGGAAGTGTGGTAACGATATGCACGGCCCGTATTCCGGACCGGACGGCTTCTTCTATTGGACCAAAGGAGCGTTCGCCGGCCAGACGCATGAACTGACGAATGGCCGTACTCGGACATCGCATGCTGCTCACATTTATCGTGCTCGGCCGGACGGCAGTCAGTTGGAGCGTGTCATTACAGGAGGCATGAATAATCCTGTTGGGCTGGCCTTTAGTCTATCGGGCGAGCGGTTTCTGAGCGGGACATTCTTTGACATGTCTCAGCCGGGCCGGCGAGATGGAATTCTGCATGCGGTCTATGGAGGCGTCTATGGACGGAAGCATCCTCGTGTATTGGCTCCCCATCCCGCGACGGGAGGTTTGCTTCCTGTTCTGAAACAACTTGGGCCGGCGGCTCCTTCGGGAATCGTGATGCCTCAAAATCGGAAGTCGGCATTGCGGGGAGACCTTGTTTGCACGGAATTTAATACTCACCGAGTGTCGAGACATCAGCTTTCATCAGTCGGGGCGACATGGGCACCGGAGACGACAACTCTGCTGCACAGCGATCAGTCCGACTTTCATCCGACCGATGTGCTCGAGGATGCCGACGGCAGTCTGCTCGTCGTCGACACCGGCGGCTGGTTTTATCGAGGCTGCCCGACCTCGCAGGTGGCTCGGCCGGAGATTCCCGGAGCGATCTATCGAATCCGCCGAGTCGACGCGGAACCGGTCACCGACCCGCGTGGCCTGAAGATCGACTGGGGAAAGCTTTCGGAGACCGAGCTTGCGAAGCGTCTCGGG
>CAJWGB010000419.1 GCA_913031625.1 uncultured Planctomycetaceae bacterium | reverse complement strand
TCCCCAGTGCTGCGCGAACGTCGTTGACCTCACTGGCCTGCAATGACGGCAGGATCTGACCTCGAATTAGTTCATCGGCTGCCTGGAGAGAAGCTTCTGAAAGAGCCGACCGTTCTCCAAAGAACTGTTCCTCAGGCGCACCTGACAACCCTTCACTCTGCCGAACTGAAACAACGACCATTCTCCACTCTTCCGGGAACGGTAGTCGGTCAACGCGATTCTCAGCTCGACCATAGTCGACGAGAAAACCACCTCGATCGAATCCGGCAGTGCCAATTGCTGAACGTCGGCTGCGTTCAAATTCCCCCGCTGTTTCAGCGCTCGAACCGGGGCGTGACTGTCCGGAAAGCACATGCAAAGCGGTGGCAACGGCAAGCGTCAGCTGAGTGCCAGCCCCCAGTCCGTTATGAAACGGGGCTTCACTCCTGAGTTCAATCTCAAGGCTGGACGGCAGATCATGCAGGCTTCGAAATCGGGAGACAATCCGGTTGATCCGACTCACTGCCGCACCAGACCCGTGAATAATATCCGTCCGCTCAGCAACTGAGGAAACAGAAACATGCCACGACGGGGAATCGATCATCAATCCAATTCCACCGAAATGCCACGTCATGTCCGGTGGACCACACAATAGCCCAAAGTGCAGACGAGATCCGGTAACAACCTCCACTCGGTTCACGAAGCAGCTCCCTGATGCTGCTTTACAAACTCATTGAGCATGCCAAAGGCATCGCGTTCACGTTGACCACCGGTTTTTTCAACGGCCGATGCAAGGACCCGGTACTGGGCCTCAACATCCTCCCGGGGAATCAGATGCAGCCTCGTCGCGAGAATGGCCGCTTCAATCACCGCATGCCGAGCCCGATTGAACCCCTGAAACGGACGCCGTTCGCCTCGATGTAAGACGCGAGCCTCCATTTCGGACCTGGGCTGCGAGGTATCCACCCGCGTGACCTCAAGCTCAAACCATCGACAACAGTCTTCCAAAACCGCACCTTCTATCATCTGCGCCGGAACGGTCGCAGGAGTCTGCCGAAGGCGACGAATGGCTGCTTCCGCAATCACATCCACCTGATCCACAACATGAAACACTCCGTGTCTGGACGCCGACAGGTTGTCAAAGGTCGTTGACCCTTCAAAGGGACGCAGAAGCAATGAGTCGAAATCTCCCCGCACGATCGGCCCCATGGGAGCCACATTGACGGCACCCGTCTGGCTCATGGTCGTCATCAGACCTTCGAAGATCATCTGGTTGCTGTCGATGGGAGTAACCCTGGCACCGAAACTGTGGAGCAATGAGAAAGAGTTTCGAGAGACTTTAATAGACGGCCTCGCCCCGAACAACCAGCCGAAATCTCTCGCTGGTCCCGCTCCGCGTTCGCTGTGTGACCGTCTGTGCTGATGGCATCTGCAATCTCGTTCTGCCCCGAAGAACTGCAGTCCGACTCTCTGCCCTCGACCTGTCGCTGAACGAAAACTGCGCAACGAAGCGCCGAAGCAACGAAGCGCCGTTGATCTTTCCGGAGTGACCATATTCTACCTTTCACACGCTGGGCGCGGCGGAATGTAAACGTGATGTTAGGCTGTCCTCTCAAAATCCAGTCAGCAACTGTCACAGCCCGCCAGTTCAGAGACGCTCCATGAAAAATGCCCTGTTCCTGCTACTTCTCATCCTTCCTTCCGTTGCAGTCGCAGGCCCTCGAGAACGGCTCAACGTCATCCTGATCATGGCTGACGACTCGGCAGCAGACAACTATGGGTGCTACGGCAGCAGGTACTTTCAGACACCGGTACTGGATCGCCTTGCGGCCACCGGGGCCAGATTTGAACATTGCTACAGCGAGCCGGTCTGTACGTCCAGCCGAGTCAAAATCATGACGGGCCGTGATGGATGGCGCAACTACGTTCGCTTTGGCACCCTTGACAAATCCGAAACGACATTTGGCAACATGCTGAAAAGTGCCGGCTATAAGACGGCAGTGGCCGGCAAGTGGCAACTCCACGGAGGACCAAACGGGGTGATCGTCCCTGATTGCGGATTCGATTCCTGGTGTGTCTGGAACTATCCCGGCACTGGCAGAAACAGGTTCTGGAATCCGAGTCTCAACCAGAACGGGGAACTACTGAATTCGGAAAAGTCGGATTACGGCCCTGACATCGTCAATGAGTTTGTGCTCGACTTCATCCGTAACAATAAAGAGGAACCATTCTTCGTGTACTACCCCATGCTGCTCGTGCATTCTCCGTTCGTGCACACTCCGGACTCGAAGTCGCCTGAGGCGACTCCGTTATCACATTTTAAAGATATGACAGCCTACGCCGACAAACTTGTAGGCCGCGTTGTGGACACGCTCGAAGAACTCAAACTGCGTAAAAATACGATTGTGATCTACACGACAGATAACGGAACCGGTCGGTCACTCACTTATCCCTTTGGCGGCAAACAGCGAAAAGGTGAAAAGGCATGGGCAACAGACGGAGGCACGCACGCGCCGCTCATCGTCAATTGCCCGGGACGAGTTAAGGAAGGAACAGTCTGCAGCGACCTCGTCGACTTTGCAGATTTCCTGCCAACGCTTGCGGAGATTACAGAGTCCGACCTGCCAGACGTAGAACTGGACGGACAGAGTTTCTGGCCACAGTGCCTTGGGAAACCGGGCAATGCCAGGCCGTGGATCCGCCAGTATTATTATCCGAGGTTTGGGCCGGCCGCCGAGCCGCATGGACAGGGTGTGAATGGACGGGAGATCGTCTGGGCACAGAATCAGCATTACAAGCTGTATCGGGACGGCGCCTTCTACGCAGTGTCAGATCGTTATGAGAAAACCAACATCCTGCCGGGCGACGGCGATGCCACCGCAGAGAGAACGCGGAAGATGTTGCAGGCCGCAATCGATGAGATTCCGGAGAAGGCGGTGAAACTGAATGTCACTCCTGCGAAGAAATAGAGGGGCATCATGCAGCGGCAGGCCGGCGGCAGCATCAAACCCCCGCTGTCGCCGCTCCGAGGCGAATAGTAGCGGAAGTGCGCAAGCACTCCGGCCGAACAACCCTTCGAATTCGAATTGGCCAAACCGCCTGCCATATCGTAATCACACTGGGCCGGGCGGCTCGCGCCGCTCCGCTAAGAAACTGCTGTCAATCGGACGCGGAGCGGCGACAGAACCATGTCAGCGTTGCCGCTGCATTCGCGGCTCTTTGTCGGTTCTCGCACCGCCCGCAGCGAAGTACTGACATCGCCCAGCGACTTTTCATGATCATCGCTCGCGACTTAGGCAGTCACCATCACCCACGCGCACGCTGCAGCGCATCCGCCCAGCCAGCGAGCCTGGTTTTTCGTTCCGAAGCCTTCATCCCGGAGCGGAATCGAGCCGCTTCCGACCAGTTCGTCTGAATCTCCTTTTGATTCTTCCAGAACCCTACTGCCAGGCCGGCAAGGTAAGCGGCTCCCAGCGCAGTCGTTTCGGCTTCCGCCGGTCGAATGACGGGAACCTTCAGCAGGTCCGATTGAAACTGCATCAATAGTCGATTCAGCGACGCCCCTCCGTCCACGCGCAGTTGTTTCAGCTTCAGCCCGGAATCAGCTTCCATAGCGGTGACCACGTCGGCCACCTGGTACGCAATTCCTTCCAGGGCTGCTCTGGCAATGTGAGCCTTTGTGGAACCTCGCGACAGCCCAATCAGCGTCCCCCGCGCGTAGGGATCCCAGTGAGGTGCACCGAGCCCC
>CAJWGB010000418.1 GCA_913031625.1 uncultured Planctomycetaceae bacterium | reverse complement strand
CGTCGAAGTGAGGTTCTGCTGCAGCGAGTGCATCATCGCCTTTAAGAAAGATCCTGATGCCTGTGTGGCCGACATTCCGCAGTTCCGGAATATGCCGCTCAGTCGCCAATGAGGTCGTCATTCCCTGCGACTGATCGTCGCAGCCTGTAAATTCTCACCGACGTGTCACGCCTGCCTGTTCAAATGCCGCGCTCACATTGCGATAGCATGTTTCTGCCGCTTTGACGGGATCGTATCCGGCTTTGTTCCAGACCATCCCGCTGACTTCGCAGCTGATGTCGCCATGATATTCTCCGGCGTCCAGCCGTCTCAGCAGGGCATCGAACGGGATTGTGCCTGCAGTTCCCGGCAGCTGGAAAACAACACGATCGCCCTGCTTTGCGGCGTCTTTGACGGCGACATGAGCGATGTAGGGCATGGCTGTGGCAACCGTCTCTGAAAGGGACAGGTCACGATAGATATAGTGGCTGTAGTCGTACACGAGTTTGAGGTTCTCTGGCTTGTCGAGCTGTTCAATGATCCAGACTCCTTCGCTCGGCTGAGACACGACGCCACCTCGGTGTGGCTTGATGGCAAGCGTCACGCCTTGCTGCGAGGCTGCTTCTGCCCACGCGCCGACGCAGTCGCGAATACGATTCTTCTCCGCTTCAAACTTACCTCCCCCAAGAACCGTCTGAACCAGCGGAGGTGACTCGGCAAGATCCGCAGCGAGTTCAAAGACTCCGTTGAGGCGTTTGAGATTAGCAGCCCTGTCGCGAACGCTTTTGCCGGGAGTGACATGTTCCATGAGAGAGGATAACTCAAGCCCTCCGTTGCTGATCTGACTCCGCACCTGCTTTCGGCGTGCTGCTGACATGTTTCCGGGAGCTGCGTCCCAGCCCGGCCAGACTGTGATTTCCACGGCGTCGTAGCCGATTCGAATGATCTCCTTCAACGCTTCCTCGGTCCGGAGCTTCTTCATTCCGTAAGTGCTGAAGCCCAGCGTCATTCCCTCCTTACGCTGAGGCTGATCTGCAACATTCATTAAAGGAAGTGCCGCCAGTGTGCCGGCGATGAAATGGCGACGAGAGGTTTGGGGGAGTTGGAGGGCAGCAGACATGAGGAGCATCTAACGTTCCAATGAGAGACTGTTGGAGGAGGGAATCAGGTGGCCCGAACGAACACATAGTAGGCAATCAGCAGGCCGGCGAGGACCACACCAGTAATGGAGACATCCGACTCTTTGCGAGACGCCAGTTTAACGATTGGGGATGCGATCAGCCCCAGAGCAATCCCGTCACCAATCGAAAAGAACAATGGGATTCCGAGAATCACGAGGAAGGCGGGAATCGATTCGGATTCGTCCTTCCAGTCAATTTCAGCCGCACTACGAAACATCATGGCTCCGACCACCACGAGCGCGCTGGCAGTCAGAGGAGAATAGCCACTTAGAGCTACCAGCAGCGGACTGAGAAAAATTGCGGCGAGAAACAACAGCCCGACCACGACGGCCGTCAGCCCAGTGCGGCCTCCCTGCTGAACCCCGGCTGCAGACTCGATGTAACTCGTGACTGTGCTTGTCCCAACGAGAGCCCCGAAGATGGTTCCTGCTGAATCTGCCAGCATGGCGCGGTTCATCCGGGGGACTTCTCCGTTTTCGATCAACCCCGCCTGCTGAGAAACTCCAACCAGTGTTCCCGTGGTGTCAAAGATATCCATGAACAAAAAAACAAGGATCCATGAGACCCCCTGAAACGTGATCACTGCTGAGAAATCGAGTTGAAACAGGAGCGTCGTGTCAGCGTCCGGAGTACCCACGATACTGGTTGGGGAGATCTTTCCCCATGAGGCTGCCACCACGCCGGACACCACAAGCCCGATCAGGATACTTCCCGGCAGCTTACGCGCCATCAGAACCAGAGTGACAAATAATCCACTCCAGAACACGGCCGCGTCAGCAGAACGCAGCCCCTTAAGGTTCAGTTCGACGAGCGACGGTGCCGCATGAATAACGCCCGCATTCTTCAGGCCGATCATCGCAATAAACAGTCCGATCCCGACTCCAATTGCGGACTTCAGTCCGGGAGACATGACATTCAGAATCAGCTGCCGAGCCCCCACAGCTGAAATGATGAGAAACAGAATGCCGGAAACAAATACGATCGCGAGTGCCTGCTGCCATGCGACGCCCGTCAGCTGCATCCCGCCGATCCCCATCACGACTCCGACAAAGAAGTAGTTCGTCCCCATGCCAGGCGCAAGAGCAATCGGCAGTCGGGCGAGGACTCCCATCAGAATCGACGCGAAGCCGGCAGAAAGACAGGTGGCCAGGAGGATGGCCGAGGGACTCATCCCGGTTTCATTTCCCGCAAAGTCAACGGCCAGCACTTTTGGCTGGACAACAAGAATGTAGGCCATCGTCAGGAATGTTGTGACGCCAGCAAGGACTTCCTTCGAGGTCGAAGTCTGATGCTTTTCAAATTCAAAGTACGCTTTAAGCATCTCCGAATCTTCCCGATCTAAGCTCTCTGAATCAATCAACGGCCTTCCGTTCAGTTTCACAATCAGTTGGCTACACTGATCCCCCGCCGCAAACCAGAAAACAGACGTCAGGAGCAGTCTCTTGGATATTCAGGAAGTCGAGAATTCCATTCACGTGCCCCTGCCGGAAGACACTTCCACCGGAATTGGGTGTGTGGGGTCCGGATTTATCATGGCAGATTGCCACCTTGTGGCTTACCGCCAGCATGGTCTTAATCCTGTGGGGATTACGTCGAAAACCCGAGCAAATGCGCAGGCGGTCGCAGATCGGCACGAAATTGGATCCGTTTACGACACCGTCGCAGAACTGGTTGCCAATCCAGAGGTGCAGATTCTGGATGTCGCAGTCCCTCCCGATCTGCAGTTGCCTGTGATCAAAGAGGCCCTTGCAGCTCCAAATTCACTCAAGGGGATTCTTGCTCAGAAGCCGCTGGGGTGTGATTACGCAGAAGCATTGGAGGTTGTCCAGCTCTGTGAGCGGTCGGGAGTCACACTCGGCGTCAATCAGAACATGCGGTATGACCATTCCGTCCGCGCATGTCACCACCTGCTTAAGAGTGGAACGCTGGGTGAACCTGTTCTGGCCACCATCGACATGCGCGCAATTCCTCACTGGATGCCATGGCAGGAACGCCAGGGATGGGTCACAACACGCATCATGAGCATCCATCATCTTGACACGTTCCGCTACTGGCTCGGCAATCCGGACAGGATCTTCGCGAGTGTCCGCCCGGATCCACGGACGACGTTTGCGCACCAGGACGGCATTGGGCTCTACACGCTCGAATACAATTCCGGACCTCGTGCCAGTTCGTGGGATGATGTCTGGGCGGGACCGGCACGGGAAGGCGCTGCTGCAGAGATCGGAATTCAATGGCGTGTCGAGGGAACTGAAGGGTTGGCGAAAGGAACGATTGGCTGGCCGTCCTACCCCGAACGCACTCCGAGTACGCTTGACTATTCGACCATCCATGATGGGGCACAGTGGAAGTCGCCTCGTTGGGACAAGGTCTGGTTTCCCGATGCGTTTATTGGCCCTATGGCTGACCTGTTAACTGCCGTTCAAACCGGTGGCCAGCACCCGTGTAATGGCCAGGACAACCTATGGACCATGGCTCTGGTCGACGCTGCTTACACGTCAGCCAGCCAGCATCGAGCTGTTGCACCCGCAGAAATTGTTGAACGTGCCGGGGCCGGTTAAGTAGAAAGCTGCGATCTCGTTGCCTCAGGCTAATCGCCTGACGTCG
>CAJWGB010000417.1 GCA_913031625.1 uncultured Planctomycetaceae bacterium | reverse complement strand
TCCGGTCTGGATTGCCGGCATTCTGGTCAGCGTGATCATCGGGCAAGTGTTCGTCGTCCCGATCTGGTTTCAGGACCCAAGTGTTGTTCGCACAGTTCAGCCGCTGATGCCGGAGCTGATTCAGCCACTCTTCGTCGACTGGGACGTAGACGGATTTATCATACGATGGCCTCGAGTCCATGGTCTGCTTGTCAGCCTGTTTGGAGCGGCCGCTGGAGCCGGCTCAGTCTGGGCCGTGCGGGTGATCGGCGGTTATGTCCTGAAGCAGGAAGCAATGGGTCAGGGAGACGTCATCCTGATGGGGATGATTGGCAGCGTCATCGGCTGGCAACCGGTTCTTTCGGTCTTCATTTTTGCTCCCGTGCTGGGAGTGGCATTTTCCGTCTTCAATTGGCTCGCCCGCGGAGACAAACAGATAGCGTACGGTCCGTTTCTGAGTGCCGCGACTATTATGCTGCTGCTCACATGGAAGACGACATGGCCCTTTGCAAAGCGGTTCTTTGACATGGGCCCGCTGTTCATCGTGATGGGCCTCTTCATGCTGGTCCTGCTGTTTGCGTCACTGCAGCTTGTGCAAATCGCAAAACGCCTGCTGGGTATTGAATTGTACGACTTCGAAGAGGAAAGTGACTGGCCTCCTGCTGACCAGCTGATGTACCTCAGTCAGGAAGTCCCGGACGAGCAGACGGGACAGTGGCCGATCGAACAGTGGTCGGGAATCCGTGCAGGCCAGGGACTCTCGCGGGAGCACAGCTGGCGAAACGACGACTGACCAGCATTCCTGAGGCGTACTCCGTTTTCTGAGGGCCCTCTGTGTCCAGTGGATCTCCGTGTCCCCTGTATCTTCGTGGCCTCTTTGGTGACCACTACCACAGGACCACGTGATCGGGCCCGCATCTCTTTCAACGTTCCACGCTCGTTCGAGGAACGACCAGGACAGTGCCATGACGCATCTGTTTGGCAGGAAGACTCATCTCGGCGGACCGGTTGGTCCACGTCTTCAGGTCACGACTGGTTGCCAGACAGTAAGAGAATTGACTGCCCGGCGCGTCCCAGTACAGAAACCACACACCATGTCGTTTAAACAATGACGGACCTTCGCCCATCCGGTTCACGATGGAAGTTCCGGCCCCCACGATGGGCGGTCCCAGTTTGGGGTCAAACGGTCCCTGCATGGACCTGGCGAACGTCAGGCGCAGGTTTTTGCCGCCGTCTTTTTCAGCCATTTCATGTTTAATCACCATCACCCAGCGATCATCAGTCTTGTCCGCTGTTCCCCGATCATCTCGCGCGATGTACGGATCGATAACGCCATGCTCCGGAGTGGGGGCGAAGAACAGTTCCGGTTGTGACCAACTCGTGAAATCCTTCGTCCTCGAGATATATGTGCGGTGGTCGTAGCCGTGAGGGTCTGTTGTGCCATCCCCATCGTTGAGCTCTTTGAGCGTGGTACTACTCCAGATGGAAAAGTACTCCTGTTTGTCTTCGTCATAATGAAGTTCCGGCGCCCAGCTGTTGCGTACATCCGTGCGATCGCCCCAGATGTTGACGCGTACCGGATCCGACCACTGACGGAGATCCTTTGACGAAGCATAGCCAATCGTGCGGGAGTTCCAGCTGGTCGTCCAGATCATATGAAATCGACCATTGTGGTAGATGATTGAGGGATCTCGTGTGAGCCTTTCGTTCCCCCACTTTGGCGATGGCATCACAACCCTGCCGTCGTTAAGCCACTCGAATTTGAGTCCATCCTCGCTGACGGCAAAGTAGATTCCCGTCTCACCGTTGCCCAGAAAGTACGGCAGCAGGAAGACGTCTTTTTCATTCGCTGTTGCCGAACCGGCGACAAAAAGCAGCACACAAAGAGTAAGTCGCATTTGCATTCTCGGATGGAAGCAGCCTGCACAGAACAATTGCTTCATAGTAAAATAAAACGACCCCGGAAACTCAGAGTCTCCGGGGTCGCGATTCAGTTTTCTCAAACAGATCTGGCGATCCGGTTTGAGACGGTGGCTGCCTGACGGACAGCCCGCCGACCATCACGTGGCGGCACCACCTCGATTAGGACTACAGTAATCATCCACCAGATCACCTCCTTTCTAACAAATAAAGGTCCCTCAATGAGTGCCTGTAGGAGCATTCAAAGAGGCTTCCGAATACCGGAGTGCGTTTGCCCCGGTCCAGAGGTACCTGCATTCTTGCAATTCACCGAGCTGTGGCAACCCGAATAAATCGTGATCAGTGGCCACTTCATAGAAATTGAACGTTCGCTGGACTGCGGCTGCGGCATTTACCGAATCTGCGTGACAACGGTGCAGCCACAGATCCGGATTTCCCGTCCTGCGGTCACTTTCCCTTGTTCCTTTGTGCCGGTACGCTGCGACATCACTAAGTCGTGCGCACACTGATTGCCTGCCAAACACTTTCCCCGCGGAGATCAAAATGAAACGTCTTTTCACCACTGCGTTGCTGGCAGCCCTGTGCTGCAGCGCTGCCTCAGCTGCAGACTGGGGACTCAAAGCCGGTTCCCCCAAACTGCAATCCGCCGGTCCACTGGCATTTGGACCGGATGACGTTCTGTTTGTGGGCGACACAAAATCCGCAACAGTGTTCGCGATTGCGACCGGAAATACCGAAGGTGATGCGGCTCAGGCAAAAATCAACCTGGAGAACGTTGGTTCGCTGGTCAGCGATGTTGTTGGGGCCGAAGCCACAATCAATGATCTCGTGACCAACCCAAACACCGGAAACGTGTTTGCTTCCGTGACTGCGAGTGGCAAGCCTGCCATCGTGCAGATCAATGGCGCAGGTAAAATTAGTAAGCTCGATCTCGCAAATGTGAAGTTCAGCAGCGCGACCCTGGAAGACGCTCCGGAGGACAAAGTTGTTCGCCGCGGACGACGCAGCAGCAATCCTCGCGAACAGGCGATCACTGACCTTGCCTTCTTCGAAGGCAAGGTTCTGGTTTCCGGACTTCGCAGCGGTGCGGCTCCTTCCAGCGTCCGCGAAGTTGCCTTTCCGTTCTCCAAAGCCGACAAAGGCGTAGGCGTTCAGATCTTTCACGCAGCTCACGGTCGCGACGAAGACTACTCAGCCCTGCGAACCTTTGTTCCACTGATGATTGATGGCAAGCCCAACCTGCTGGCCGCCTATACCTGTACACCTCTCGTGAAGATTCCTCTCGAAGACATTCGGAAAGCAACAGACAGGATCACTGCGACCACAGTGGCGGAACTTGGAAACCGCAATCGTCCTCTGGACATGATCTCCTACTCTAAGGGTGGTGCCGAGTACCTGCTGCTCAGTAATAGTGCTCGCGGAGTCATGAAGATCACAACAAAGGGCCTCAAAGCAAACGATGGGCTGACAGAACGAGTCAGCGGTGGTGGCGTTGCCGGTCAAACCTACGAGACAGTCGAGTCGCTGCAGGGTGTCGTGCAGATGGACAAGCTGAATGACGGGAATGCAGTCGTGCTGCTGGAACAGGACGGCAAACTGAACCTGAAGACTGTGGCGCTGCCATAAGCACTGCCTTCAGCCAGATCACATGAGCGTGAAGCGGGCAACTGCTTCACGCTTTTTCATGCGCTGCAGGCAGTCTGTGTCGACACCACGTTCACAAGTCCCTCGCGTTATACAAGCCCGCAGCACCAGCAAGGGAGCATGAGTCTGTTTGAAGGAAATCCGAAGCGTGACAGGAAATGGCACCCATCGTTGTAACTTGCTGTCAGGATCGACTTTCCTGCATGAAGTACATGTGAGCCGAAGGCCGTTAGGCGTCGG
>CAJWGB010000416.1 GCA_913031625.1 uncultured Planctomycetaceae bacterium | reverse complement strand
GCCGGCGATATAGACGCTGTACCGTCGAGTTGATGCATCCCACGTCACGGCCACAAACGTCCAGCGGTCGGTGCTCAGCGTCTGGTCACACGTGAATCCCTGCTCGCCCGTTACTCCGTCTCCAACACCAAGGCTCGGCTTGCCATTGTTAAGGGAAAAACCAAAACGATCATTGCTGACCTCATTGGCCCACTGGCAAACGATCATTCGATTCCCAATCATGCCAGCGGGATCTGGTTTGATCCATGCTGCCATCGTAAGACCTTTTGTTTCGGCTCCGGGCAGTCGCACTGAGGGGCCTTCCAGATAGCTTTCGCCATCGAACTGAAGTCCGCGTACGCCTGGCGGTACATTCCCAATCACCTTCAACCCGGAGTGAGGTGATGCGGGCTTGAACCGCCATTCCGCAAAGGTCTCGATGGTCGTTGGTTTCGAGTGCCTGGCGACTGCAAGATCTGCTTCGCTGATCATTTCAGCCACAGCGGTGACGAGTGTCTTTTCGACTTCCGGAGCGTACCACCCTGCTGGTGTTTCAGCGATGAATCCTCTGGTCTCGTAACCACCCTGCTCCATGATCCGCACGGTCGGCAGATAGCTCGAAACGTCGTTGCAGTATCCCGTGGTCCACAGGTTTCCTGGTCCAGCGGCACTTCTGAGCAGCGGCACGTACTCAGAAACAGTTTCTTCCGGAAGGCCGGCCAGAGTGAGGTCTTCCCCAAACTGCCAGACCGACAGTGGTGCCGCATATGTTGTTGGAATCTTTGCTCCCCGATCCAGTAAGGCGAGCAGTTTGTTGACCGTTCCATAGTTGGCGAAGGGTCCTCGCCGCATCTTCTCGATGTCGGATCGTGACGAGTAAGTGATTAACGGCAAATCAACGTAGCGAAACGAAGTCCTGAGCGGGCCCTGTATGGCTTTCATGGGTTTGTCCATGCCCCGATTGATTTCTTCAGCCAGTGTGACTCCGTGCAGTCGTACGAGCTCTGTGCCGTTGGTGCCTCGGTACGGATTTGCGTCGGCTCCGCAACCCGTCACAAACAGCGCATGCGGGATCTTCTTCTCCAACTGGACCCTGGCCTGCCCGGCAAAGTCACCCGAGTACTCCGTGTTGACGCCGAGCGTCACGTTGTGACAGGCCACGCCAAACACGATTCCTCGCACCCATCCATCCGGCCCGGTTACGCGCAGGACGGGAACGTCCCGGTCCGTGTAGTTATCAGGATTCGCCTGCATCCCTGTGTATTGACCGGATGAATCCAGCCCGCGCCGATTGTGAAAGAACTTTGCTTTGCCCACGCCAAATTCGAGTACAGCAGGCTTGAGGTTCCTGACTGCGTCTTCTGCTGCGTCGGCACACATCGACTTCAGCCGTTCCGTGTAAGCGGCGAGTCGTGCACGATCATCCGTCGACATGGGATAGTGATATAACTCGTCTACTGCCGGACCGGAGTGAGTGTGGGACACATTGACGAGGATTTCCTGACGGCGTAATCCGGTTCGCTGACCAATCAGGTCGCAGATCTTTGTGATCGTTGCGTCTCGCATCGTGCAGACATCAATCCGCAGAAGCAGAGCGCGCGTTCCGGATCGATCACGAATCGCCATGGCCTGAGCAAAAAGGTCATCAAGAACTCCGGTGGCAATCCGGTGAGGCCCGGCGTAGCCGGACATCCACAGTTTTTCCGTCGGCGTGATCTTCCTGCGTCCGAATCCCACCCGGAACTCAGACTCAGCTGCCTGAGGGCACGTCATCAGTGCAATCAAAGCGTAAAGTGCGATGATTCGTCTTGTGGCAGCTGGGACCATCGGAGCAGGTCTGTTTGGTTTTCGGATGGCTTCCAGTTTGTCGGAAGGACTGACCGGAGTTTCACACTAGTCGTTAGATTATCAATCAGAAAAGGTCGTGCAAAACCGCCGGAATTGATGGCTGCTGCATGAAAAGAAACGATCAGCAGCAAATTTCTGGAAAAATTGTGTCTGGATTTGGACGCGGGCGTACCTGGAAGGCAGGAGATCTGACTGTGAACGAAAAACCCCTGATCCAGCAATACCTGCAACTTCGCAGTGAATTCATGGGGTATCTGTATGCGATCACTCGTGATGCGGAACTGGCCGAAGAGGTCTACCAGAACGCAGCGGTGGTGGTGATTGAGCAGGCGGCCGGCCCTGAGCAGATTCACAATTTCCGCGCATGGGCGAAGGAAGTGGTCCGCCGACAGGCCCTGCATGCAATCCGAACACGGCAGAATGCAGTGAAACACGGTCGCCCTGTTGCCCCTGAACTACTCGAAGTAATTTCCGACGTATTTACAGGGGACAGGACTGAGGAAACGGTCGTTCAGCAGGAGGTCAGCGCACTGCAGCATTGTCTCGACGGGCTACCCGGTGAGAAACGTGAGCTCGTCGCGCTGCGTTACGAACGCGATGCTGAATTTGATGAGATTTCGCGATTGGTTAACTCGACTCCGGCGGCAGTGCAGCGAGCCCTCAGTCGGATTCGGAAGACGCTTCACACGTGCGTCCAGCGTCGTCTCCAACTGGCGGAGGAACTCGTATGACGAGCGACCCAAAACCGGTGTTCGAGCACCTCGTCATCGGTCATTTTGACGGCACACTCTCTGAAGTAGAAGAACGGGAACTCGCGGAATTGCTCGTTACTTCTGAGGAGGCGAAGGAGCTGTTTGCATCACATATGCGGCTCGAAGGAAGATTGCATTCGCTGGGGCGAGATGGGCTTCTTCGAGAGCCGTCCTCTGTGCCGAAAGCAGACTCAGAAGCGGTTCAGCCTGTCGGACAACAGAGTCGGTTTCGTTCGTTGCGAATGCCTTTGATTGTGTCCACCGCCGTTTTACTGGCAATGTTATTTCGGGGCTTTTGGCCTGCGAGTGTGGACGCTGCAGAAGTTTTGCAGGAGGCCCGGCAGGCCGCCGCAGAACAGGTTGACCGCACCTACAGACTGATGGATGTGCGAGGCGATGGTGACGGAGTCTCGATTGTTCGTAATCTGAAAATCACGCTTCGAGGGGGCCGCCGCTTCGTTCTGCAGCCCCAAAGCGGAGCTTATGTGATGGGGAGTGATGGGCAGGAATATTGGATGGCTCGCCCGGATGGACCGGTCTTTGTGACCAGGGATTTTGCGGGGCTGGCCCACGAATTGAAGCATCGGATGCCCAACAGGCGTTTGTTGGACGATGTAATCAATTCGCCTGATGAACCCCTTCTTCTTGACATTTCCGGGCTGCTGAAGCTGATTGAAGACCGATATGCCATTGAACTCGTAGAAAGTCCACAGACGACGGAATATCGTCTGCAGGCAACACGACGGAGAGGTCTACGAACTGGTCCATCGATGATCACCTTCCATGTGGACTCCGATAGCGGAGTCGTTTTAAAGGTAAGCATGAGCTTCTCCATACATCTGCTTAAATTTTAATGTGTGCTTGGATGGCTTAGTTTTAGCAGACTTATCTCCAGGTGCAGGCTTATATGCCTTAGGATCATCATCAGCCATCTTAGCTTGTTTCTTAAACTGTGCGTCTCTTTTAACTTTAGTAGACTTGGAAAGACCTTTATGGTATGCAGCAGGCTGAGAACCTTTGCGATCCTTAATATCAGGGTCTTGTGCTACTCTTCTTAAAGCTTTTTCATATAATAATTTAAAATTCATGACTACCTTCCTCTTCAAAAACGTAAATAAAGTGTATAATTAATTAGGCACTTTAAACGAAGGTATTTATATTATGGCTAGTAAAAAACCAAAGCAGTATTGCACCAATAAAGACTTGATGCGAGAACTGAGA
This sequence comes from uncultured Planctomycetaceae bacterium, assembly GCA_913031625.1. Classification (GTDB taxonomy): domain Bacteria; phylum Planctomycetota; class Planctomycetia; order Planctomycetales; family Planctomycetaceae; genus Fuerstiella. Next base: position 109 of record CAJWGB010000416.1, on the reverse strand, counting down.
GTTTATCATGAAACAGATGTTATATCAGAAGAACTAGGAAAGATGTTTTTAGAGATAGCAACGAGATTTACAAATAGAGGTAATTGGGTTGGATATCCTCAGGCGGTAA
>CAJWGB010000415.1 GCA_913031625.1 uncultured Planctomycetaceae bacterium | reverse complement strand
GCGGCCGCTGCTCGCGCTGGGAGTCCTGGGATCATTCCTGCTGATTGCCGCCATGATCCCTGTGTTTATCCGCACCATGAACCGCATCATTTCTGACGCGGAAGAACAACAGATCGCGGATGTTCTCGACAGCAATCAACTGACCGCGCGCAGTCAGGCAAGCGCGCTGCAGACAGAACTCGAATACCGGCTGGAGTCACTCGAAGATATCGTGGCTGATCCGGAGTTAACTGCACTTTTGACGGAACTGATGGAACGCCCGCGCGAAGCGGTCGTCAGCGAAGTGAAAGCCAATCACAGCAAACCTCGGGAAGAGATGCCACAGTGGATGCAGCTACTGGACAGTGAAAAAGAGAAGGCCGACCGTCGACTCAGCCAAAGCGGTCGAAGTCCGGATACCAGCTGGTTCCTGACGGACAAACAGGGATATCAACTCTGGCGACGCAATTTCGACCTGAATACGATTGGGAAGAAGTATTCGTGGCGTGACTATTTTCACGGGCTCAACAGACAGTTTGATCCGGAAACTGTTGACCCTGATCTGAAACCAATCACAGGAAGACACGTGTCGCTGGCATTTATCAGCCAGGGGACAAAGCGTTACATGGTCGCACTGAGTGTCCCCGTGCTGGACGCCGACAAAAACGTAATCGGTGTGTTTGCCAGAACGCTCCACCTGGGAGAGCTGCAGGACAGACTTGGGCAGGATCTCCATGGCAACAGCACATCCCGCGTGGTTGCCCTTGCTGATGGCCGTAACCTCGAGTTGCTGGACCATCCGTCTTTGACCGACAAAATCTTCGAGAACATGTCGACGGCTTCCGAAGCTGAAGAACTGTTTCAACGCCTGAAACTCCAGCTGGACGCAGGGGTGGCAGAGCAGGTCGCTGATGCAACAGAACACCATGCGGGTGCCCGTGAAGTAGTCGACATCCAGGTTCGTGACTATGTAGACCCAATCGTCAACCTGAATGCCGATGCAGCACACGCGTATGACGGAAACTACATCGCAGCAATTTCAACAAACCAGCTCATGCCATGGCTCGTGATCGTTCAGCAGGATGAAGACTCTGCCCTGAAGCCCGTCCATGCGATGCAGGACAGAGCCGCGCGTCAGGGCTGGATCGCGCTTCTTGCAACGACCGGAACCACACTCGGAGTCTGGGTTCTGGTTTGGTTCTCATTATCGCGATCCAACAGAACACGCCCTCAAATGACCAGCGAAGCTGCGGCCGAAGCATGATTGGTGTTTCGTATCGCTGGCCGGCTGAATGGGAGGCTCATGCCGGAACATGGCTGGCGTGGCCTGTAAACCGCAACACCTGGCCTGGAATCTTTGAAAGAATCCCGCAGTCCTTTGCGAAGTTTGTGGCAGCCATCGCGCGATTCGAGCCGGTCTTTCTCATCGCAGACTCGAGTCTTCAGGAAGATGTTAGAAAACTCACAGGCGAGGCGTGTTCTGAGGCAGCAGCCATGCACCCTGTTAATTTGATTGATGTTCCGGTCAACGACTCGTGGTGCCGTGACTATGGGCCACAGTTCCTGACCCGCAGACCACAGGCTGACGCTGGCAAACCAGCTCAGGTCATCGTGGACTGGGACTACAACGCCTGGGGGAAGAAGTATCCGCCGTGGGACCTTGATGCAGCTGCCACGACACGCATGAGCAAATTCATTTCGCTCCCGGTTTATCAGCCTGGATTCGTTCTGGAAGGGGGAGCGATTGACGGTAACGGGGCGGACGTGGTGCTGACGACCAGGTCCTGCCTTTTGCAGCCAGATCGCAATGGCAGCGTCGATCAGGCAACAGTTGAGTCATGGTTGTCGGAATGGATTGGGGCCAGTCAGGTCATCTGGCTGCCAGGAGGGGGGATTGAAGGCGATGACACAAACGGCCACATCGATCAGATCGCCAGATTCGTCGATGAGTGCTCTGTAGTAGTTTCGGTCCCGAACGAGCAGGACACAGTAGAAGCAGAGGAGTTGAGGGAGAACGCGCGGGTTCTGGCTGCGTCTACGATTGGCGGGAGATCCCTGCACTTAACAGAGTTGAAACGGCCCGGGCGAAAGATTCAGGACGGCCGTCCGCTGCCCTGTAGTTATGCAAACTTTTGTTTGTGCAACTCCGGCGTTCTGTGTCCAACATTTCAGGATCCCCAGGATGACACCGCGATGGCGGTACTGCAGTCCCTGTTTCCGGATCGCCAGGTCGTTGGAGTGGATTGTCTCGACCTTGCCTGGGGCCTCGGCGCACTCCACTGTCTGTCTCATGAACAACCAGCGCCACCGAGTGCCTTATAAACCGGGATTCCACCCCGGCCGCAGAAGGTAGACCCTGTCGACACAGACGATCAGGGTACGCCTGGCTGTTCGTCAATCTCATTCATCATCTGACAAAAGTGCGAGCGAAGAAACCGATTCGTCGCCACGGAAAAGCATCTGCCCGGAAATTCTGGCTCGATGAAGCATGTCTCTCTCTCGGACTGCCATCCCGCAAATTAGATCGTCACAGGCAGGGAGACTGTGGGGCATTCTCTGCCAGCCTTCCTGTATCACCTCGTAACGCTCCAGATGGCTGCGCGGCGACTTCAGGCTTCCCTTCATTGCCTCTGGCGTCTAAGTTGGTGTTTTGGCAACCACTTCGACCTGCGGGAGATGATTGTGACTTTAAGCCGACGCCACTTTCTGAAAGCAAAGGGAGCCGCCGTAGCTCTTCCGTTTCTACCGTCACTTACTCACGCGTCACAGGACCGAAAACCAGGCAAGCCTCAAAAGAAGCTTGCGATCATGTACGTTCCCAATGGGGTCGTCCGACGATGTTTCTTTCCGGGAGAAGAAGAGGCCGAACTGCCAGGATTCATTGGGGGCTTCAACGCTGACAAAGTCAAAGACGAACGACGGTACAAGAGTGAGCCGGGCATCTACCCTCTGGAACTGACCAGCACGCTCCAGCCACTCGAGAAAGTCAAACAGGATGTCACTCTGGTGACAGGTCTGGATCGAACATTCAAGAACGGACAGGACGTTCATGCTCAGGGAGCCAGTTGCTATCTGACGAGCCTTTCTCCGCGGCAGGCCGAAGAACAGGGGATTCGCCACCCCAACGGTCGCAGTCTTGATCAGGTAATTGGCGATCATGTCGGACACCAGAATGTCTTCAATACACTTGAGATCAGCTGCAACGGGTTTAAGGCAGGCAAAGAATCGATCTTCTTTGACAACATCTCATGGTACGGACCGGACCGCATCGCACCGTCCATCAAGGATCCTCAGAAGCTGTATGACCGGCTGTTTCAGGCAGACAGCTTTCGTACCCATGTCACAGATGTGACCGACCTCGTCCTTGCAGATGCTCGTAGTCTTTCACGGCGCCTGGGCAAAGCGGATAAGGCAGCCCTGACCGAATATATGGACATGATTCGGAGCATCGAAGTCCGAATCAAGAAACTGCAGTCACTGATTGCCGACGTTGACCTTGAGATTCCGGCGCACGAAGTGATTCCGCGCGGTGAGTACATTCGCCTGCAGACTGACATGATGATTCTGGCATTTCGCACAGGAATCACGAGCGTCTGCACATTTATGGTAGGACCGGAACGCTGGGACGCCACTCTCATGTACGAAGGTGTGTTCGACAAACCCGTCCAGCACCACAACATGACGCATAACCAAAAAGGGGACGGTTATAAGGAACTTCAGAAGATCGACATCTTCCACATGCAGCAGTACGCCTACATCCTGTCCCGGATGAAGGAGATCAAAGAGGCCGACGGCAGCTCGCTGCTGGACAACTCGCTGGTCACTTACGGAGCCGGTCTGGGCGACGGAGCCACTCATCAGTACTTCGATCTGCCGATGATCGTGGCAGGCAAAGGCCAGGGTCAGGTCAAGCAAGGCCGCTTCATCCAGTGCAAAAGCGGCA
>CAJWGB010000414.1 GCA_913031625.1 uncultured Planctomycetaceae bacterium | reverse complement strand
ACTCAAGGAGGACGATCCCGACTTCTATAAACAGTACGTTGAAAACCTTCGGGTTAGTAAGGCTCATCCGATGACGGAGAGTGCCAAACGTGGCCTGGAACTCTTCTTTTCTGACAAAGGTGGCTGCTCGAAATGTCATCTTGGAGCCAATTTGGCTGACGAAAAATATCACAATCTCGGAATCGGCATGGATCAGAAGAATCCTGACATGGGACGTTACTCCGTGACCAAAGAAGAACGTGACCGTGGTGCCTTTAAAACACCGACCATCAGAAACGTGGCTCTGTCAGCACCCTACATGCACGATGGAAGCTTAAAATCCCTGACAGACGTCGTTGAGTGGTACGCAAAAGGTGGACATCCTAATGATCATCTGAGCAAAGACATTCGGAAACTGGATCTGTCGAAACAGGATAAGATGGACCTGGTCGCGTTCATGAAATCCTGCACGGGCGAATTCCCTGTCGTGGAACAGGGCCGATTGCCGGAGTGAGCAGTCCTGACCCGGGGCGAAGAGCGATTGACAGAAGTCACGTTCAGGCGACCTCGCTCAGGCTATCGACACTCTTGCCTCTAAAGAAGGATGCGCCGTTCGGGAGTGTGGCCTAAACTGCTCCTTCGTTTGATAGACGGGCATTCAACGTCTCTGCAGGCAGTCAGATTCCTGTCGTGGGCTGGGTACGAGAAATCATCAGGAACAAGGCCTGCAGGGTTCCAGCATCTCACTCTCGGATTGCTGCGTCGACCAGTGTCCCGTCTGTGTCAGCGATCCAGACTCGCGCCCGCGACTTTGTATTCGGGAATAGAACCTGTCCCGACATCGGAATGGAAGGTACGTCTCTGACATTGAGGCAGCATGTGGGTTCACACCGGGAGCAGTCAGGACTGGAGATCGATCACTGATTTTTCGTGCGGCGAATGAGCGGTTCGTCTCGGTCCAGTTGACGTAACGTGCCTGCCAACTTTTTGATTGCGAGACTCAGAGACATCAACAGCAGTAACAGCCGTTACCAGACGACGATCAGTGGCCTACCTCTGAGTATCGCGCTCAACTGCTACTCGAGGTACAGATCATCGAGCTTGAAGACATCACCATTCCTGATTCCGCCTTCCCATGCGATTGAAAACAGCGTTTTGATTTTGCTGAGGTCGACTCCACTTCCGGCGACGTCAGCGAGTTTGATGGAGCAGCGGTGCCACTCTCCGTCCGGCTTGAATCCGATTGAGTGGAGGGGGACACGGTGGGCTTTGCCTCCCTCGCTTTCGATGATGACATCAAGTGATTCCCAGTGCTCTGCGTCGCTGGATTTCAACGCAAATTCCATCTTTTCAAATGCAGAATAATCGGCTGTGCCGTGACCGTATTTTGGGTCCATTTCCACCAGCCAGCGACTCCATCCGTGGTTGAGCGTAAACCTGTATGAGTGATTGCCCTCCACTTTGTCACTTTGGTCATCCGTCATAGCGGCCGATTGTCTGCTGCTGCCGTCCGGTGTCCATGCGTAGCACCTTGAGTCAGCGCCATTGGCCCACCCACATTTCCGGTTGACGGTCTTTGGCAGTTCGCTGAAGTGATGGATGCCGACTTTTCGTCCGGTATAGGGTGCGGGGGGCGTGTACTTGTCTGCCGGTCGAAAGTCCTGATCCTGTTTGCGCTGATATACGCGCACATAATCAATGATGTACTCTGCTGGCAGTTTAGCCTTCTCCATGTCGCCGCCGTTATCACCGCCGAGGGCCAGGTTGACGATGATGTGGTGCGGGTGATGGAACGGATTCTTTGGTCCCCACATGGGATTAGGGTTATTCGTTTCTGCCAGCTTTGTTTCGTTGAGCAGACGGTCGTCGACATACAGTCGGATGGACTCGGTGTCCCAGTCCATTCGCCAGACATGAAACTTATCAAGCCATTTCGATCCGCCAAGCTGAGCGACAGAAGTCCTGCTGGAATCCCAGTTACCCTTCCATCTTTGTTTCGAGCCGCTCACGACGTTTGCCAGGAGCTGGTCCCTGTAGTACTCCATGATGTCTATTTCGCCACTGCTCGGCCATTCACCGTTTTCTCCGACTGTCCAGAATGCCGGCCACATACCCTCGCCGTGTGGAATCTTTGCCCGCATCACGAACCGCCCCATCGTCCAGCGATGCAGGCCTTTCGTCGCGAGAGACGAGGATGTGAACTCAATGAACTTTCGTTCTTTGGGATCGGTGGAACCTCTGACATACCGTGGGTTACGTTTAATATCTTCCCTGCCAGTGATGTAAAGCATGCCATTCCTGCACACTGCATTTGATTCCTCGTACCACTGATCTTCGTTGTTACGTACGAAACCCTGTTCGAAGACCCAGTTTTTTGGGTTGGGGCGACCGTCCGAATCAAATTCATCGGACCACACCAGTTGATACCCGCCTGTTATGAATGGGTCCGCGGCGCTGCCTGGCTTTATGGAATCGTCGGCAGAAGATGAATTCGTCACGCATGTCATTGCAGATAGCATCATTCCCAGCACGGTGCTGGCCTGTAAAAGTCGTCGCTTCATGATTCTCCTCTTTATCTGCAGCCGAACAATATGCGAATGAACGCAAATGCGTAACGCTTCGACTGTTGATCAGCCGATCTGATTCCGGTTAGCACGCACTCGATTGAATTAACATTATTCCTCCGGTGAATTGTTGGTGCACTGCTATACTTGCGACCGCACCGATTCAAGACCGACTGAAGAACCTGTTGTGACTCAATTCATCCATAATAACTATCTGCGACGATCAATTCTGCGTGTCGGTGGTGGTGTGATCGCCGTGCCGTTTCTTGCCTCCATTGCTCGCGGATCGGAGGCGACTCGGAAGCCTCCCACGCGTGTTGTCTTCCTTGGCGGAGGATTCGGATTTACGAAAGATTCTTTCTACCCAACGAAGGCGGGCCGTTTTGCTGAAATCGGTCTGACCGATGGCCTGACGCCGCTCGAACGTCATCGTGACGATTTTACGATGGTCTCGAATCTCACGAATCTTGGGGCGACGAACCCGCACGGGGGAAGCGTCTCGTACCTGACTGGTGCCAATGTTGCGGGGACGCCAGGCAAACGCTTTCATAACTCCGTTTCCTGCGACCAGGTCATCGCGCAGCATCTTGGGCAGGATACGCGTTTTCCATCGCTTACGCTGTCCGCAGAAGAGTCTGATGGCGGGTCGAATTCCGGGCACGGCGCCGGACTATCGCTGGCATGGGATGAATCAGGCAATCCCATTCCGGGGATCAACCGTCCTATTGATCTCTTCTTTCAGATCTTTGCAAACCCAGGAGATTCGCGTGAAACGCTGGACTCTCGCCTCAGGAAGAAGCAGAGCATTCTGGATCTTGTGCGGCTAAATGGGACGGCCATGCAGAAGTCTCTCAGTCAGCATGACCGAGACAAGCTGGATGAGTACTTTACTGGTGTTCGGCAGATCGAGAAGGGGCTGGAGCGGCAGGCAATGTGGGCGGATACCCCAAAGCCACAGGCAACAATTGACGAGCCACCTGAAGGCATTACGGGGGAAGACGCAATCAGGCTGATGTATGACATGATCATCATCGCGCTGCAGACAGATGCGACTCGAGTTGTCACCTATCGCCAACCGGTCTGCTCGCTGCTTTCCGGAATGGGGATTACTTTGAAAGCGCATTCGCTTAGTCACTATGGCTTTTCACAGCCGCGGATTCTGGCCTCGCAGGAACGCGACCGGAAATGCTCTTCACTCTTCGCCCACTTCCTTGATCGACTCAAAGATGCAAAAGATATGGATGGCAGTCGATTGTTTGACAACTGCATTGTCAGCTACGGCACGAATCTCAGATCCGGGCACGAGTTGAAAAATGTCCCGGCAATCCTGTCCGGTGGTGGGGCTCAGCAGATTGCTCATGGGCGTCACATTATTTTGCCG
>CAJWGB010000413.1 GCA_913031625.1 uncultured Planctomycetaceae bacterium | reverse complement strand
ATACTCTAAAACCTTTCATTGTTGCAGTTCCTGCCTGACTACTTGGCAGTCGCATTTTGGAACGGGACTTGTGAAGACGGCAAATAACTTTGGCGCAAAAGGAGGTCGCCCGTCGCATCCCCAACTACTCGACTGGCTGACAGCGGACTTTGTGAAGCACGGCTGGAAGATCAAACGGCTGCACCGCCTGATCATGTTGTCCTCAGCGTATCAGCGATCCGGTGCGCCCACCAATTCGAAGCGACTGGCTGCCGTTGATCCGGATAATCGGCTTCTGTCCGTGTTTCCCGCGCGGAGACTGACGGCAGAGGAAGTCCGGGACAGCATGCTGTCGATCAGCGGAGAATTGAATCGTGAGATGGGAGGTGTGCCCATTATGCCCGAGATCAATATGGAGGTAGCGCTGCAGCCGCGGATGATTCAATTCTCGATTGCACCTGCTCATCAGCCGTCGCGGACACCTGCCGAACGAAACCGGCGGACGATCTACGCGTACCGGGTACGAGGGCAGGCTGATCCATTTCTGGAGGTGATGAACCTGCCTGGGCCAAATGAATCCTGTGAATTGCGGGATTCAGCATCTGTAACCCCACAGGCATTCACCCTGATGAATAGCGATACGATGACTGATCGGTCGATCGCATTTGCTCTCCGTGTCCAGAAAGAACGGGCTGGTAAGCCGGGGGAATGGGTGCGTCGCGCTGTTCAACTCGCATATGGACGCATGCCCACACAAGAAGAACAGAAGACCCTCGATCAGTATCGGGGAGAGATGCGAATGTATCATCAGGCACACCAGCCGAAGAAAATGGATTATCCGAAGCAGGTGGTTCGATCGCTTGTCGAAGAGTTCACCGGGAACCCATTTGAGTTCATCGAGAAGTTGAATGTCTACGAGGACTACGTTCCCGATGCCAAGCCGTGGACAGTTGATGCGGATACACGGGCTCTGGCAGACGTCTGCCTGCTGCTGTTCAACTCCAATGAATTCATGTTTGTTTATTAGTGCTCTGCTTATCTCCCGTTCTGCAACCAGCTTTGCTCCGATTCACTCATCCCGCCATCATTGAGAAGATTCATGTTTCAAAATTCGCGCCGAGAATTCTTCTGCGGACTTGGAGCCTCCCTCGGGGCGCTCGCATTGACAGACCTGAATGCCCAGGACGCGGCAGGTCCGATGGTTCCGAAAAAACCAATGCATGAGCCGAAAGCCAAAGCGGTCATCATGCTCTTCATGGAAGGCGGTCCGTCGCAGGCAGATACTTTTGACCCAAAGCCTAAGCTTCAGGAACTGCACCTGACGGAGTCGACTCGGACGCAGGGCCTGGCGACTGGCAAACGATTCTTTGTTGGCAGTCCGTTTCAATCTCGTAAGGTGGGCAACTCTGGTATCGAGATGACCGACCAGTGGAAGTTCCTGGCAGATCCGGAAGTTGCCGACGAGTTGTGTGTTTATCGTGGATGTCAGGCGGAGTCGTTGAATCACCCCGAGGCTCTGCTCCACATGAATTCCGGCAGCCGACTTGGCGGTGACCCTGGTCTGGGGGCATGGGCGACCTACGGCCTTGGTTCAGAGAATCAAAATCTGCCGGGATATGTGGTGATGACCGAACTGGCTCTGCCTCAGGCGGGGCCCGCCAACTGGACCAATGGGTTTCTGCCCGCTCACTATCAGGGAACTCGGCTGCGATCTTCCGGATCACCGATCCTGGATCTGAATCCTCCCGCATGGAAGTCGCGGAAGCACCAGCGCCGCGCACTGGACCAGCTTGCCATGCTGAACAGGCGACATGCCGCTCGAAATCCTCAGTATGATCAACTGGCTGCTCGAACTGAAAGTTATGAACTTGCATTTCGCATGCAAACGGCCGTTCCCGGGATCGTCGACATCGATACAGAACCGGCTCATCTTCAGGAGTCCTATGGCCTTCACCGGAAAGAAACCTCAGCTTTCGGACGCCAGTGCCTGATGGCGCGTAAGCTTGTTGAAGAGGGCGTTCGTTTCGTACAGATTTTTTCCGGTGGCTGGGACAGTCATGACTATCTGAAGCAGGGGCATTCCTCGCGAATTGCCAGCGTCGACCAGCCTATCGCCGCGCTCATCAAAGACCTGAAAGCTCGTGACCTGCTCAAAGATACGCTTGTTATGTGGACGGGGGAGTTTGGCAGGACTCCAGACAACAACTACCGAGGCGGAGTGACGTCTGTCGGTCGAGGTCACAATGCCGACGCCATGAATATGTGGTTCGCTGGCGGAGGAACTCGTGCAGGTTCGATTGTTGGAGCGACTGACGAGATCGCGTCAGAAGCGGTTGACGTTGTGCATCCAATTCGCGACGTGCACGTCACTCTGATGCACCTGCTGGGACTTAATGACAATAAACTGACGTATTTCCACGCCGGAAGACACAAGCAATTGTCCCAGTTTGGCGGTGAGTTGATTCCTGAGATCCTTGGGTAACTCTGTGAGTCGGCAATGCAGTTGCCGTTGCCAGGCGGCGGGGAGATTCCATTCTCCTGGAGACGGCAACGGATCTGGTTGTTGCCGCTTCTGTGCCTCACGCTCGGTTGAGTGTAGCTCCATTCGCGTATCGATCATTAGCCGCCCTCAGGCACGATATTCGTCCAGTCGTTCCCAGTGGAACCTGACGCCGTGACCAGGGCGGTCCGGAGCAGTTGCATACCCTCCTTTAATCGTCAGCTCATGTTGAAGGAATCGTTCCAGCCCGAATCCGTGGGCTTCCAGAAACGACGCGTTGGGGACGGCCGCAAGGAGGTGGACATGCAGGTCGTGAACCCCGTGAGATGTGACTGGCAGATTTGCCGCTTCCGCCATCCGTGCCACCTTCATCCATGCTGTGATTCCGCCAATGTTGGAGACGTCGGGCTCCGGAAATGCAGCGCACCGGTTTGAGATCAGCTGCTGGAACTCATAAATGGTATGCAGATTCTCTCCGCTCGCCACAGGAATGCCGCCTTCCTGCTGGACACGCTGCTGCCCCACGAAGTCTTCCGGCAGGGTGGGTTCCTCCAGCCAGTATACGTTGAGTTCTCGAAAGGCGTGTGCTGCTCGAATCGCCTCTGCGACAGACCAGCGCATGTTTGCATCCACCATGAGTGGTATGTCAGGACCGAGTAGCTCACGCATCGCAGCGACCCGCTCCACATCTTCTGCGAGTCGTTCACGTCCAACCTTCATCTTGATCGCTTCGAAGCCCCGGTCAAGATTGTCTCTTGTTTGCTGCTGCAGTTGATCCATCGGAAGCTGAAGGTCAATGCCACCAGCGTACGCGCGAACCTGAGGATCGCATCCGCCCAACAGCTTCCAGAGCGGAAGTCCATGCCTCCGTGCTTTTAGATCCCAGAGAGCGATGTCGACCGCAGATATTGCGAAACTGGCGATTCCTCCTCGCCCCACGTAATGCAGTGTCCTCCACATTTTCTGCCACAACTGCTCGATCAGATCTGCATCTTCATCTTTCAGCATCGGACCGAGATCATTCTGCAGCATCGCGTGGATCGCTGCACCACCCGTCCTGCCGACCGTGTAGGTGTAACCCACACCTTCGTAACCGTCTTTATCCAGAATACGAACGGTTGGGACAGCGAAGTGAGTCATTGCTCCATGCGTTGAGTCTGTCAGAACAGTCGGAAGTGGGATATTGAACAGTTCGCACTGAATGGATTTGATATTCACGGGGAGCTAACACCAACTAACTAACCGGATCTGACGCTGTAATGAACATGGAGAACCGAAGGGCTGCATTCCCAACCGGGAATCACGTCGGCCGACCATGCAGGTGAGACATGGTATTGGAATTGCTTCCGTCCGCACCAGCAGATCTGGAAGTTTACGACGGGGCTATCATCGGTGAGGAGTGGATCTGCGGCATCCTTGAGAGCAGGTCTCATCAGTAGATCACCAGCTGCAGCACCA
>CAJWGB010000412.1 GCA_913031625.1 uncultured Planctomycetaceae bacterium | reverse complement strand
TTCTTATTCGTCCCAGGCAAGCCATACCTGTTCCTGATTGCTCTGCCATTTCAGTCTTTTGGAATCGGCGGTCTGTTCACACTAATGATGTCAATGACAGCAGACGTCTGCGATGTCGATGAGCTACAGACGGGAGAACGACGTGAAGGCGTTCTGGGGGCAGTCTATTGGTGGATGGTGAAGTTCGGCCACGCGTTCGCCGGTCTTGCAAGTGGCCTCATCATGACCTTTGTGGGATTTGACTCGGAAGCCGTCACAGAATCAGCCATGACCGGTATTCGAGTGGCTTATACGTGCCTGCCAATTGCGGGTGTCATTGGGGCCATCCTCATCATGGCAACGTACGACATCACTGAAGAACGAGCTGAGGAAGTCAGGCGTCAACTGGATGACAGAAAGAACAATAGTGATGACCGGACCAACACGTCATCACTGCCGTAACAACACACCAGGCAACCAGGCTCATGTCAATCACCTCAAACGTTCCCACCGAATCCACAATGACGGATGAATACGTCAACATGGACGGTGAAACTTATTACCGAATCAGCGACAGCCATGAGCTGCCCGATTTCTTCATGTCCCTCGTCGGTGCAAGCGACCACTGGATGTTTGTTTCCAGTAAAGGTGCGCTGACTGCCGGGCGACGTGATCCTGACAACGCGTTGTTCCCGTACGCCGCTGACGATCAGGTATCGCTCGGCCGCGCGCAGAATGGCCCTGTGACCTTGATACGGGATGTGAAGCAGAACTGGATCTGGGAGCCGTTCGCAGACAACATCGCCAACCCGGCGATACAGAGAAACCTGTATAAGAATCCGCCCGGCAACAAAGTCATCTTCGAGGAGTGCCATTCCGATCTGCACCTTGCATTTCGCTACCGCTGGGTGTTCAGTGAGGAATTTGGATTTGTTCGCAGTTGCACGCTGACAGACCTGAGCGGCGGTGAACGAGAACTCGAAGTCCTGGACGGGCTGCGGAACATCCTGCCGTACGGAGTCACCAGCGACTTCATGATGCGATTCAGCAACCTCGGGAATGCCTACCGAAAATGTGAGCTGCTGCCGGAGACAAATCTCGGGCTGTTCTATCTCAGCTCAATCCCTACAGACCGAGCCGAACCGAGTGAGGGACTTAAGGCGACGACCGTCTGGCAGACAGGTCTCTCACCAACAGCCATTATTCTGTCGACCCGTCAACTGGCCGCATTTCGCGTAGGAAGATCGCTCGAATCTGAACCTGTCGTCCGAGGTGCACCCGGCGCCTATCTGGTACAGGCCCCGCTGTCCCTCCTGGCGTCCGGCTCCATGGAGTGGCACGTCGTCGCCGAACTCGAGCAGGATCACAGCGATGTCATCGCGCTCGACGAACGGTTGCGTTCCCAGACACGTCCATCCGACGCACTGCGTGAAGACATAGAACTGTGCGAGCAGCGACTCCTGCAGATCATTGCGTCCGCCGATGGCCTGCAGTGCACTCAGAATCCTCGCCGGGCCAATCGGCACCTGTCGAATACCGTATTCAACGTAATGCGGGGTGGGGTTCCTTTGAATGGCTACAAGGTCTCCACTGCCGACTTTCGAAACTACGTCTCGGGCTTCAACAGGCCCCTGCTCGAAACTCACAAAGACCTGCTTGAGCAGCTTCCGGATCACATGGACGCGACCGAACTGACTCAGTCACTGAGTGCCGCCAGCGATGCAGACCTGACCCGACTCAGTCTGGAATACCTGCCATTGGCATTCAGCCGGAGGCACGGAGATCCCACTCGACCATGGAACCGATTTGCGATCGAGTTGCGTTCGGACAACGGACGAACAAACCTCAACTATCAGGGCAACTGGCGCGACATCTTTCAGAACTGGGAAGCGTTGGCCACATCATTCCCGCGTTTCTCGCTGGGCATGATTTGTCGGTTCGCCAACGCGACTACCATGGACGGCTACAACCCATATCGATTGACGCGCGGCGGATTCGAGTGGGAAGAGCCAACCCCTGAGGACCCCTGGGCCAACATCGGCTACTGGGGCGATCACCAGATCATCTACCTCCTGAAGTTGCTGGAATGCAATCAACGCGTGAATTCTCAGGGAACGAATGCCCTGTTGAATGCGCGGGTGTTCGTGCATGCAGATATTCCGTATCGCATCCGCAGCTTTGATCAGATCAAATCCGATCCGTACGACACCATCGAATTCGACGCTCCGCACGCTGAGAACATCGCTGATCGCGTCGCACGTGATGGCGCCGACGGAAAGCTGCTGAGAGACAGCCAGAACAGCATTCATCACGTCACATTGATGGAGAAGCTGCTCACACTGACTCTGGCAAAGTTTTGCAACTTTGTTCCGGACGGAGGCATCTGGCTCAACACACAACGACCAGAATGGAACGATGCAAATAACGCCCTTGTCGGCAATGGGCTGTCAATGGTCACGGCCTCCTATCTCTATCGGTGGTGCCGGTTCATGCATGACTGGCTGAAAGGCCTTGACGCCGCCTCTTTCGAGATGAGCACAGAGGTGGCAACGCTTCTGTCGGATGTTTCCCTTGTTCTCAGTCAGCATCAGCCGCCGGAGACCATTCACAACGCGAATGATCGAGGCCGAATCGTTGAGAATCTGTCAGAAGCAGGCAGCAGATTTCGTCACCACATCTACAACGACGGAGTCAGCGGCCAGCAGGCTCAGGTCACTCGCGATGATTGCATTTCTCTCTTCGACTCCGCCGCCGCTCATCTTTCTTCAACGATTCAAACAATCGCCGCGAGGACGGACTGTATCACGCATACAACCTCATGCGGTTTGATGACAGCAGCGTGGAAGTGGACACACTTTATGAGATGCTTGAGGGCCAGGTGGCCGTGCTGAGTTCCGGCCTGCAATCTGCTGGACTCTCTGAGAGACAGCAGCCTCTACCGTTCCAACCAGAACAGCTATCTTCTTTACCCGGATCGTCGGCTCCCCGACTTTCTTTCCAGGAACAACATTAGCCCTCACGCAGTAAGCGGAAGTCCGCTGCTGCAGGATTTGCTCGCCCAGAAAAATCGACAGATCATCTGCAGGGATGTGCGAGGAGGCCTGCACTTCAATGGACAGTTCCGAAACTCAACTGACCTAAGGGCCGAACTCCAAAGGCTGCCTGAACAGTTCCGCCACGCCGTGGAACAGGAAGAGGACACACTGGTTAAGCTCTTCGACGAGTTGTTCGATCACCGCAGGTTCACCGGTCGCTCCGGGACATTCTTCGCCTATGAAGGCCTCGGATCAATTTACTGGCACATGGTCTCCAAGCTGGCTCTGGCCGTGGTGGAGAACTTCTTCCGGGCAGTCGACGAGGATGAGACACCGGAAACAATCGAACGACTTCGTGATCATTTCCAGGCTGTGCGTGCTGGCATCGGCGCGGAGAAGACTCCGGAAGAGTACGGAGCATTTCCGTCAGATCCCTATTCCCACACCCCGGAGAACTCTGGCGTCAAACAACCAGGAATGACCGGCCAGGTGAAGGAAGACCTACTGTCTCGCTTTGCTGAAATCGGGGCCCACGTGAACGACGGAACATTAAGATTCCGTTTTGAGCTTTTTGATACTGACGAACTACTGACTGAGGCCCGCGACTTCACGTATTACAACGTAGCTGGAGAGCGGCAAACAATTGGAATCCCAAGGGACTCGTTTGCGTTCACAATCTGTCAGGTACCTGTCATCTGTCAGGTGGCGGATGGCAATCGCATCGTGGTCACCCAATCTAACTCTGAGTCAACTTCATCCGACGGGCTGCAGCTGGACAGGTCTGTGAGTGAATCAATCTTCGCCCGAGACGGTCAAGTCTCGGAGATCCTGTGCTACTTTCGCCCGGAGTAGCTCCGGTACCTCAACACACCCCGCCTCTTTTCGGAACGTCCCAGAGAACACCAGACGATGCTCAACCGACTGAA
>CAJWGB010000411.1 GCA_913031625.1 uncultured Planctomycetaceae bacterium | reverse complement strand
AAGCAAGTCACTCGATCTTGGCGTTGATGGTCTCAGCAGAATTGACCTTCTTGCACCGGGTCAACCCGAACTTCGAGTTCTCGATCTCGGCATGGGAACAGGGATGTTTCTCGAGAAAATCATGCGGCCTGAATTCCGCGAGATCGCACCGTTCGGAATTGATCTGTCCGAAGGAATGGCGGAGATTGCCAGGGCGAAGATTCCATCCCTGCAGTGCCACGTTGACGACGCCGCAAACTTCGACGCGCACTTCCTCGACTCGTCATTCGACCTCATCTGCACGCACTTCATCACTGGCTTTGTCTCGATCGAACACCTCGCGCCGTTAATCTTCAATCGACTCGAACCGGGCGGGTACTGGTCATTTATCGGTTCCAGCAAAGCGTCGTACCCCAGGCTGCGACAGCACTCAAACAGTAAACTGTTACAACTATTCTTCGGCGGAAAGGACGCCGGAACCGACGACCTGCTTTGCCCGGATAACGAAGCCTGCCTCCGGCAGCATATGGTCGAGACCGGGTTTGAGGTTGTCTCGTCTGATACGTACGAGCCGGAACTCAAATTCGCCAGCTTCAGTGACTTCATGGAGTTCGCCTACGAGGGCGGCTGGCTGACTCCCTTTGTCGAAAAGCTCGGATTGCAGAACCTGAGCCGCCCCATCAAAGCCATGTTGAATACGTTCGTGTTTCCCGTGACAGACCATCACAACATTCTGCTGGGCATTGCCAGAAAGCCCCGATAGCAGGTCCTTCGAGACCAGGGAAAGGGACTCGTATGCGAATCGTAATCATCGCCGAAGTTTATCTGCCCAAGATTGATGGGGTCGTCATTCGCACGCTGAATCTCATTCGTGAGCTTCAGCACAACGGTGATGAAATACTCGTCATCTGCGCTGAGAGCGACAATAAAGTGGATTCGCCAGCTCCGCGAAAGGAGTTTCCTGGATTCGCGTTCCCTATGTATCCAGAGTACCGGATCGGCATTCCTGACAGGACACTCCCGGAAACAATCCGCGATTTCGATCCGGATGTTGTTCATTTCCTGAATCCATTCGCTTTCGGGTTTCGCTGTTATGACATTCTGGAAAAATCGCGATTGAACGTACCGACTGTCTTCTCATTTCACACGCTGTACGGTGAGTTTGTGAAACGGTACGGGCCACCACTGCGATCGTTTTCAAAACTCCTGTGGTGGCTGACTCAGGGGTATCACAACAACGCGTGTCTGAACCTGACAGTCTCATCAACCACGCAAAAGGAACTCCAGGATCGTGGCTTCGAACGCGTAAAGCTCTGGAAGCCCGCAGTCGATTCGAACGTCTTCGCACCGGATCACCGTTGCGATCAGATGCGTGACTTTCTTCGTGGACCAAACAGGCAGAACCGTTTGCTGCTTACCGTATCTCGACTCGCACCGGAGAAGAATGTCGAGTTCCTTGCGAACGTCCTGAAACAGGTTCCGGATACATGTCTTGCGGTGGTTGGCGACGGTCCGCTCCGGAAGAGTCTGGAGAAGACATTCAAGGGGCTGCCGACAAACTTTGTTGGCTACCTTCGCGGCGAAGAACTTGCAAAGGCGTACGCGTCGGCCGATGGATTCGTGTACGCGTCAGAAACTGAAACCATGGGCAACGTGGTCCTCGAAGCAATGGCAGCGGGAGCACCTGTCATTGCCCCAGACGCAGGCGGGATTCCACACCTGATTCAAAATCAGGAAACCGGGCTGCTGTTCGAACCAGGCGACAGCACCAATGCTGCTCGCCTGGTCGAACGCGCGTTATCCGATGGTGACCTCCGGCAGGACCTGATAAAGAACGCGCGTGCGTTCGCCGTTCGGCACGGATGGAACGATGCTGCGATGCAGGTTCGGCTGGACTACGAAGAAGCCATTGCCGAGTTCAAACGAGGTCGCAGGATGCGAAAGACGCGAGTGCTTCCAAGAGTCACAGCCCGCGCATTGGTAATGGGATTTCGAGCCGCATCGGCGATGACCACCCGTCGGACAGCACGACGAAAACTCAGCACTTAGAGACCAGCGGCTGTCTTGAGAATTGAGACATTCTTAACCCAAAAACAACAGGCAGTGCCGATCAAAGCTGCTAACAGAAAATCGTACCGAACTTCGCCATCGTACTTCAGTCGGAGAGAACGTTGAACTTCCACCCGATCCATCGAAGCCGAGACGCGTTCGTTTTCGTCGATCAGCGAATCACGCGGTTGATGAATCGCAGTATATCATTGAAAGGAGTGCGACCATTCTTCAACCTTGTCAGTTCGCTTGGCGACGGCAAGGGCTGGTACGCCCTGATGATTGCATTGCCCGTAGTTGCAGGGCAACGCGGTCTTTTCGCCACCGCCCATCTGATAGTCGCTGGTGGGATCACGCTGCCGATCTACAAGCTCACAAAACTGCTCACCCGCCGTGCGCGTCCGTGTAACACGTTTGAAGAGATCATCCGTGGTGGAAAACAACTGGACGAGTACAGTTTTCCTTCTGGACACGTCATGCACGCGGTTGCGTTTAGCATAGTGATCGCCGCCTGGTTTCCCGCGGCCGCCACAACTATGGTCGTCGTCACGGCTCTGGTCGCACTGTCACGTGTGATTCTGGGCCTGCACTATGCGACCGACGTTGTGATTGGTGCGGTGCTCGGCTTCTGGATTGGAACACTGTCGATTCATCTATTCTCGAGTTTGACATGAGTGTCGCGATTGCCGGTTCAGATCGAGAGAAACACCGGTCCAAACGGATAGACCTGCGGCGGTTTGCAGCCGGACTTGCCTCGACGGCTCGTCTTCTGTTGACGCCACTTGGAAAACATGCCGCAAGATTTCACAAGTCGATGCAGTCAGAGGAACGGTTGCGGAGCGGACTGATCATCGTTCTGCCCGGCATCGATGGCCACACAACCGTTAGCGACAATGTATCACGTGGCTTGTTCAGAGCGGGCACATCCCACGCAGTTGAAATCCATGACTGGAGATGGTTTCCAGGCTGGAACCCCCTGCATCTCTGCACGTATCGGAACAATGTCGCTAAGGCATCCGGTATCGCGCAGAGGATCCGGGAATACCGGAAGCAGTTCCCAGGGGGCGAGATTCACCTGATTGGACATTCTGCCGGAGCCGGAATGGCATTGTTTACTCTGCGTGAGCTGCCTGACGATCAACCCATTACGTCCGTTGTGTTGCTGGCCGCCGCCGTGTCTCGCGACTTTAGTGTCCAAGACCTGGCAAATCGCACAACTCATGGCATCTGGAATTTCTCGTCCCGCGCTGATCTGCCAGCCGTCGGATTGGGAACGCTGATTTTCGGAACAATGGATCGCAGACATGTGGCGGCCGCCGGAGCGTTCGGTTTTCGGGGGGAGGAATCGAACAAGTCACAGCTGCGGGAAATTCGGTATTCGCTGCCGATGGTCCGCCACTGGCATTTTGGCGGTCACTTTGGCTGCACGAATGTGGCGTTCGTATCTCATTATGTCGCGCCCATCATTTCGGGAGCCGCTCGCACGGTTTCTGAACTCTCAGGTCGTAACTGAATCTCACTCAAGGGACGGAGCGAAACCGTGGCCACCCAACTTGCAGATGCGGAAGTTTCGAAACCGCAAATCGCGGTTCCAGATTCGACGTGCACCAAAACTTCGGGTTGTCAGCCAACAGCGTCCACGGTGCGCGCCGTATTCATCAGCGACACACACCTCGGTTGCAGCTACGCACAGGTTGACGTGCTTTGTCATTTTCTTTCACAGCTGCGCCCCGACTTCATCTATCTTGTTGGTGACTTCATCGACGGCTGGGAACTTCGGCGGCGGTTTACATGGTGTTCTGATTCAACACGTGTCGTGAGAATGCTGCTTGATCTGACTCGGCAGGGCACGCGCGTTCGATACGCCGTCGGGAATCATGATGATTTCCTGCGAGGCGATTCGCTGCTGTCGGAACTCGTTACGACCGGCGGTTTCGAGATCGCCGAAGAGTTCGAACACGTGACCGG
>CAJWGB010000410.1 GCA_913031625.1 uncultured Planctomycetaceae bacterium | reverse complement strand
TTGTTGACACCCGCTTGTTGACACCCGCTTGTTGACACCCGCTTGTTGACACCCGAGGCCTCACGGCCTTCGGCTCACATGTACTTCATGCAGCAAAGTCAATCGTTGCAACCGATTACAACGACGGGTGCAGTTTCCTGGTCAACGAGGGATCTGTTCGCAAATGCAACGTTCACACAAGACATTTTCCTGATCGTACGGAACGACTGGATCATCCAACTGATTCGCGACGGCGCCGCTTCCAGCGACGCTGCACCAGGACTCCTGCAATCAACAGCCCGGCAGGTGAACAAGCTGCCCGATCATCTCGGCGTTCGTTGCTGCTCCGGCCAGAGTGAAAGGGATCCGAGTGACAATGGGGTGATAAAATACAGGAGTTTCATGTCCTCGACTTCGTTGCAGCGATGAACTGTCCACCTCTGGTACTACAGCGACAGGCTTCTTTCGGACAGGCTGAAGTCAGAAAATTGAAAAAACGACAGGATCACCGATACTGCCTGGATGGCAACTCAGATTCCTCAACAGAACCGAACACTGTTTCTCGCACTCGGCCTGCTGTTTTGTGCAGGCACCGGCCGACTGTCGGCGGCTGAGCAACCTTCGTCTCCCGACGTGTTGTTCGTCGTGATCGACGATTTGAACGACTGGATTTCGCTGCTGGACGAGACTGCCCCAATTCAGACCCCGAACCTCGAGCGACTTGCGGCGCGGGGCATGCTCTTCTCCAAAGCCTATTGTGTATCTGCTGCGTGCAATCCTTCTCGAGCAGCGGTTATGACGGGCCTGAGGCCATCCACCAGCGGGGTGTATGGCAACAGGAGCGACTGGCGAGCGGCAGTTCCGGACCGAAAGACCATCATGGAGCGTTTTCGGGACGCTGGCTACACGGTCAACGGCGCGGGAAAGATCTTTCACCACCACCTGAATGGTGCGTTCCACGACGATCGGTCGTTTAGTCAGTTTCAGCACATGCCGCAGCAGATCTATCCTCCGCAGAAGCTGAATAACGCCCCCAAATATGGATCACGCAACACAGACTGGGGTGTCTGGCCTCCGAACGAAGATGACGCCATTGATACTCAGACGGTGCGATTTTGTCGGGAACAACTGGCCGCGCAACATGAGAAACCTCTGTTCCTTGCGTGCGGAATCTTCAAGCCGCATTCTCCATTCTTTGCGCCAGCCAGATACCACAAAGCAGTCGAAAGCGTTCTTACTCCGCCTCGTAAGGAGGATGACTGGCAGGACCTGCCCTCAGGTGCTCTGAATCTTATGAAGAACAAGCAGTGGTTCTGGAAGGGGATGCTGCGCGTCGAAGATGAACAACCGGGCTCATGGCAGCAGTTTGTCCGCTCCTACGCCGCCTGCGTGACATTTGCAGACACACAGGTTGGCAGGCTGCTCGACACCCTTGACAGCACTCCGCGTGGTCGAGATACCATCATAGTGCTCTGGTCTGATCATGGTTTCCATCTCGGTGAAAAGAACCATATTGAGAAGTTTGCGCTCTGGGAAAAGAGTAATCACGTGCCATTCATCGTTGTTGCGCCCGGAGTGACTCGACCCGGTACTCAATGCGAGCGGCCGGTGGACCTTTCCGTCATCTATCCAACACTGCTTGAGTTATGCGGACTTGAACCAGACGAAAACTGTGACGGACATAGTGTTGTTTCGCTGTTGAAGAATCCGGCGGCAGAATGGGGGCGACCAGCACTTATGACCTACCAACGCGGCAATCATGCCGTGCGAAGTAACCGGTGGCGGTACATTCGCTATGCGGACGGCACTGAGGAACTTTACGATCACTCAAATGACCCGCACGAATGGAAGAATGTGGCGAATGACCCGAAATGGAGTCAGATCATTCTGTCGCACCGTAAGTGGCTTCCAGTGAAGGAAGCTGCTCAGGTGAAAGACCTTCGAAGATAGACCGAAATGACGATTCGAACTCCCGCGCTGCTTGCTCTTTTCTTCCTCTCCCAGGGCGCTGCCTTCGGCGACAGGAAGCCCAACGTGCTGTTTCTGGCAGTCGACGATATGAAGGATTGGGTCAATTGTCTCGGCGGCTACGAAGGCAAAGTGCATACTCCCAACATCGACCGGCTTGCCGGCGATGGCATGTTGTTCACAAATGCTCATTGTGCTTCGCCCAAGTGTGCTCCGTCTCGGGCAGCACTGATGACAGGCCTCCGGCCGTCCACCACCGGTCTGTATGACAACGGGCACTGGTGGTTTCCGAATCTGCCGGACGTGGTCACGATTCCGGTTCACTTCCGAAACAATGGGTACACGGCCCAGGGAGCCGGCAAGATCTTTCACCACACCGCTGGCAATCATCCGCCAAACCAATGGGATGACTTTCGTCGGATCACATTTCAATCGGATCCATGGTTTCGAGGGAGCAGGCTCAACTACCCCTGGTCATCTCCCACACCATTCCCTGACGGTTTTCCGTTTAGCGGGGTGAAAGGCCTTGGTCATGAAAATGACTGGGGCGCCCTGCCCATTTCGAGCAGCGACTACGACGATGCAATGAGCACGGAGTACGCAGTGCGGTTTCTGAAGAGTCGCTCGTCGGATGAGGTCCCCTTTTTCCTTGCGTGCGGGATATTCCGGCCTCATCTCCCGTGGTACGTCCCGCAGGAATTCTTCGATTTGTATTCGCTCGACGAAGTCAGGATTCCCCAGGTTCCGCAGGATGATCTCGATGACCTGCCGAAAGCCGCCCTTAAGTTTGCGAAAGCTCGACGATCAGACCTGACGACAATCGATGCTGCGGATCGCATGCGACATGCTGTGCGCGCTTATCTGGCCAGCATCTCCTACGCCGATGCACAACTCGGCAGGGTTCTGGACGCACTCAGGAAGAGTCCTCATGCAGACAACACGATCGTGGTCCTCTGGTCGGATCACGGATGGCACCTCGGAGAGAAACGTCACTGGCACAAGTCGACACTGTGGGAAGAAGCCACACGTGTCCCGTTGATTATCAGTGTGCCAGGAATCGCTTCTGGAAAGTGCTCCCGCGCCGTGAGCCTGCTGGACCTGTTTCCCACGCTCAATGAACTGGCAGGCCTGCCGACAATTGAATCACATGACGGCCATTCGCTGGTTCCTTTGCTGAAACGTCCGGACATGAAATGGAAATGGCCGGCAGTCACTGAGTTCCAGCGGGGTAATGCGGCCGTGCGGACAGACAGGTATCGCTATATTCGATACCACGACGGAAGCGAAGAACTCTACGACCACAAGACAGATCCATTCGAATGGAATAATCTTTCGGCGACAGCTGGTTCCTCAACAATCAAGTCAGAACTGAGCAGATGGCTGCCGCGTGACTGGGCCCCATCTGCTCCCACCAAACGGGCCTTTGAATTTGACCCACAGGAATTTCAATGGACACACAAGAACTCAGGCAGGGTCTACCGCGGCAAATAACTCAATTGGCGATCTGCATCGCGGCGATGCTGTTTGCCAGTCAGTCTTATGCAGAGACTCCCGCTGCAGACAAACTGAATGTCGTCTTTATCCTGATCGATGACCTTGGCTGGAAGGACGTCGGCTGCAACGGCAGCACTTACTATCAGACTCCGAACATCGATCAGCTGGCCAGCGAGGGAGTTCGCTTCACAAGCGCCTATGCCGCGTGCAATGTCTGCTCACCCACAAGAGCAGCCATCATGACAGGGCGTTACCCGGCACGCCTGCTGCTCACACAGTGGTTACCGTCCGGGCGCTGGGACCGGAAGAAGCACCGAATGATCGAGGGACGATATATCTCCAATCTGCCCCTGGAAGAATTCACGATCGCGGAAGCTCTGCGGACTGGCGGTTATCGCACAGCATTTATGGGCAAGTGGCACCTCGGGACCGAAACATACTACTACCCGGAACATCAGGGGTTTGACCTCAACGTTGCAGGTCGAGACTACGGGGCACCGGGGAACTACTTCTTTCCGTTTGAGGGAGGTTGGGACATTCCGACCACAGGCAGACGGCTCAAAAAGGAATCGCCTCTTTCCGGTAAAGAAGGAGACTATCTGCCGGATCGCCTGGCTGAAGAAGCCGAGC
>CAJWGB010000409.1 GCA_913031625.1 uncultured Planctomycetaceae bacterium | reverse complement strand
ATTCTGAACCAACCAACGAAACCCGGGGAAACCCGGGTTTCGCTTTTTGTGTTGCCTCAATCAAGTCTAACGCAACAGTTTGTGTGCCAGTTTTTGTTCCATTTGGCGTTCGCGAGGTTCGCAGATCGCGTTTGACCAGCAAAAATTAAAGCCGCCGAGAGGACTTGAACCTCCGACCCATGCTTTACGAAAGCATTGCTCTGCCAACTGAGCTACGGCGGCGTGACTGTTGGGCTCACAAATGAGCGATGCGGTTGCAGTCTCCGCAGGGCGGGAAGAATACTCAGACGCCACCGGAAGTGTCAATATTCCGGCGTTGGAATCGAGGGCATCTTCTAAGACTGCTGCCTGAAGAAGACCCATGCCACCTGGAAGGGGTCGCTGTGCCGTCGGATTCGTTTCCGATGTTTCTCCAGCCCGCCTACAATCGGAGGACAAACATTGACTTCAGCGTGACTCAGGACTCGATCCATGCTCCGTTCTGTGCTTTTGTTTTCTGCAATTGTATCCGCTTCCGCACTCTGTCCGGCTCAGGTCCCGGACACCGAAAAGGGCTTCAGGCCGTTTCCGGAGAACCGGGTTCGGGACTACTACTTTCATCAGGCCGAAGCTCTGCTTGATTCGAAGAAGCCGATTCCCGATTTGTTGCCGCAGTACCCGGGCCTTGACGGTGGGGCATTTGGGCACTGGGGCCAGAATCCCGCCAGCCGAAGTGTGGACACCACGCTGAACGATGTCGACAGCGGCAACGTCATCTGCAGCCACATTAAGCATTTTGGACTGCACAGCCACAAGGGAGTCACGGTTCGACTGCAGGACGGGGACCAAACTGTCACTGTCCTGTTCGATCCACTGAAGCTGACGTTTACGGACGTCTGGACCGGAGGGTTTGTTTCTCGTGGGGCCGGTCGGTTTGGAGTCCACGATGGCGGCACTGCCGTTGGAAAACGGACGTTCGACTTTACAACTGCCGGGTGGCAGATCCCGGAGAATACCGAGGCACGATATCTCGGATTTTTTCGTCACGGTGAATCTGTCGTCTTCCACTACCAGATCGGAAACGCTCTTTTCTACGATCGAATGTGGTTGCTGAATGGTCGCCTGGTGCGGTCTCTCGAAACTCAAAAGGAGCTTCCTCTTCGACTGCGTCTCAAGCTTCTAAAGCTGACACCAAAAGTGCGACTCGTGGATGGAGGAGTGCAAACGGAAGCGGCCAGCGGTCCGCAGGCCGTTCAGACACAGTCACAGGCTGTGTCACTGTCTGCGAATGGCCCGATCCTGTTGATGGACTGGAAGGCTCAGTCAACTCACCACGTGGTGCATCTTGAGTACTCCACTTCGAAGGAGGTGCCTGCACCGGCGAAAGAGCTGAGCGGGGTGCAGGATAAGCCCCGGCATCTACCCAGCTCTCTGACAAAAGGCGGGCCAGGCCAATGGGTAAAGAAGACGTCGACAACGACAGGGACTCTGGGAAGCGAGTCAGATTCCTACGCAATTGATACGCTGACATTGCCATTTACAACGGAGAATGAATTCGGCACGCCCATGCGACTGGCGGGAGTCGGGGCGTTGCCTGGTCGTCGCATCGTATTCTCGACCCTGATTGGGGATGTGTGGGTGGTGAGTGGGGTCGATCGGGATCTGAAGCAGCTCACGTGGCAACGCATCGCAGCCGGGCTTTATCAGCCTTTGGGGTTGGTCGTCCAGGACGGAAAAGTCATTCTTGGGGGGAACGATCAGGTCACCCGACTGCACGATCTGAACGGCGATGGTGAGGCAGACTACTACGAGTGCGTGACGAACGAATACCCAACGACTGGCGGGCATGACTTCGCAACGTCACTGCAACAGGACAAAGCCGGTGCACTCTACTGGGCGACCGCTTCCGGGAACTTCGGGCTGACACGACTGAAGAAGGGCAGTCACCCGGAGTCACTGGGGAACGGACTCCGGAACTGCAATGGCATCGGTGTCTCTCCGGACGGAAAGATTACGCTGGCGACCGTTCAGGAAGGTTCATGGACGCCAGCCACGGCGATTTTTGATGTGCATGATGGCAGTTTTCATGGACATCCGGGGCCTCAGAAAGGCCGCGGCGCGTTCGGCTATGACCTGCCACAGTGTTTTGTTCCGCGCGGTGTCGATAATTCGGCGGGCGAGATTCTGTTCCTTCCACAGGACGAACGGCTGGGGTCCCTTTCCGGTCTGACGGTTGGCTCATCGTATGGAAACGGGACTCACTACCTGGTGCTGCGGGAAGAGGTAGGGGAGGCGGTTCAGGGAGGGGTTGTGCCTCTGCCCGGAGAGTTCCTCAGTGGAGCCTGCCGGTTTTGTTTCAACGACGAAGACGGATTCCTCTATGTGGCCGGGACAGAAGGCTGGCAGAGTTATGGTCGTGAAAACGGGTGCCTGCAGCGGTTGCGATATACCGGAAAGCCGAGACACCTGCCGGTCCGTTTTGAGACTCGCAGCAACGGTTTAATCGTGCACTTCAACACACAGCTGGATCCGTTCTTTCTGGAGAAAGATCAGGTTATCTGCCAGCAGTGGAACTATCTGTTCAGCGGAGCTTATGGGTCACCGGAATACAGCGTGGTCGATGAGGGTCGGCAGGGGCATGACTATGTGCCTGTTCGATCAGTGCACCTGCTGCCTGGCGGCAGGAGCGTGTTTCTGGAGATTCCTCAACTGCATCCCGTGATGCAGTTTCATGTTCACATGCGACTCAGGTCTGTGGAAGGGCAGGAATTTACTCCGGACGCTTATCTGACCATTTATGAGATGGGTGAGGCATTCACCGATTTCCCCGGCTATCAACTCATCGCCAAGCGTGCATGGCCGTCGTTCCCGAGGGCGGAAAAGTATGAGCAGGATCCACGCCTCGTAGAACAGGATGCCTTTGGCACCAACTACGGCTGGGTCTCCTCTTCGAAGAAGATTTCGCTGTCCGCTGTCACTGGTCTGCAATACGAACCACGGCGTCTGCGAGTGGCTCCCGGGACCAGAGTTTCGCTCTCCTTCCACAACACGGACCCGAGTATGCCTCACAACGTCGTCATCGTGAAGGCCGACAAGGTGGATGAGTTTGGTGCGCAGGCAATGGTCCTGGCCAGCAATCCCAGAGCGATCGCGACACACTATGTTCCCGACGACCCCGCTGAAATCTGCTTTTCGCCGATTCTGAATCCATTCGACAAGTACACGGTCTATTTTGAGGCCCCGAAAGAGACCGGTAAGTATCGGTTTCTCTGTACCTATCCCGGTCACTCCCGCGTAATGCGGGGCACTCTGTTTGTGATTCCGGACGATCAGCCGCTTCCTCCTCCGGAGCCGGATGAGGTTGGCCGGAAGTTTGTCCGTGCATGGTCACTCGATGACCTGGCGTCTGACGTTAAGGACCTGAAGGGGCGGTCCATGTCCAATGGTCGTGATGTGTTTACTCAGGCGGGGTGTATCAAGTGCCATCGCATTGAAGGCAAGGGATCTCAGTTGGGGCCCGACCTGGGCAAAGTGACGAAGCAGTTCGAGGGAGCGAAACTTCTGAAACAGATCCTGCATCCATCGGTAGAGATCAATAAGAAGTATCAATCTTCGATTGTCGTTACCGACGAGGGAAAGGTATACACGGGACTGATAACTGCTCAGTCGGATGCTGCAATTACATTGATGCCGAATCCATTGAAGCCTGAGTTTACGGTCACTCTGAAGCGTGATGAGATCGACGAAGTGGCACTTTCTGACAAGTCGACAATGCCGGAAGGGCTGCTGATGACGTTTACGAAGGAAGAGATTCTGGATCTGCTGGCGTTCATTCAGGGTGCGGCTGAGCCGGGGGGAGAGTAGCCGAGATTGTTCAAGTGGGAGGGCGCGGCTCCTGCCGAGCCACAGCACGCCGCGGCAACCCGGCTCAGCGGGGGCTTCGCCTCCCAAATCACCGCCTGGTATGAATTGATCAACAGAGTTTTGCGGCTTCCGGGCTCGCACAGCAGGGCGACAGGATTCCTGTGCAGATCCCTCGCTGACCATTGTTGCCACAATTAGCCTTGCTGCATGAAGTACATGTGAGCCGAAGGCCGTGAG
>CAJWGB010000408.1 GCA_913031625.1 uncultured Planctomycetaceae bacterium | reverse complement strand
GGCTTTGACGGGCGGTGCGACGCGATCTGCTTTACTCGGGGTGCCAGCCCCCCGCCGCATGACGACAAAGATCTTGCGGCATGGAGACTGAAGACTCTGGGCCTCACGAAAGAGCCAACACAAAAAGGCCCCTATGACCTTGTCGTCATCGGCGGAGGGTACGCCGGTATGGGGGCAGCACTGTCCGCCTCTCGCATGGGCTGTAAAGTCGCCCTGATTCAGAACCGGCCTGTCCTGGGTGGAAATGGAAGCAGTGAGGTTCGTGTCTGGGCAAAGGGCAATATTCGACGCGGCAAGTTTCCTCGAATTGGCGAGATCATTGAAGAGTTCTGCGATCACGCCACGAAGTCTCCCGGAACCAAAGAAGAGTTCGGAGACGACATCAAAGAAACTATCGTGCTGGCAGAAAAGAACATCGACCTGTTTCTGAATCACCACGCATTCAAGGTCAGCACCAAAGGCAATCGAATCACTTCCGTCACTGCGTTTGACACTCGCACCAGCGAGCACACTGAGTTTAACGGTACACTTTTCAGTGACTGTACCGGCCACGGTACTCTGGGGTACCTCGCCAAAGCTGACTGGGAGATGGAAGATAAAGGCCGCATGGGCATGAGTAACATGTGGGCATGGGACGAACGGGAGGAGAACACCACGTTCCCGGAAACACCGTGGGCGCTCGATCTGGATATGAAAGACTTCCCATACCCCAGAGATCACCACGGTCAGTGGTTCTGGGAAAGTGGCTATGACAAGGATCCACTTGGCGACGCCGAAGGGATTCGGGACCACAATCTACGAGCTGTCTATGGCGCATTCAACGCGATGAAGAATCGTGATGGGGCATCGAAGCACAAGACCGCAATTCTGACATGGGTGGCCTATATTGGCGGACCTCGTGAGTCTCGTCGCCTGATGGGTGACGTCATCCTGAACCAGGATGACATCGTCTCTAAACGACAGTTCCCGGACGGCTGCGTTCCGAGTACGTGGTCGATCGACCTGCACTACCCCAAGAAGCAGTACTCGAAAAAATTCCCCGACAACCCATTCATTTCCATCGCAGTCCACGGTAAGGGAGTGGACCGCTCATACGGCTATCCGGTTCCGTATCGTTGCTTCTACAGCCGCAATATCGAGAACCTGTTCATGGCAGGACGCAACATCAGCGTGACTCATCAGGCTCTGGGAACAACTCGTGTCATGAAGACGTGCGGAATGATGGGAGAAGTCGTCGGCAAAGCGGCCAGCCTGTGCACTCTTCATGAATGCAACCCGCGCGAGGTTTACGACCGTTACCTGAATGAGCTCATTGACCTCCTGCAGATTCCCGGCAAGGCGCGACGACCGACCGTTTATGATCCGATTGTCATTCCGGATGACGCAATGAAACTCGCCGGACCATTTGGACCTGCATCGGGCCTTGATCCGGAAGACATGGACGGCCTCGTCATTGATGACCGCAATGCGGAACGAGTGGGCAAATGGACACAGGGAACCGGGCTTAAAGGATACGTAGGTTATGGATATCTGTATTCCACAGATCCCAAAGCTGCCATTCGATATACCTTTGAGGCTCCTGCCGATGGCCTGCATGAGATCAGACTGGCATACCTGAATCACGAAAATCGGGGCAGTCAGGTTCCTGTCGATGTGATCACGGACGATCAAACAAAGACTCTGAAAATCAACATGCAGGAAAAGCCGCCGTTGAAGGACAACACAATTTCCCTTGGTAAGTACGAGCTTCTGAAAGGCCAGTTACTGAAGGTTGAGATTCGTGCAAAAGACGCCCGGGGAAATGCTCACGCCGACGCCGTGCAGATTCTGAAGGTCAAGAAGTAGCCCGGCACCACTCCGTCAACGACGACAGGTGCCCGATTCCGGAGAGTCAGGCTGCGGGGCTTCTTTAGCCGGCGTCTGTGATGCCGGACAGCACGCGATCGATGCGGGTTCAATGACCCCGGCTACAGTTTTCGGTCGAGCACAACAAACGCACTTGCCCCTTCAACCAAAACAGAATGCAGACTGACGAAGTCAGTGATTTTCTCCTGAGACCCCGTCGGTCACTTGACCATCCGGGAGGCATCCGAGAGTGTGTTAAAAACATCAACCATCAGGACTGCTACTCGGAGCATAGAATGACAGACGAACAACCGAATCAGGGACAGAGCCGTCGCGGCTTTCTGGCCGTTACTGCTGCAGCCGCTGTTGCAGCCGGCAAGGCGATGTCACAGGACGAATACGGAGAGAATGCTCCCCCTGCTCGTTACCCGGATGAGCGAATCATCACGCACGACGACCGCTTCAATTCGTTGAAGCTGGGAAACACGGCCATTCGTCGGCTGTACCACAACAAAGACATGCAGTGGGCAGAAGGTCCGGCATGGAACGGTGTGGGCCGCTACCTCCTGTGGAGCGACATTCCCAACAATATTCAGAGACGCTGGCTGGAAGAAGACGGACACGTAACTGTGTTTCGACATCCATCCAACAACAGCAACGGTAATACGTTTGATTTTCAGGGCCGTCAGATCTCGTGCGAGCATCTCACACGCAGCCTCGTTCGTTACGAATACGACGGCACACGCACGGTCCTTGCCAACTCCTTTAACGGCAAGTCACTGAATGCTCCGAATGACGCGGTCGTCCATCCGCGGACTCACGACATCTGGTTCACTGATCCGGGCTACGGCGGGTTGATGGACTACGAGGGGACCAAGGCCAACACCGGATCTGTTCAACCCTACCAGAAAGAGGCCGTCTATCGCTTTGAAGTCAGCACAGGCAAGCTGTTTCAGGTAACAAAAGAAATCTACAAGCCCAACGGACTTTGCTTTTCACCGGACTACAAAAAACTGTACGTCGCAGACACCGGATCATCTCACTACCCGGAGGCAAAGAAGTACATCAAAGTCTTTGACGTAGTGAATGAGAAAGCTCTGGCAAACGGAAAAGTCTTCGCCAACATGGAACTGGAAGTGAATGGCGAAATCGTTGCTGGACAGGCCGATGGAATTCGCTGTGATGTGGAGGGCAACATCTGGTCGAGCGCCGGCTGGGTGGGCGCCGGCTACGACGGAGTCCACATCTTCGCTGGTGAGGATGGAACTCGCATCGGACAGATCCTGCTTCCGGAAATCTGCAGCAACGTGTGCTTCGGGGGTACCAAGCGTAATCGCCTGTTCATGACCGGCAGTCAGTCACTTTACGCCGTGTACACCAACACCAAAGGGGCTCACATCACTTAAACCCAAACTGTAGCTCGATATCAGTTCGTAAGTCTGCACCCCGGCATTTGCCGGGGTGCTTTTGTTTGGGGGTTGCCTCTGCAGCCACACGACCTGTGCGGGCTGGCAACCGGCAGCCGGAGCACACGCGTCACGCCAATCAACGCGGCCAGATGGACCGACAAGTCTGACCGTTTCCACAAAATGTCCACTCAACGGGTCGGCTTCCTGCAGGAGTCGCGTGTTTCTTCTAAGCTACGCTCGTTCACTGAAGAATCCTTCACTCAGGTCACACTATGCCCGTCACCATCACCGATTTTGTTACTCACGATCTGCGATTCCCAACATCTGCCGAGCTCGACGGTTCGGACGCCATGAATCCGGATCCGGACTACTCGGCTGCCGTTGTGGTCCTGAAGACTGATTCCACAGAACTATCGGGTCATGGAATGACCTTTACCATCGGTCGCGGTAACGAATTGTGCATTGCCGGAATTCGGAGCCTCGCAGAACTGCTGAAGGGAGTGACAGTCGAAAGTCTGATGGCGGAGCCAGTGACTCTGTACCGCAAGCTGACCGGCGACAGCCAGTTGCGTTGGGTGGGGCCGGAGAAAGGCGTCATTCATCTGGCAGCGGCAGCGGTGATTAACGCGGTCTGGGACCTGTGGGCCAAAGTGCACGGCAAGCCGGTCTGGAAACTCGTTTGTGACATGACGCCGGAACAGATCGTGAGCTGTGTGGACTTCCGCTACATGACCGATGCGGTCACCCCCACTCAGGCACTCGAGCTGATGTCAAAGATTGCAGACAGCCGAGCAGAACGCATCGAACAGCTTCACGATATTGGTTATCCAAGCTACACCACTTCTGCCGGCTGGCTGGGCTATTCCGATGAAGCTCTTCGAGAAAAGTGTCAGGACCTGAAACAGCGGGGCTG
>CAJWGB010000407.1 GCA_913031625.1 uncultured Planctomycetaceae bacterium | reverse complement strand
CCTGCACCGGTCGGCCATTCGGCAGCAGAGGGATGGGGCGTCCTGCATTGGTGATCGTCTGAGACTCTGGTGAGATTCCCAGGTGACGGTACATCGTGGCCAGAATGTCCGTCGGGGCCACGGGACGTGAGGCTGGTTCTTCTCCTTTGGGCGTTGACTCACCAATGACCTGCCCCACTTTCAGGCCACCACCCGCCATCAGAATGCTCATCAGTCGCCCCCAGTGATCACGACCTCCGGTCTTGTTGACTCGGGGTGTCCGTCCGAATTCTCCCCACACCAGAAGCAGGACGCGTTTGTCCAGCCCCCGATCGTAAATGTCAGTAATCAACGCAGACAACATCTGATCAAGGGGCGGGCCGGAAATATCCATCCCACGCGACGGGCCGGCTGAGCCATCTGCCGGCCGGTTATCATTGACAATGTTCAGGTGCCAGTCCCAGCACAGTGAGTCAGGAGCGAGGTTGAATGTGACAAAGGTTACGCCCGCCTCCACGAGTCGCCGTGCCAGCAGGCCCATCTGTCCCCAGCGATGAAATCCATACCTACGGCGCACTGCGTCAGGTTCAGCGCTCAGGTCAAATGCTTTCCTCGCGCGGCCGCTTGTAACCATCCTGAGTGCCAGTTGCCCGAATTCATCGGCTCCGCGCATCGCCTTTTCGTCTGATTCGCGTGAAAGATGATCAAGATGTTTGAGTAGCAGACGCCGATCATCCAGGCGGTCCAGTGTGAGAGCATCCGCGAGCTGCAGGCTGGACGTTGCAGACTGCACCTTTTCCTCCTGATAGCTATTGCGGAACGGGTCCTGAAGCAGGGTAAACGGCTCATGACCGCTTCCAAGATAGGATGCACTCATTACAGATCCTATTTCAGGATTCCGAGTCTGCTCCTCTGACAACAGGACGTAAGCGGGCATGCCAGGAGTCACGGGACCGCGCAGAAAAGATGTGATGGATCCGCTGGACGGGTGGGATGTTCGATTCGAGGTACCGGGATAGCCGGATGAAAGCCAGTGAGCTCCAACAAAGTGTCCATTGGTTGAATGTGTGACCGTTCGGATGATGGCCGTCCGATCAAGAACCTGAGCCGTCAGTGGAAGTTTTTCACACGCAAGGACAGAAGGCAGGCGAGTGGAGATTGGCGCATACGGACCACGAAATTCGACGGGAGCATCCGGTTTTGGGTCAAACGTCTCAAACTGACTGGGGCCGCCGCCCAGCCAGATCTGAATCACTGCCGTGTCCTGTCCCGCAGCAGCTTCATTGTCACTCCCGTTCGCACGCATTTGAAGGAGTGAAGCGAGAGAAAGTCCGGCACCGCCAGCGGAAAGTGTGGCGTTCAGGAATCCACGACGTTTTGTGCTCTGAATACCGGCCATTGAATCTCCTGCACACGCTAAGTCAGAAAATGCACTGATTCGATCGGTGGCAATATACGTATCATTCAGAATGACTAACCAGCGAGCAAGGCTGGCTTGAATGGAGCCCAAAGCCTGAGCAAGGGACTCCAATGATTAATGTTGTTTATTCCTCGCTCACCGGGGAATTGCATCCATCGACGTAAGTCGTTTGGCAGCATTGCTTATTGTTAGCCGAGACGCGTGAGCGTCCGGGTGAAACCCACCGTCTGGCCGCTCGTTGACACCCGAGGCCTCACGGCCTTCGGCTAACCTGTACTACATGCAGCAAGGCCAATTCTTGGGTTCTACAGCAGTTCCTGAATTGGTTTTCCTTCCCCGACAATGCTGACGGGCCGCCCGCTCGCGTCTTTGTAGTGCGTGTTGAGAGGGATCCCCATCACATGATAGATCGTGGCCAGCAGATCAAGGGGGCGAACCAGTCGCTCCTTAACTCCGCCGCCCCATTTTTCACTGGCACCCACGACCCGCCCAGGTTGGATTCCACCTCCCGTCAGCAGGATGCTGAAACAGTCGGACCAGTGGTCTCGTCCCGCATGTCCGTTGATCCGAGGCGTTCTTCCAAATTCGCCCACACAATAGACGATGACATCATTCAGCATGTTTCGCTGGACAAGGTCCGTGATGAGACCCGCGATTGCCTGATCCAGTGGTGGCAGGTGTTGTTCGAGGCCCTTTTCGATGTTGTCATGATGGTCCCAGTTGCCGGTGTTGATATTCACGCAGCGTGCACCGGCTTCCACCAGACGACGTGCGAGGAGAGCACTTTGACCGTATCGATGGCGACCATATTGATCTCGCAGAGCGTCAGGTTCCTGAGTCAGGTCGAAGGCCTTCCGCATCTCGTCACCAGTGACCATGTCCAGCGCCTGGCCCTTAAAAGTATCCAGACCTTCCAGCAGTCCACTCTGATCAATGTCCCGCCGGATCGTGTCAAAATGTTTCAACAGCTCTCTGCGGGAATTAACACTGCGCGAGGTGAGGCTGGAGGGGAGCGTCAGGTTTGGTACCTTAAAATCCGCAGCGTTGGGGTCGGCACCGACTTCAAAAGGATTCCATGCCTTTCCCAGATAGACGGCGCCCTGGTATCCAAACGCCTCGCTTTTAGGGATGGTGACATAAGCGGGCATTGGTGGACGCCGTGAGCCCAGAGATCGTCCGACAACTGATCCGAAGGATGGCTTCTGGGCAGCGTTACGAGCGAGAGTCGGACCAAAGTAACCTGTCTGCATCCAGTGCGAAGAAGGCGCATGAATCCCGTTTTCATGATGAACGGAACGCACGAGGCTCAGGTGTTCCATCACTTCCGCCTGGCCAGGTAATCGTTCGCTCAAAACCACACCAGGCAGAGAGGTCCTGATCGGCTGATACATGCCCCGATATTCCGGTGGCGAATCCGGCTTCATGTCCCACGTGTCCTGCTGGCTCACTCCTCCATCTGTCCAGAAAACGATGAGTGACTTCCTGCTCCCGGCATTCGAACCGGCTCCCTGGGCCTCCTGTTCAAGAAGTTGCGGGAGGGTCAGGCCCAGCGCTGGAGCGCCAATCTGCAGCAGGCTGCGGCGACTGACATATCCGCGTGGTCGAGATGGTTGAGAAGCGAGTTGCAGCATGATGTGATCTAGTGAATCAGAAGAAACTCGTTTGTTGCCAGAAGGGACCAGGCAATGTCCTGCACGGCGACTCTTCGATCCGGCTCGCTGCCCAGGAATGTGGTAACAGTTTTGATTTCATCAGGGCTCGGCGGGCGACTCAGAACTCGCAGGAACAAGTCCTCAGCAAGCTCTCTGTCAGATATGTCTGAACTCGAGATCCGATGGGCGTATCCGTTATCGGAGCTTAGTTTTCGCTGAATCTCCGCCGAGTTGACGAGCTCCAGAGCCTGCGTCAGTGACGGAGCGTCAACACGTTCACATTCACAGGCGGACATTCTTGCGGGACGTCCAAAGACATCAAGAAAGTGAGCCGCCACATTTCGTCCGGCAATTCGACAGCCCGAGTTCCGGTGGGGAACCCTTTGAAATTCGTTGGGACATCCAGAACCTGGCTCATTGAGTCGAGCAACACTTCCGCTGTCATCCGACGGGGGTAAAAGCGAGCAAAGGTCTGCATGTCTGCTGAGTTCCCCGGTTCCGGTTCCGAGGCCAGCCCGTAGGCGTAACTCTGAGTCACGGTGCGAATCAGGTGTTTGACATCGAAACCGCCGTTCACAAAATCTTCCGCCAGCCAGTCAAGCAGTTGTGGATTAATTGCGGGATTGGTACTGCGAGCATCGTCGATTGGGTGGACGATTCCTCGTCCCAGAAAATGGGCCCAGATCCTGTTCACCATAGTGCGGGCAAAGTATGGGTTTTCAGAAGTCGTCATCCACTGAACGAGTTGTTGCCGTGGATCAACAAACTCGGAAACAGGGAACTCTTTGCCACCTGGGGGGCGTGGATTGAGAATCGTGCCGGTACGAGGGTGTTTGACGTCGGATTTCTTCTTCAGATAAATCACCTCGTTTGTGGGGACTTCTCCATCCGCAAAGCCTCCTTTGCGACCCACTCGGGCGAACACCGCTGCGAGCCCGTAATAATCAGCCTGACTCCATCGCTCCGTGGGGTGGTGGTGGCACTGAGCACACTGGATGCGAATTCCGAGGAACGCCTGTGCGACAGATTCCACGTATTCCGTTGGTTTGCGGATTGTACGGTACCACACCGCAGGCGGATTCTTCTGCTGGCTGCCACTGGCTGTAATGATCTCGGCAACGAATTCGTTATAAGGTT
>CAJWGB010000406.1 GCA_913031625.1 uncultured Planctomycetaceae bacterium | reverse complement strand
GTGCTGTCGAACAACCTGAGCCTGATGAATTTCATCGACTCCGATTTTGTCATGATTACCCCAGAGCTCAACTACATCTATCAGATCGAGGGGCATCCAATCGCCAAACCCGGAAAGCGACCAGGGGCGACAAAAATTTCACCGGTGGATTACAGGCCTAAAGAGGTCACTTCAGAATTCGTCAAAGTACCGCTGGGAGAGAAAGATAATTATCGCGGAGGACTCCTGTCACAGGCCGGCTTTATGCTGATGACAACCAATAACGGCGAATATACGAACCCCTTCTATCGTGGGGCATGGGTGTTACGGAGCTTTTATGGCGACCGCCTTGAGACACCGGCAGATCTCGAAATCGC
The DNA here is from genome assembly GCA_913031625.1 of uncultured Planctomycetaceae bacterium. Taxonomy (GTDB): domain Bacteria; phylum Planctomycetota; class Planctomycetia; order Planctomycetales; family Planctomycetaceae; genus Fuerstiella. Next base: position 3,839 of record CAJWGB010000406.1, on the reverse strand, counting down.
CGCGCTCAGTCCGCCGACAAAGACTGACTCAATTAAAGAAACCATCGATGCCCATCGTGAAGAAGCCAGTTGTGCCCCCTGCCACCGAAAGATGGACCCGCTCGGAATCGCACTGGAGAACTTCGACGTCATCGGACGCTGGCGGGATAAGTACAAAGATGTGAGCAACTACACACAGAAGAAGGGCGACGGAGAATTGTTCCCCGTCGACACAAGAACCGCCCATATGGATGGTCGGGCGTTCGAAGGTCCCCAGGGGCTGAAGACGATTCTGATGGAGGACCATGACCGGTTTTCCAGAGCATTCGTCGAAAACATGTTGTCTTATGCTATGGCGCGTCAGCTCACGTTTCTGGACCGGAAATACCTGAACCGAGTCTACGAGCAGTCCGGAGAGGCGGACTTCCGACTTCGCGAAATCCTGCTGGCCATCGTCTCATCCGACGAATTCATCCAGCGGTAGCGAGAACCATCAAAGCGGCGTCAGGAAAGGAACCTTGGCGGAATCTGCTCGCGTTCCGTTCGCTGGAAACTGCCAACTGTGGGCCCAATGATGACTTCCATGTGGACGGAATCCAGTTCACGAGATGAAAGCCGAACCATGACATTATTCCTGACGGCCCTGAGTGCAATCGTTCTGCTGAGCCCGACGGTGTCGGCCCAGAAGAGTATTCCCGAGGAGTTGCAGGGCGACTGGTCACTCCAACTGGACTCAAAAGAGCCCGCGTGGATGAGCGTTCGCGAGAAGGACGGTAAGCCGGCCGTTCATATGCGGATTTACATTGGCTCGGACGGCCCATTCGATGTCACGGAAATCTCCGGTGGTCGAATTCAATTTTCCATCAAGCCAATTCGCAAAGCGAAGGGCAGCAAGGTCTTCACAAAACGGAAAGTCGATGTCGGATTGATCGACGGCAGGCTGGACGGCAGGATCAGCTACATTCCGAACGATGGCTCCAAAGGCAGGACCGTTCGGTTTTCGGGCAATCGCATTCCACCGATGCCGAAGTCACCGCCGGATTTGTCAAAGGTGAAATTCGGAAATAAAGTCACCCTGTTCAACGGGAAGGATTTGACTGGATGGCGACCACACGAAAAAGATAAGAAGAACGGCTGGAGTGCTCACGACGGACTTCTCGTCAACACAACTCCCAAGACAGACTTCAGTGCGACAGGGGACCACGCCAACCTGCGAACAGTCGCGGAGTTTGAGGATTTCCGCCTGCACATCGAATTCCTCGTTGAAGAGCAGCGCAACAGCGGAATTTACCTTCGCGGCATGTATGAAGCTCAGGTGGTTGATCGAGACAGCCGCATGCAGGGACTCCAGGGGGTCGGCGCAATCTTCGGGCGTATTGCCCCGTCAAAAAATGCTGGCAGGCCTGGCGGTCAGTGGCAGACTTATGACCTCACTCTCGTTGACCGGCATATCACGGTCGTCCTGAATGGCGAAACAGTCATTGACAATCAGCCCGTCATCGGCCCGACGGCCGGCGCGATCTATACAGACCCGTCCGCTGCCGGACCGATCTATCTGCAGGGCGATCACACGAATGTGAAGTATCGCAACATTGTGCTCGAGCCTGTGGTCCGGGAACAATAGACAGTTTCGCTCGGACGCACTCAGGTTGCTGTCAGATGCAAAGCGCGAATCATTCAAATTAGCCGTCCAGGTTCAGGATGCACGGGCGCCCGGAATGATCACTATCATGTCGGCCCGCACGAGCCTCCAGGATCCACCCGGGACGTGATCCGCAGACATACTGTCGCACAGTGAATGTTAGTTGAGACTGAAAGCCCGAGACTAAAACGCCCCCTCAACTCTGCGGTGGACCGATTCCTGATGAATTGAAGATCGCCCGAATTCGTCGTTGGCAGGCACGGGGCTGCCGGCTTGTGGTGGAATGCCGCAGGAGCCTGCACTTGAATTCGTCAAACTTGTTTGGTTGATCCTCTGACTTGAGGAGCGATGGCCGAGCCATGCGTTAGCAGAAAGGCAGCCTCTGGCGGCGAGATTGCTGTTGTTTACCACGCTGTATCGCCATGTCGGGGAAGCATTCTCGGGAAGTCAGAACAAACAGCCAGCTGGGACATGACGAATTGCCCTGAATCAGGTCAGCTATGTGCTGTCTCGAGCACGTAGAACTGAGTGTTATTTAGTGGGCAGTTTACAGCTCGCAGGTATGATCCCGTACTTCGCAGCACGTCCAGAACAATGCGAAGACCTCACACCTCAAAAACGTTTGATTCGCCAAGTAAGTCATGTCACAGACCAGTCCTGTCATCACCGTTCAACAGCATATTCTTGAAGAGCAAAAGCGTTTCCCTGGCTCTTCGGGAGAGTTTTCGTGGCTCCTTTCCGGAATCACGATGGCGACCAAACTTATTCAGGCCAAAGTACGGCGTGCAGGCCTCACGGACATCCTTGGGGCGCAGGGGGACATCAATGTTCAGGGCGAAGTGCAGCAGAAACTGGATATCTATTCGAATGAAGTGCTTATTCAGTGTCTCAGTGCTCGAGAAAGCATCGGAGTGCTGGCATCCGAGGAAGATGAAAAGCCGCTGCTTGTGCATCAGGGATCGGAAAACGCCACCTACGCAGTGGTGTTCGACCCGCTTGACGGGTCTTCCAATATTGATGTGAACGTCAGTGTCGGCACCACGTTCTCCATACTTCGAAGACCCGAAGGCGTGAGTCTTGACGAACCGGAGAAGTGGGTGCTGCAGCCCGGAGCACGGCAGATTGCCGCCGGCTACGTTGTCTATGGCTCGTCAACAATTCTTGTTTACAGTGTTGGAAACGGCGTTCATGGATTCACTCTCGATCCAGCCGTGGGCGCCTACACTCTTAGTCACCCCAATATGAAAATGCCGGAGCAGGGCAGCTACTACTCCGTCAATGAAGCGTATTGCGACAGCTTTCCGGAGCGTTACCAGCAGTACCTTGCCAGACTGCGGAATGGCGACCTCGGACGAAAATACTCGTCGCGATATATTGGCTCCATGGTGGCGGACGTGCATCGCACCCTGCTGAAGGGCGGGATCTTCATGTACCCTCCCACAGAATCAAACAGCGACGGCAAACTGCGTTTGTTGTACGAGGCGAATCCGATTGCATTTCTCGTCGAACAGGCTGGTGGGACGGCAATCGATGGAACTCGGCGTGTACTCGATATTGTTCCGGACAGCATCCATCAGCGCACACCCATGGTCGTTGGCAGTCAGGTTGAGGTTGCTGATTTCGAACGGTTCTTCGTCGGCAGCAACAGCGACGCTGCGTAATTATGGCCCGGGAAGACTGCACCCCGCCCCGTCAAGCAGCGTGATCATGCAGATGTCCGGAACGAGATAAAGAAAATCTTTGCCTCAATCGATGGGCGCGACGAACAGAATTCAGTCAGACGAACTTCACAGTCAGACTGATGGCTGCTCGCGACGTTGAGAGTCTCTGCGTCACTTGAAATCAGATGTTCACTTCGCCGTCGGAGCAGTAGCAGCGTCGTCAACCCCTTCCTGTTTCGCCTTACGCTTAGACTCGCTGCCAGCACCAGCCCGATTAACTCCAGCAGCACCCGTCATGGGATAGTCCAGGTCGAATCTGCTGGACGCGCCGTTCTTGAATCTGGCGAGTACGGGATTGTAGGTGTAGATGCTGATCCTGTTCGCCACCGGCCTGCATCTGCGCCAGCCGGCGCTGGTGCTGGTGTTGCCCGCCTTCTCGCTGCTGGGGATGGCCGGCTTCCTGTGGCCGACGCGCAGCGTGATCGGGCTGGGACATCCGGTGGACGGCGTGGGGCGCCTTCGGCGCACGCTGCTGGCCGTGCTGCTGGCTGGAGTGG
>CAJWGB010000405.1 GCA_913031625.1 uncultured Planctomycetaceae bacterium | reverse complement strand
TGAGTACCCCCGGCGAGATTCGAACTCACGACCTTCGGATTAGGAATCGATTGCAACATGTCCATCGTTTGCGACTCGTTATGCTAAACCAGCGAAAACACTGGATGTGCACTTTCGCGTTTGACGGACCAATGACGCGACGGCCGCCAATCAGGCAACACAAGAGGCAACACTTCGCGGGCAACTGTGTGGGAAACTCGGCGACAGTGTTAGCTGCCAGCCGGTGAGCAAAGTTCTTCATATCTTCACCAAAATCACGCTACATCCTTCAGCGGGACACCGTAACGTATCTTCTGACGTTGCGAATTGACGACATACAATCCGTCCGGGCAGCAGGATGTCACAACCCGAAAAGACAAGGAAGTAACCCTTCATGATCAGCTCTGCAGGAAAGCACCGCGAGGACTCTCTTGTTGACAGCGAGAAGAAAAGCGATCAACAACCAGATCCTGACAGCGATTCAAAGTCCAAACTGTTCGTGCTCGACACAAACGTCATCCTGCACGATGCTAGGTGCCTTTTTCAGTTTCACGAACACGACATTGCTGTCCCCATCACTGTGCTGGAAGAACTGGACGGTTTCAAAAAGGGCGACAGCGACATTCACTTCCAGGCTCGGCAGTTCCTCAGGTCACTCGACGAACTTGCTGGTGACGTGATGTCTAACGAAGGCGCGTCGCTGGGAGAGGGCCTCGGAGCGTTTCGAGTTCTGTTGCATCTCCCGTTCCGTCCCGCAGACGATACCCTGCGGAGTGACACCGCCGATCATCGGATCCTGAAGACAGCTCTGGCGACCGCTGACCTGCTGCCGGAATGTGACGTCGTGCTGGTTTCGAAAGATACAAATCTGCGGCTCAAAGCCAAAGCTTTTGGCCTGGTGGCTCAGGACTACAACAACGACAAAATCCGACACCTCGATGATTTGTACACAGGGAAACGCATCATTAACGATGTCTCTTCTGAAGTGATTGCTGTTTTGTACGAGGAGCCCGGCGAACTGGAGGCCGCAAACCTTCCCTTAGTTGACAGTCCCGTTCCCAATGAGAGCTTCATATTGCGCAACGGGTCACGTTCCGTGCTGGCAACGTACCGCGCCGAGGACCAGGTGTTTCGAAGGATTACCCGAACTGCGTGTTTCGGCATCAAACCACGAAACGCTGAACAGTCGTTTGCCCTGCAGGCGCTGACGGATCCAGACATTCGGCTGGTCACGTTGTCCGGGAAGGCGGGGTCCGGCAAGACTCTGATGTCACTGGCAGCAGCTTTGGAATGTGAAAGCAGGTTTCGTCAGCTACTTCTGGCTCGACCAATCGTGCCACTCAGCAACCGCGACCTCGGATTTCTGCCGGGAGATGCGCACGCCAAAATCGAACCCTACATGCAACCGTTGTTCGATAACCTGAATGTCCTGAAGCACGAAGAAACGAAATCCCGTCAGGTGATCGAGGAAATGCTGGAGGACGAACGTCTGGAGATCACACCTTTGGCATACATCCGTGGTCGTAGTTTGCAGCAGACGTTTTTCATCATCGATGAAGCCCAGAACCTGACGCCCCATGAGATCAAGGCCATCGTGACGCGGGCAGGCGAAGGCACAAAGATAGTACTTACGGGCGACCTCCAACAAATCGATCACCCTTATCTCGATTCAACTTCCAACGGTCTGACTTACGTCATCAATCGTATGAAAGGCCAGCACCTGCACGCTCACGTGACGCTCGAAAAAGGTGTCCGGTCCGAGTTGTCCGAGCTGGCTGGAACACTGCTATAACGCACGATCGCAACGATAATGATCCCGTCGCACCTCTTGCCCGTACGGGCAGAGAGTTAGACAGATTAACGTCGGTATCGACGAATTCCGAAACCGGCAAAAACCAGTCCGTGTCGTGCAAGAGCAGAAGGGCCCGGCACTGATGCTGAAAAGCTGACGTAAAACTCAGCTGTGCCAGGTTGATTTTCAAAGTCGAACGACGAACTACCGCCCGCGCGCCTTCTGGTGTGAACAGGACCGCTGCTGGTGACAATGTCAATGAACGGCTCATTCGGATTGCTCAGTGAGAATGGGGCAGTGCATCCGAAACCAGCAGTTTCCGCGTGATCACTCCATCAAAACCATGCGAATCAGGCATCGACAATCTCCGAGCATCCCGCAACCCAATCGGGCCTGCCAAACAACAGGTAGTTCAGCAGGATTGGCAGTTCGTAGACCAACAGCAGCACGAACAGCAGCGGCCCCTTCCGGTACTTCTCCGCATACCGGTCCATGTTTCGTCGCATCGGGTAGATCCTGTGGCTGTACTGCTGAAAGTGGTGCATCGCGAAAATCAGGACCGGCCACACCCATACCGGAACACGCGGCAGTACAGCGTACAATCCAAGAAGCATCAGTACGATCACAGCCGTCGCACAACTGACTCGCAGGGGACAGTTCATCAGAACCAGAATGAACCAGGGCAGTGTGAGACCGAGCAGGATCAGAACTCGGTTGTCTGGAGCAATCCGATCGACAACAGCGCCGACCAGGCCGAAAATCGCAATGTAGATCACGAGTACAACGATGAGGTGCAGAACGTTGATCCCAAAATGCCCGTGGCGACACAGGTGCCGTTCGTAAACTTCCTGAAAGTCGATGCGAAAGAGATTCATGCTTTTCTTTCTCCATTTCCATTAAATGCAAGGGCTCGCAAGCCAGCCGCCAGCACACGGACCGGTGATCGCCGCAGAGATTCGCAAATCGTTTTGCACATTGTTTCGATCGTTTCGTCACTCATCAGCAAACTCGGAGTCAGTTTGAAGATGTTTGGCTGGTACTGGCAAAAGCCCATTAGCAACGGCTGCGCGTGCTGCAGCATGGCGAGCGAGTACAACCTGCCGGCACGCTTACCAAGCAACCGAACGGATCCGCCCCCGTGCAGCTCAATACCGATCAACATTCCGAATACCCGGACGTCAGCGACGCTGGTACAGTCAGAAAGTCCTTCTCGAAGCAGCGTTTCGAACCGCTCGCCCTGATGCTCCACTTGCGACACCCAGTCTTCATCCCGCGCGCGGCGCAGTGAGTTCAGTAATGTGGCCTGACCAATCGGGTGGTTGTATCGATTTCGAACCCAGTCTGCGAAATCAGAATCGGTATCGTCGAGCTTCCTGCGAATACGATCCGAAAACAGTGTTCCTCCGAATGGGAACATCATGTCCGACGCACCTTTACCGATTGTGACCAGATCCGGTGAGATTCCAACAGCGTGCGATCGCAGAAAGGGTCCCGTGCGAAACATCCCGGTCTGCACTTCATCGATCAACAGCAGATAGTCGTGCTGACTCCTCTGTTCGTCCAGAAAACGAACGACTGGTTCCGGAATCGGTCGCACGCCGCCGACTCCCTGAATGAGTTCCAGTTGAACTACGCCAATCGGCTCTTTTGACAAAACGTGCTGAATGGCTTCCAGGGCATCATCTGCGAACGGGTTAACGTACGTGACATTTCGGTACAGCGGGCCGATGTTCTCCTTGTATTTCAGCCGTTCGGTGCCAGTAAGAGCAAACAGCGTCTTTCCACCAAAGCCGCCCTTCAGAGCCAGCACATGATTACGATCCGACTGCGCGTGCAGTGCGAGTTTGAGCGCGTGTTCGACGGCGGCGCCACCACTTACGGCCGACGCGAAACTGGACAATCCGCTGGCGGCAGCAAGTTCCTCCGTAAGTGCAGACGCCAGATTGGTTTCGTTTTCGAGCGTTTCTCGAACGTCCACGGAGAACCCCGACGGATTGTGGCCGCGAAGGCCGCACGCGACTCCGGCAACCCCATCAAGTACGGGCCGTCCACCAACGGTGAAGCAGTGACCTTCGGCGGTCACATCGAGCGAATCGAACCCGATGGTGCGAATAAGTTTGGACAGCGATGGACTGTAGAGTCTTTCGTAAACCCAGCGAGTTGCGCCGACTTCCCGTTCACAGCGGGCCAGCGTTGGACGATCGCCCACTGTACCCGTATTCAGTTGCTGTGCGGCAGCCGGATCCCGTTTCTGGAAACACGACATGAAATGCTTCGTGGTAATGGCGTTTGGCTGGAAGGTCGTCGAATGAAACATCGACCGTGGGCCCTGCATCCATTTTTCGTAGAGTTCTCTCCGCGAAGTGAAAGTGGACAGCGGCACTTCCCCGTTCACGAATGACTCATCAAGAACCGCGATGTCTGCTCGCTCG
>CAJWGB010000404.1 GCA_913031625.1 uncultured Planctomycetaceae bacterium | reverse complement strand
CTGTCGGAAGTTGATCCTGCCGTCCTGCTGGAGGAGGTGGACATGCCGTGGGTCGGCTGGCCGATCAAGCTGGGAGCAATCATGTTCTGCCCGATGCATGAACAGATTCATGCCGGGCAGATTGGTCTGCTACGCAGGGCATTGGGCCACCAGCCTGTAAGGTAACGTCAGGCCTGGTAAAGACAGACTGTCAGAACTTTGGGACTGTGGCGGTCGAATGCTACGATTTCCGACGACTGAATTTTTTCCCATATGCTCGCACCATTCGGCAGGCGTCGCTAGAACTCCGAACACGTACCGCGGAATCAACTGCACGACCAACTATGAACCGACCACTGTCTGACTTTCCCAACCTGCAGCGTCGAGTTCCCGCTGGGGACTCCCGCGAGCGGCTTGTCTGTGAGAACTGCGAATGGATTCATTACGAGAATCCCAGAATCATCGTGACCGGCTTCTGTCTGTGGGAGAACAGCGTTTTGCTGGCCCGCCGTGCGATTGCTCCCCGGCGAGGGTTCTGGTCGCTGCCGGGAGGCTTTATGGAGGTTGGGGAGACACCAGAAGAAGGTGCAGCACGTGAAGTACAGGAAGAGTGCGGAGCGGCTGTCTCGATTGAGTCTCTTCTGGCGGTTTATGCAATTCCTCGCATCGGACAGGTACATATGGTCTATCTGGCTCGCATGGAGAGTGCCGACTTTCTCCCCGGAGAAGAGAGTCTCGACGTGAGGCTCTTTGATCTGACTCCCTCCAGCATCCCCTCCGAAGAACTTGCATTCCCAGTGAATCGTTGGTTGTTTGATGACTGGTTCCGTCATGCTGGCTCTGCACTGACTGTCCCGTTTACTTCCGGGGCTGACCGGATGGACGAACGGATGGGAGAGGAACCGTGGCACCCGAATTTTCCGCCTGAGTAATCTGGCTCCGTGGCAGATCAAAGGTGGGGTGAATTTTACCGGGATCACCGTTGCCTGGCGTTTGGGGTGACCCGCGTACACCTGTTGGAAATGTGGTTCTACGGGTTCTGTTACATTTTCACCAATCCTGATCGCAACGTCCGACTGTTTCTGGCCAACGTCGTTGGGGTCGATTGCATCATCATTTGAGCAATCAGGATGCCTGAAGTTTGACGACCCACTACGCCCACCCTCTGCTTCAATCCTGACGGCCAAACGCGTAAAGCGCTGAATGAGTCCGGACATACAGCACGCCGTCGGCAGCGGCAGGCGACGCATAGACTCCGTCCGGCATCCTGTTTGTTGCCACGACTTTGGGGTTCGGCCCCATGGTGATCACACTCATCACGCCATTACCCGCAGCCGTGTAGATGTGAGTTCCGGCGATCAGTGGAGATGCATAGTGCGTTCCCCTGCCTTCCGTCCGAATACGATAGATACGTTCTCCTGTTTCTACCTCGAGGCATGTCAGCACTCCCCCGTTCTTGACGAAGTACAGGTATTTGCCGTCCGTCAGCGGTGATGGGACTTCAGGAATGCCCTGTGTCTCCAGTGTCCGGACTTTGTCTTTGGGGACGACGCCGTTGCTGTCGATCGGCACAGCAAGAATGCCGTGCGTTTGATAGCGTGATCGAAAGTCTTCGAGCCCCTTCAACTGCCGCCTCCATTCCTGCTTTGAGATGCCACCATCGCGGTTGTTGTCGGCTCGCTGAAATCGAATCGTGCCACCATTCATTGGTGCTTCCTGTCCTTCCGGGCGATGAAAGATCCAGATGACGGGGAACTCCTTCGCCTGTATTTCGCCGTCACCGTTCTGGTCATGGTCCTTCACGAGTTCTTCAAAAGTGGGGAACTTCGGTCTCAGCGCCGGTTCGCCCATTTTGTTCCATGCGGCGAGAATGACTTCGTTGCCGGCGATCACGGGTGTACTCGTCGCTGTCGTAGCGCACTTGGTCATCCAGAGTTGCCTGCCGTCCAAAACGTCAAATGCCTGCAGCGATCGAGCGCTGTGTACGATAAGTCGGTTCCCGTGCAGGATTGGGCAGGCCGTGCAGGCAAGTTCGGGAGAGAACGGCTCTGCCTGCGGAATCTTCCAGAGTTCCTTTCCCGTCAGTCGATCCACCGCCAGCAGGAAATGGTCCACATAATTGCCGCGATACAGGATCACTCTGTCACCGGCGATGATTGGCGAAGTTGCATTGCCGGCAAAGGACTTTGTGAGCGGCATCTGCCTTTCCCACTTCAGAGTGCCGTCCGTCGAGAGACACATCAGCCCCCATGAACCGAAGTACGCGACCACAACTTCACCGTCGCTGGTCGGCGAACTGCTTGCCGGATTAAAAGATGGATGGCCTTTTTCCAGTTCCTCAACTGTCTGATGGTGTGCCCACCGCTGTTTTCCGGTGGCTCGATCGAGACTGACGATCGAGATTCGCTTCTGCTCTGCGTCGAACGACGTGAGGTAGACCGAGTCTCCGACAATACAGGGCGAACTGTGACCGGCCCCAACGCCGGTTTTCCAGAGTTCGTTCTTTCCCGGCCCAAACTCCACCGGAACGGCGCCACCGGGAGCCATGCCGGAACTGTTTGGTCCTCGAAACTGCGGCCAGTCGCCGGCAGGGCTGGTCGCCGATGTCATAATGACGATGAGCAAGAGGCGCATGATCAGTCTCCGTAGTCCGACTCGCTGAGCAGGGAATCCAATTGAACAATACGTTTCCCGATCAACTCGCTTCGACGGCGATTTCAATCCAGCCGGTCCACGTGCCGCCAGGTTCAAGGACCTGCAGGCCGGCGTCCACGCCCTGCTGCTGCAGGTTGATCGCATCAGTGACGCAGGTGTAGGGCTCAAGGCAGACAGCAGAAGTCCATGGTGGCGTGAAGGCAACGATGTCTCTGAACGAGTCGTCACACCGCTGCGTCATCTTCAATCCGCTTCCGGTATCAGTCAGTCTGCATTCCACAATTCCGTCGGCCGGCTGAACGCCCGTGTAAACGTTGTCGAGTTTGAGCGACGTAAAGCCTGGGTCCAGGATGAGATTCCCATCCGCTGCCGGATCTTTCTGACTGCCCGTCGGCAGGCATTCTTCAAGATCCCATTCCCGTGTGACCGGAGCATAAACAGTACAGTTTTCCGGCGATCCTGAGTCCGTAAGCGGTACCCGAAAGTAGGCATGCGTTCCAAAGCCCCATGGAAGAGGCGTGTCTGTTGGATTGGAAACTTCGATGTCCGTTCTCAGGCACGCTCCATTCAGTGAGTACTTGATCCTGAGCAGTGCATCGGTCGGCCATAAGGGAAGTCGATCCGGTGCATCTTCGCTGATCTGAAAAACGCCTGTGACTGAGCCGTCTGTTCGTTCCTCAATTCGCCACGGCAGATCGAGGCAGAATCCGTGGATGGCATTTCCTGCGCCGTCATACGCGACGAGTGACTCCGGAAGGTCGTATTCGGTGCCCTCCCATGAGTACTTCCCACCGCGGATCCGATTTGGGTAAGGAAAAAGAATTGGGATTCCGCTGTGGCTCGGTGGCTTGTCACCGTTCTCGAAGCCCTCAGCAGCGTCGATCACTGAAACCTGAGCGTCGCCGATGGAAGCAAGGAATTCGAAACAGTTGAATCCGGCGTTGGCGGCGATTCGTGCGCTGGAGCCGGATTGGGGGTCATTGATTGAAACGACTGTCATTGTCTTCCTTCCTGTGTTCTGGAGACGGCACTCTGTGTGCTTCTGTGTGTCCTTCGTAAATCGTCAATGTTCTCTGCTCACCACAGAGAGCACGGAGGGCCGCAGAGTCTGTTGAACGGTTGACCTGTTTCGGTGGACGGTGCCTACTCTGTTTTCTCTGTGGACCTCAGTGTTATCAGTGGTGAATCCGCAGGGATTAGTTCCATTCCGGATCTGGGCTTTCCAGCGGCAGGAACCTGTTCTGGATCTGAACCTGCCTGAAGCATCGTTCCCAGACGGAGTATGGATCTTCGTCAAACACTAACCCGGCATCTGCCGGAATGATGCCCCAGTCGCCACGTGAGATTTCGCCTTCCAGTTGGTCGGCTCCCCAGCCAGCGTACCCACGGAAGATGCGGAAGCCGCAGTCCTGCTCGCTGGTCATAACGCGATCAATCAACGACTCAAAGGAATCGCTGCTGCCTGTCAGGAAAACGCCCGGTGTGACCTCTTTGTCGTCCGGGTCAAGTTCATCACAGTTGTGGAGAATAAAGAGCGCCGATGGTTCAACCGGGCCGCCGCTATAGATGGGGCCTCCGGACTGGTCTTCTTTGCCAGTCACCAGAGACAGA
>CAJWGB010000403.1 GCA_913031625.1 uncultured Planctomycetaceae bacterium | reverse complement strand
CCCGCCGGTCACCTGAATCGAAAGATCGTAGAGACCAGGCGGGATGTCCTTTGGCAGAGTGCAAATCACCTCACGGTCGTAGTAATGAGCTTTTGATTCATCCTCTTCAAACGGAACCTGACGAGAGATCACCGCCGGACCAACCCGTCTTGTAAGCATCACGTGATCGATTGTCGTATCGAATCCCAGGAATCGAGCTCGAAACTGCTCACCTGACTGACGGACCGCCTGCCGATTCAGTTGAGGAAACCGCACCCGCGAGGCGACTGTCGCCGGATCGCGCCGCATATAGACGGGCGGTAACGTGGTTGCTTTATGCGCTCGTACCTCGAACGGAGGAAGGTGCTTCGTCACCCACCCCTCTGCCCGAATCTCCAACCGATAACCGTTTCCCGGGGGAATGCCGGTCAATGAGCAACTGCCCGTGAGCCAGTTTCTGACCAACGAATCGCGGACGACAGTGTCGCCGCGCCTCAGGATTGCCCGACAGTCGACAAGGTGAGAGTGTTCTTCACCACTCACGGAAAACTGAACATCTCCGTTCCGTTCTTTCCAGACGCGAAACGACTCGACCCGAGCCCCGGATTCATCGCCTACCTGACGATGCACGAGGCGTATGTTATGCCGGCCAGCCGCAAGACCACGAGCAAGCGTGATCTCCCGCGGTGTGCCGCGTGCAACAACAATCTGTTCTTTGCCGCCATCGATCGTGGCCACAATTCTTCCCAGATTCGGAGCACCATAAGCAGGAACGTTGTGTCCGCCAAGACGAACGGCGATTCCTGTTCCTTCAAAATCCAGTGATATCGAAGCGCCTTCGTCGTTCGTCTGTAGCGACGACGCCTTCGCAAACCGAAATCGGCTCTCCTGCCAGCCGCCGCTTCGCTGAACCCGATTCTGATCTGTGGCCCGAACGATATCGACATCTGATGACTGCTGTGGGCCCCCTGTGGCCCGGACAACCGACCAACTGCAAAACAATGCGCCAACCAGTATGATGATTTGCCTCTGAGATTGATTCTTCATCGCCATAACTCCCCCGCTCATGAAATCAGCACCTGCTATTCTAACAATTATGTGGATGAGTTCCCTGGTCCATGCTGACGAGCCGGTCAACATCAGTACACGACGGGAATTGATGATCGACGATTCTCTCATTGCCACGATGAATGGCTCAGTGAAGCTGCAGATGCACCGGCCCGTGCGCCGCAATGTGGCCCTGAAAACCGACGCTCCCTGGGAAGGCAATGCGTGTGCCTACAGCTCCGTATTTCATGACGGCAAAAAGTACCGCATGTACTACACGACCAACCATTATGTGAATCGTGAGAAACGGCTGGAAGAACCTCGCGGCAGGCGGCTGTGTTGTGCAGTGAGTGACGACGGAATTCATTTCACCCGCCCCGAACTGGGCCTTGTCGAGTTTGCGGGATCTAAACGAAATAACATCGTCCTCGGGGCAGACACCGTTGAAGGCGTGCGCATTGACCCCGGGCACACGACAATCATCCGAGATACGAACCCGGACTGTCCACCGGATGAACGCTACAAAGCCCTCTGCCGGTCTCCGGTGAAAGGTGAACTCGGACTCTTTGCGCTCAAGTCAGCTGATGGATTCCACTTTTCGCGACTCGGCGATGGCCTGATCATTACGGACGGCTACTTCGATTCTGAGAACCTTGCATTCTGGGATTCGGTACGAAGGGAGTACCGAGCCTATTTCCGAGACTTCGATGGTGCCATTCGCGGCATTAAAACGGCTACCTCAGCAGACTTCCGCACATGGAGCAAAGTAAAGTGGCTGAAGTATCCGGGAGCACCGACAGAGCAACTCTACACAAATCAGATCATTCCCTACGCACGTGCTCCGCAGGTCTTCGTTGGATTTCCGAAGCGGTACATCGATCGTGGCTGGGTCGACTCCACCGGAAAACTGCCGGAACCTGAAGAACGAAAGGCCCGCGCCAACGCGTCTCCACGCTTCGGCAGTGTGGTCACCGATGCACTGATGATGACCAGTCGCGATGGAGTCGCTTTCAAACGCTGGGGCGAGGCATTTATCCGACCAGGTCCGTCGCGAACGAATTCCTGGGTTTATGGCGACAATCTGGTTTCCTGGGGCATGATTTCCACCAGATCGGATCTTCCGCAGTCAGCAGATGAATTGTCTATTTTCGCGATTGAAGGTTACTGGACTGGGAATAGTCAGAATTTCCGTCGCTACTCGATGCGCGTTGATGGCTTTGTGTCGATGCAGGCACTGCTCAAAGGAGGAGAGTTCACCACGAAACCCCTCATCTTTGATGGAAGCAGGCTCGAGATCAATTACTCGACTTCCGCCGCCGGCAGCATCCACGTTGAACTGCAGGACGCCAAAGGAATGCCAATTCCAGGTTTCACGCTCGCTGAATGCCACGAGATCTTCGGAGACGAAACTGCACGCAATGTTGCATGGAGGATGGGCGAGGACGTCAACAAGCTCGAAGGGCAGCCGATTCGCCTGCGATTCGTGTTGAAGGATGCCGACCTGTTTTCGTTTCGGTTTCAGTAACCCGCTGAGCCATCGTGTCCTGCCACGCTGAATCCGCAACCAGTTCAGATCTCGTCCTCGGAACAACAGCCTCCGGAATCACTATGATCCGTCTGATCACTCTCCTGTTTCTTTTCTCAGTGGCCGCCAGCGCTGGCCAACCATTGGTTGTGGCTCACAGGGGCCTGTTGCGGCACGCTCCTGAAAACACACTGGCCAGTTTTCGAGCGTGTCTGGAATTGCGGATTGGCTTTGAATTCGATGTCGAGCAAACCAAAGACGGACATCTCGTGTGTATTCACGACAACACTGTTGATCGCACAACTGACGGAACCGGCAGAGTGTCAGAGTTAACTCTCAAGCAGATCCAAACCCTTGATGCCGGACGCTGGTTTGATCCGCGGTTTACCGGCGAAAACGTTCCGACCGTGGAAGAGGTCCTGCAACTGGCGGCGGAGTATCGACAACACAACGTTCTCATTGCAGTCGATCTGAAGGCAGAGCATGTCGGCCAACAGGTCGTTCAACTCGCTCTGAAACACAAAGTGCTTCACCGTTTGATCTTTATCGGAAGAACGATTCAGGACCCGAAACTTCGACGGCAGATCAGGAATGAATCAGCGAAGGCACAAACAGCCGCGGTCGCAAACAACACCAACGAATTCGCTGCAGCACTGACGGACGCCGATGCGAGCTGGGTCTACGTTCGATTTCTACCGACCAAACAGCAGGTAGAGGCCGTCCACCAGGCTGAAAAGAGAGTCTTCATTGCCGGAGCCACCGTCAGTAGCAACGTGCCTGCCAACTGGGAACATACGGTTCAGGTGGGAGTGGACGCCGTGCTGACAGACTATCCACTTCCACTGCGATCTATGACCAGAACCAGGTAACAGGTGTCGTGGCCAGAAGCCCACTACGACGATTGCCGGATTGCCAACTTGTACCGTAAACGTATCAGCGATGAAGGGCTCCGTAATGCCGTCGAGTTCATCAGGAAGGAGCTTCGGGTTGCTGAGGCGTGGCATTGCTGCCAGGGTAGGGCAGGGGACAAGCACTGAGCGAGGGGCCGCCTATTCCCATCTATCCTCGCTGATGTCTTCCTTTTCCTGTGGTCTGCGGAATACCACAATTAATACGATCAGAATGAGGATCGGAATCCAGATCCACCAAAACGCGTGGAGTATCCAACCTATAAGCAGAAACAACATCAGGGAATAAGCGAAACAATCACCAAGGATGACAATTAACCAGTCAGACATCTGCCCCCTCTCCCTTCACTTGCTGGAACTCGGGTAAAAAGTATAGCAGCCAGCCGGGGTTGGGCACGTGACCACAATGTACGTTGGTGCATCCGTTATATAGGCACCAGTCGCCGGAGCTGATCATTGCCATGGAGGACGCTCGGAAGTCTAACCGAGCGTCCTGGGCCGTACTTCTGTGATTCGGGGGGGTACTGAGTGAGGCTCCTGGACGAGTTGGGCCGGCCCCCTCTCACAACTTACCCACCCCCGGGCGTCTGGGTGCCCCACTGGGAGCCCCGGTAAACAGGGCAGTCTGACTCAGTCCAACAGTGCTTTACTCAGCTCTCCTCCAGCTATCCTGTGCTCTACGACTACTACACAGCCCTCCCTCTCCCAGTTCTCCCGGAAGCCAAGATAGCTGGAGCGAGGTCGTACTGTCACAGACAGTCCAACTGGATTGACTCAGTGAGACAGTCTG
>CAJWGB010000402.1 GCA_913031625.1 uncultured Planctomycetaceae bacterium | reverse complement strand
ATGGGCTGTTGACGGGCACACAAAATTCGACCAGGACCCCGCGGCCGTATTCCGGTTTGCTGCTCCTGTCCAATTTGCAGAAGGAGATCGTCTGCTGGTGGAACTCCGCCAGCAAGCCGTCGAACTCCACAACATCGGGCGGTTTCGACTGATGGTCAGCACCGTCGCAAACGCTCCGCTTGACGACAACACTCTGGGCATTCCGTCACAGTTCACCCCGTTTATTGCTAAATGGCCTGGAGCGGCTGACAACGAGAAGGCAGAGCTGGCAAAGTACTTTCGTTCAGTTGCCCCCTCGCTCAACGATGCTCGAGCTCAGCTCGCAAAGGCGAAGTCTGATCGTGACGTACTTGAAAAGGCGATTCCTGTCACGCTGGTCACGCAGACCCAGTCGCCACGTCAGATTCGAGTTCTGGCACGGGGCAACTGGATGGATGACAGCGGAGAGATTGTGAATCCTGCAGTCCCTCACTTCCTGAAACAACTGGGAGCAGACAGCAGAAAGTCGCGTCTTGACCTGGCGCAGTGGTTTGTCGACGCGGAGAACCCGCTTGTCGCCCGTGTCTACGTAAATCGCCTTTGGAAGCTCTTCTTCGGCCGGGGCATCGTCGCATCGGCAGACGACTTTGGCTCACAGGGGTCATGGCCCAGTCATCCCGAGTTGCTGGACTGGCTGGCCGTGGAATTCCGCGAAAGCGGCTGGAACGTTCAACACATCATTCGCCTGATTGTGACGTCGGACGCCTATCGTCGATCTTCTGTCACAACGCCCGCATTGCGTGAGGCAGATCCGTTCAACCACTGGATGGCTCGCCAGTCACGATTCCGCCTTGATGCCGAGTTCATCAGAGACTCTGCACTCTCAGTTTCAGGTCTGCTGGTGGATAAGGTGGGAGGCCGCAGCGTAAAACCCTACCAGCCCACCGGTTACTGGGCGCATCTCAACTTCCCCCGGAGAACATGGCAGCCGGACAAAGGCGAGAACCAACATCGGCGAGGACTCTACACATACTGGTGCCGTACATTTTTACATCCCGCGATGCGTTCGTTCGATGCTCCGACACGCGAGGAATGCACTGTCGATCGACCTCGCAGCAACAACAGCCTTCAGGCACTGGTTCTCCTGAATGACCCCAGTTACGTCGAAGCAGCTCGCTCGCTTGGGCTTCGCACCATCCGCGAAGGAGGAACATCAGCCGCAGACAGACTGAAATTCATTTTTGAACTCTGCCTCTCCCGACCACCTCGAGCTCAGGAGTTACAGGTTCTCTCAGACCTGCTTGCCAGACAACAGGCTCACTTTGCCGGCAACGAAGAGGAAGCCAGAAAGTTCCTCAGTGTGGGCCAGTCGCCAATGCCGGGGGGGATGAATCTCTCAGAAGCCGCAGCATGGACGGCCGTTTCAAGAGTCATCCTCAATCTCCACGAAACAATTACACGAAGCTGACACGAATACTATGCGTGACGCAGAGTCACCGTCGCAGCAGGGCGACTCCTTTCGGTCAGCCATGACCGCCGGAGTGATCTGTGCGGCAGTCTCCACACTGTTCATTCGACTCGTACTTATCCTCACAGATAAAGGAGAACCAGGAAACAACATTCAGGAAGGCTGGCAGTTCCAACTGGCGGCAGCAAGTCAGTTTCTACCACCGATTTGCCTGAACCTCTGGTTTGTTCGTCGTCAACTCACCGGGCGGCCGTTGATCGTCGTCGCAGCCATCGTGGTTGCAGTGAGTTCTCAGGCCTGCGGAACAGCTATGTTTCTGCTGACCGTCAATGGAACGGAACTGACGAAGATTCTTCTGCAGCATCTGCGTCCGCTTGTCTGGATTGGACTTCACTCGCTGTTCCTTTGCCGTCTGACGGGAGTTCCCATTCGATGGCTCAGATTTGCGCACTTGATTGCTGTGATCCCGCTTGCGTGGGCCACACTGAATGATGTTTTTCATCTCCTTGAAACCCGGACCAACCTTCACTTCACTGCTGACAACAACACCTGGTGCCTGATCGCAGCCCCGCTCCTCTGGTACCTGACTACAAATCGACCTCTTCCGTTCGCATGGCAGCCAGCGGAAGCGACAAAACTTAAAAGCGAATCTAATTCCGATTCCCCACCGAAGAGGAACCAATAATGACTAAGAACCAACGAGACCTGAGAAATCAGCTCATTCAGCTTGCTCGCCGCCGTACCTTCCTCAGACAGTCATCTGCGGGTATCGGAGCGAGTGTGCTCGCAGCAATGTTCGGCCAGACAGCACAGGCAGGAGCTGAAACCGAGCGTTGGCAGGGAGTCGTGCGCCCACTGCACTTTGCACCAAAAGCGAAGCGAATCATCCACCTGTGCATGGCCGGTGGGCCGTCACACCTGGAAACACTCGACGACAAACCCAAACTTCGCGAGATGGACGGCAAGACCATTCCGGAATCGTTCACTAAAGGAAAACCAATCGCCCAGTTGCAGGGTCGCAAGGAACTCAAGTGCCTTGGACCGCAGCACCCGTTCAAGTCGTTTGGGAAATCCGGACAGCGGCTCAATCATCTGTTCGAGAACATTGGCAGCGTCGCTGACGACATCTGCATCATCAATTCGTTACAGACCGAAGCCATCAATCACGACCCCGCCCATGCGTTTATCAACACCGGCAGCAGCGTCCCCGGTCGGCCTTCAATGGGCTCATGGATCAACTATGGCCTCGGCAGCGAAACGGACGATCTTCCGGGGTACGTCGTCCTGACATCACTGGGACGATTTGGTCAGGCTCAGCCCATCGCCGCTCGGCAGTGGCACAGTGGTTTTCTGCCCAGTCGCTTCCAGGGGGTGGAGTTCCGTTCAACAGGCGATCCAGTTCTGTACGTCCGCAGCCCGGAGGGCGTGGGAGCCACTCAGCAGAAAGAGGTCGTCGACTCGATTAACGCGCTCAATCAACTGCAGGCAGACCTGACTCAGGATCCGGAAATCTCAACTCGCATTGGGGCATACGAAACAGCCTTCAGAATGCAGACCAGCGTTCCCGAACTCATGGATATGTCGAAGGAACCGAAAAACGTTCTGGACATGTACGGTACCAAAGGAGCTGATGGTTCATTTGCCGCGAACTGCCTGCTCGCTCGCCGTCTGGTTGAGCGGGGCGTTCGGTTCGTGCAGTTGTACCATCGAGCATGGGACCATCACGGCGGCGTCAAACGCAACATCGAAGGTACTGCCGGGGAAGTGGATCGCCCCACCGCAGCATTGATCAAGGATCTGAAGCAGCGGGACATGTTGAAGGACACGCTGATTATCTGGGGCGGAGAATTCGGCCGAACTCCGATGGCTCAGGGTAACGGGCGAGATCACCACATCCGTGGATTCAGCTGTTTTATGGCGGGAGGCGGCATCAAGGGAGGCATCACACATGGTGCCACTGATGAACTCGGATATGAAGCCGTCGACAATGTATTCCACGTCAACGACTTCCATGCGACGATGTTGCACCTGCTTGGCGTGGACCATGAAAAACTGACGTTCAAGTTCCAGGGGCGTAACTTCCGCCTCACAGACGTCGCCGGGCACGTCGTCAACGACATTCTTGCGTAGCGTGTTGCGCTGTCACCCGTATTAAGTCGGATCCGCATCACGAGCCGGACTATTCACGGCGCGATTGGGCCGTTTTGTCGTGAGACTTCGCCCGCATCTCATCGCAGACGATTCGCTGCGGGTTGCCGTGAAACGAGCGAGTGGCCGTTTCCCCATCTGCGTAATCATCGTGATGGTCGCTTTTGGCCGTTGGTCCACACGGATGCTCTTCATGCGATCACACCTTGCTGCCCGACTCACCCAGGTCGGGGTCTGCTGGTGACGTATCCAACCGGCGTCATGAGTTTAACGGCAAGCCGCGGGAGACAGGGCGTGGGATGCTTCGTTCGCAGACATCCTGGCCCTGCCACCTGGTTGGAATAACATTCTGCTCATGGGGTTGTTGTGAATGCGCGCAAAAAAAGAGCCCGGCAATTACCGGGCACCTGTGGTTTCATGGTGGCCTAAGCCACCTCCTGATTATGTCAGGTAGCCACCAACTTCAGTGAATTTATTGTTAGCTTGACTACCAACAGTAGAGATGGCCGCGAGGCAGACCACGATGATGAGTGCCAGCATTACTGCGTACTCAACTGCTGTCGGACCGTCTTCAGACTTCAGGAACTTCTTTACACTGTTTGCAAACTTCAACATTTCAAATAACCCCTCAGGTTGCGTCCAATTGGACATCCAAAAAGTGCGAGTCCAAACGGTTCGCGACCCAAACATGTTCCTCACAGCTGTGAGGGAGACCCTATAACAAAGACGACCATTGCTCCGTTGCCCTGCAGGCGTCCGGTGGCCGACACACAAAACCTACTTCAGAAAACTGATGAGTCAAAAAAAAGACACCCAAATGCCCCGC
>CAJWGB010000401.1 GCA_913031625.1 uncultured Planctomycetaceae bacterium | reverse complement strand
CCGAGCCGTCGATGCGCGCGCTCGCGCTCGACGATCAGCAGCTGGTCGAGTTTCGCGGGTGGTTGCCGCCGAGGCAGGCGGCCGCGCCGAAGCCTGCGAGCGCGCCGAGGTATGCGGCGACGAGGTCTGCAAGCGCGCCGCCTGCGAGCAGGCCGACGACGCCCCAGAACATGGTCGCGATCACGCCCCAGCGAATCACGTCGTCGTCATATACTTCAGCGCCGTCGATTGCCTGGCCGAGATCCGTTCCAGCAACATTTGGCAGATCCAGATTCAGCAGGTCTCTGATCTGCTGAAGGACAGCCCTCAGGCCACCCGCATCAAACAGGTCGCCCATCACATATTTGCCGGCAGGGCGCAGGTTTCCCACGACGGGAGTCACCTGAGAGATTTCGTCGAATCGTTCCAGAGTAAGCGGCACCTCGGCTCTTCCAGCCATCGCCATCAAATGGACGATGGCATTTGTAGAACCCCCCAGCGCCATCAGAGCAGTAATGGCGTTATTGAACGAGGCTTCCGTCATGATCTCAGTCGGACGGACGTTGTACCACGCGAGCTCGACCGCCTGTCGCCCTGTCGCAGACGCCATGCGGGAATGAGACGCATGCGTCGCCGGAATGGAGGCCGATCCGGGAAGTGCCATCCCCATCGTTTCAGCGATGGACGTCATCGTAGAAGCGGTCCCCATCGTCATGCAGTGTCCGGGAGAAGCTGCGATATGGTCTTCCAGTTCACACCATGCTTCACAGCCCAGCCGCCCGGCACCTCGTTCCGCCCAGTACTTCCAGACGTCACTTCCGCTTCCCAGTGATTCACCACGCCAGCTGGTTTTGTTCATGGGACCGCCGGGCATGTAGATCGAAGGAATGTCGGCACTCAGTGCTCCCATTAACAGTGCCGGAGTCGTCTTGTCACAGCCTCCCATCAGCACGGCGGCGTCAATCGGATAAGTCCGCAGGACCTCCTCGGACTCCATCGCCAGAAAGTTGCGATAGTACATCGAGGTCGGTTTCATAAAGGACTCGGACAGTCCCATCACAGGAACTTCAACCGGGAAGCCACCCGCCTGCCAGACACCTCGTTTCACTTCCTCGACACGCTGCTTGAAGTGCGCATGGCAACTGATCAGATCGTTCCATGTATTGAGGATGCCAACCACGGGCTTACCCGCAAACTCTTCCGTTCCAAACCCGGATTGCTTCTGACGAGAACGGTGCCCAAAGGACCTCAGGTCGTCAGGCCCAAAATATCGATAACTGCGGAGCTCCTCGGCAGTTCGCTTCGTGCGTTCAAACATCTGGTCACTTCAATTTTGAATGTGTGTATTGAAACGTCATTATCTGTAACCAGCCGGTTAGTCACAAACGACATGGGCCTTGAGATTGTGCAGGTCTGTTCGGACGAGAACAGTCGCGGGCCGAAAGGCTGCAATATTGCGGCAGGCAGCCTACGATACGCGACCCCCAAGAAAATCTGGAATGAATTATGACGCTGGACGAACTTCAGGAATTGATCGAAAAAATGTACTCCCGCAAGGATGAGGCACGGGGAGTCGAGGGCACGTTCATGTGGTTGATGGAGGAGATCGGCGAACTCGCCGCCGCACTCCGTGAATCTCCCAAAGAGGAGCAGGCGAAGGAATTCGCAGATGTTCTGGCGTGGCTCGCCACCATTGCGAATGTGGCCGGAATCAATCTGACTGAAGCGATGCAGCTAAAATACGGCAGCGGCTGCCCGGGGTGCAGCAAAATGGTTTGTGAGTGTGCTGACGAGGAAAAGCCGTGAACCCGGCCGACTGAAGCACAACCACATTGCGTTTTGAGTCACCGGACAGAGGGTAACCAGAGTCTCTGCTACCCGCGGCCAACCAAAGGCATTTGAGTTGCCATCACTGTGATAAACTGAACATTCGCATCAAGTGGCAGACTCGCCATGTGCATGACGGAGTCAGCGATATGCTGAACATTGATGGTCGGCTCGACTCCCATCGAGCCATCTGCCTGCGGAACTCCGGAACTCATCCTCGACGTCATGTCTGTGCCGGCGTTGCCAATGTCGATCTGACCACAGGCGATGTTGTATTTCCGGCCATCCAGTGATGTCGACTTTGTCAGTCCGGTGATGGCGTGCTTTGTAGCTGTATACGAGGCGGAGTTTGGACGAGGGGCCCATGCAGAAACAGAGCCGTTGTTAATGATCCGTCCTCCCATCGGGTCCTGATCCTTCATCACTCGAAAAGCAGCCTGGGTGCACAGGAAGGCCCCGTTGAGATTGACGTTAACGACCCGCTTCCAGTCGTCCCATGAAACATCTTCCAACAGGTGACCGGGAGCACTGATGCCCGCATTGTTGAAGAGTACGTCCACGCGACCAAAGCGGTCGACCGCGGCTATGAAGAGTGCCGCGACGCTGTCCGGATCAGTGACATCAGTGGAAACCGCAAGGCCATTTGCTGCAGAATCGCCAGCACTTTGCAGGGTCTCTTCAAGCGCTTCGGCACGTCGACCAGCCAGAACGACCTTGTAGCCATTATTCAGCAGCGTGACAGCAACCGATCGTCCAATGCCCGACCCTGCTCCGGTGATAATTACTGTTTTCGAAGTCATCGTTTGATCCTGTCTGGTGTGTCAGTCGTCGCTGCCATCCTGGAGCAGCCATGCAAAGAGTCCACGCGCCAGATGCATTCGGTTCTCCGCCTGTTGGTACACGATACTGCTGCCGCTATCCATGACCTCGTCAGTTACCTCAAGGCCACGCTTGGCAGGCAGGTCGTGCATGAACTTTGCCGAGGAAGGAGCACACGACATGAGTGCCTGGTTGACCTGGTAGCCGGAGAACGCTGCAATCCGACGCTCCGCTTCGTCTTCCTGCCCCATACTGGCCCAGACATCGGTGTACACGATGTCGGCAGTCTGGACAGCTTCAAAAGGATCCGTGACCTCGTTGACATCTGCATCAGGAAACCGCGCTCGCAGGTCCCCGGTGAACTCAGCGGGCATCTCGAATCCGTTGGGGGCTGCCAGAGTGAACTTCAGTCCGGTCATCGCCGCTGCCAGCGCAAGAGACATTGCAACGTTGTTGCCGTCTCCTACGAAGACGAGATGAATGCCCTTAATTCGATTAAACGTCTCCTGAATCGTCAGCAGATCGGTCAGAGCCTGGCACGGGTGACGATCGTCAGACAGTGCGTTGATCACCGGGCACTTGCTGTGATGCGCGAAATCCTCAATCAACTGCTGAGAAAAGGTGCGCAGTGTTACGACGTCACTGTAGGAGGTCAGGACGTTTGCGACGTCAGCGAGTGACTCGCGGCCGTTGAGGCCCGCTTCCGCCGTCGTCAGGAAGATGCCTCCACCTCCCAACTGAACCATGGCCGCTTCAAAACTGTTGCGTGTGCGGAGGGACGGCTTTTCGAACAGCTGTGCAAGTACATACCCCGAAAAGAGCTGAGGGCGTTCTCCGTTGCGGTAGGCCTCTTTCAGCTTCGCAGCCCGGTTGAGGACTGCCTGCAGTTCGTTGGGTGTGAGATCGTCGAGAGAAGTAAGGTGTCTGGGCATCTGATTCGGACGATTTACGCTCATCAAAAGAAAACGACTGAGTCAGCATGCGGCTGTCTCAGTCGGACGCTTCACAAATGGAAGCGGGCCATTTTGGCGGGAGACACAGCCCGGGCGAAGCGGGGTCACCCAATTTTCCCCATTTTTCACACTCCCAATGTGTCAGCAGACTTCTCTTTTGCCACAAAGACAGCGTACGTAAACTCAGATCACTCTTCACCCCGGCCCCTGGAGTCCCTTTGAGTCTGAAAAACGCACTCATTTTCGGATCGGCTGTCGCAGTCACCGGCATTCTGCTGTTCAGCTCCATTCCGACCGGGGTTCCAGGAGAATGGGAGTGGCCTCGCCACGCCAGTATGCTCAGCCGAATTGATCGCTGGCTCCTGCCGCTCATCGCAGCCGGCATCGTGTTTGGGATCGGCGTCGGCGTCGATCGCCAGTTTCAGTCATGGGGTATGATTCGCCGCACAACAGCAGTCATCCTGCTCGTGCCACTCACGTGGATCTGGCTGTCTGCCGTGCAACTGGCGACGCCCGCAGAATTCAGTCTGCTCAAAGACACGTGGGTGCTGTATGACCCGGGTTCGTCAGGCTACTTTCATGAATCGGTGTACAACATCGATTCGAAGAAGACATTCCTTGCTGAATACGAGACACGGATGGCTGAGGGCGATGTGTTGCACGTCGGCACACATCCTCCGGGACTGTTCCTGCTGTCGATGTGGTGCATTCAACATTGCGAGGAATCTCCCAGATTGACTGAGATGCTCTCACCCGATCCTGAGCTCCGATCTGCGTTCGGCAACCTGCGTAGTGGATTTGGCAGGTCTCTGAGACCTCCGGAGTGGGCCGGTCTGATTCTTCTGGGGCTGTTGA
>CAJWGB010000400.1 GCA_913031625.1 uncultured Planctomycetaceae bacterium | reverse complement strand
ATTCAAAATGAAGGACGTCCGCTTCATTCTTGCCAGTCATGCTCACGCAGATCATGTCGCGGGACACGCACTGCTTAAAGAGGTTACAGGAGCAGATGTCTGTGTGATGCAGGGGGATGCTGACGTCGTGCGTACAGGCGGAGACGGCCAATACCTCTATACGACCTCCCGGTGGGCGCCGTGTCAGGTGGATCGCATTCTCTATGATAGTGAGACGGTCAAGGTTGGTGATAAAGAGCTGACCGCGCGACTCACAGCCGGACATACGCCGGGCTGCACGACATGGACATGGACGGGAACCGAGGGTGACTCTAAGTGGCGGGTGGTGGTGGTTGGCAGTCCCAACGTGAACCCGGGATATCAACTGGTAAACAATTCAACCTATTCTGCGATCGCAGCCGACTACGCCAGAGGATTTGATCTGCTCGAAAGCCTCAAGTGCGACGTTTTCCTCGGCGCACACGGTGCCTATTACGGACTTCCCGAGAAGTATGAGCAACTCAAACGTGGCGACGAGAACCCATTCCTGGATCCGGACGGATACAAGGCCTACATCGCCGAACGTCGCAGAACGTTCGAAACGAAACGAAGGGATCAGCAGCAGGACGCTCTTCATCGGCCAC
Organism: uncultured Planctomycetaceae bacterium; assembly: GCA_913031625.1. Taxonomy (GTDB): domain Bacteria; phylum Planctomycetota; class Planctomycetia; order Planctomycetales; family Planctomycetaceae; genus Fuerstiella. The sequence continues at coordinate 3,817 of CAJWGB010000400.1, read as the reverse complement.
GAAACATTGGAAGTCGGCGCGAGCTTTTCTTAGACAGTACTCTGGTTGAAGAACTGACGAATGCGGAACGTCGTCTGCACCACCCGGTCGCCCGGGAGATCGCCATTGTCCATGATGCACCGTGGGAGGGCGCAGGAAGCGGTTACCACACAGTACTCAGGGATGGCGACCTGTACCGAATGTACTACCGGGGCTCTTCACTCGGTGTCAAAGACGGTCGCCTGCAGGTCGGCAAACAGGTGTATTGCTATGCCGAGAGTCGTGACGGAGTCAACTTCACAAAGCCAAACCTGCGCCTCGTCGAGTACAACGGTTCGAAGGACAACAACATCATCTGGGACGGGGTCGGCTCGCACAACTTTGCCCCATTCATTGACCACAATCCCAACTGTGCACCGGACGCAAAATTTAAGGCGCTGGGGGGACTTGCCTCTGAGGGGGGCTTGTTTGCATTTAAGTCAGCCGATGGCATTCACTGGAAACTCATTCAACCGGAACCAGTTGTTACAGAAGGAGCTTTTGATTCCCAGAATCTGGCCTTCTGGGATTACGCCAGCCAAAGCTATCGAGCTTACTTTCGGACGTTTACGAAAGGGATCACAACCGGCAAAGTCTGGAAGCCCGAAGGCTTTCGAGCAATCCGTGGCGCCACATCTCCTGACTTTCTGAGCTGGGGCAACTATGCCGACCTGACGTATGCAGACTCACCGGAAGAACATCTGTACACAAATCAGATCGGTCCCTATTTCCGAGCGCCGCACATTCTGATTGGACTGCCAACACGATATGTGGAGCGCGGCTGGTCACCGTCCATGAAAGCACTGCCTCAATTGAAGGAACGAGAGAATCGCGCAGCGGGTCACTTGAGATACGGCACCTCACTGACCGAGGCCCTGTTGATGTCCAGCCGAAACGGTGTCCACTTCGAGCGGTGGAACGAAGCTTTCGTACGCCCTGGACCTGAACGGCCCGATACATGGCTCTACGGCCATCAGTTTCTGGCATGGCATGCCGTACAGACCAAATCAACGCTCGCCGGAGCCAGCGATGAACTTTCGTTCTACGGCTCAGAAGGGTCATGGATCGGAAAGAGTAACGCCATGCGACGCTATACCCTGCGGCTGGACGGATTCGTTTCTGTGCATGCAGGCTGGAAGGGCGGAACGCTGGAGACTCGGCCGATCATTTTTGACGGGAATAGATTAAGCCTGAACTTCTCAAGCGGGGCAGCGGGTTCTATTCGCGTCGAGATTCGCGATGCAGCAGGTGAACCAATCACAGGCTTCCACATGGCTGACTGTCATGAAGTGTTCGGGGACTCCACAAACCGAATCGTGCAGTGGAACTCCAAAGAAGTCCTCCAGAACCTTGCCGGAAAAACTGTGCGATTACGGATTGAGCTGAAAGATGCTGATCTGTATTCGCTTCAGTTTCAGAAATAGGGCTCGTTATTCGGCTGTCGGTTCACGCCAGATACGACCGGAACGCGACAGCAGGCGATCCGAAGCAGCCGGGCCCCATGTCCCTGCCGGGTAATGTTCCAGACCGGCAGAAGAGGACTCCCACTGTTGCAGGATGGGGTCAACAAACTCCCATGCCGCCAACAGTTCATCGCTGCGAGTAAACAGAGTCGAGTCACCCCGAATGACATCAAGGAGCAATCGCTCGTATGCCTCCGGCAGTTCTGCAGCGAAATGGTCTTCATAATCGAAGTCCATAGCCACCGGTTGTACATGGTACTGCATCCCTGGACGTTTGGTGGAAAAGCGAAAGAAGATGCTCTCACGCGGCTGGATCCTCAGGACCAGTTCATTGCGTCGTGCTCCCACGATATCGCAGAGATGCCCGTCGCATTCGACAGTACTGAACAGATTCAGCGGCGGGTGTTTGAACTGAATCGCAATCTCGGTAATCCGTTCCGGCAGGCGTTTTCCGGTCCGCAGGTAGAATGGCACACCCGCCCACCGCCAGTTGTCAATTTCAGCGTGAATCGAGACGTATGTTTCGCGGTTTGAAGAGTCGGGCACTCGATCCTCTTCTCGATACGCAACTGCCGGCTGCCGATCAACAAGGCCAGCGCTGTACTGTCCCCGGATCGCCCATGCGCCAATGCCGTCTTTGGAACCCGGGCGCAGGGCCTGAAGGACTTTCATCTTCTCATCGCGAATCTCACGTGCCTGAAACAGCGCGGGGGGCTCCATCGCAATCAGGCACAGCAACTGCAGCACATGGTTCTGCAGTACGTCACGCATGGCGCCTGACGTGTCGTAATAACCACCACGACCGCCTTCCATTCCGATGGTTTCGGCAACGGTTATCTGGACGTTATCGACATGGTTTCGATTTAGCAGAGGTTCGAAGATCGCGTTGCCGAAACGGAACAGCAGGATATTCTGAACCGTCTCTTTGCCGAGATAGTGATCGATCCGATAGATCTGATCTTCAGAAAGTCGGCCCCTCAGCTGCTCATTCAATTTGCTGGCAGAAGCGAAGTCGTGGCCAAATGGCTTTTCGACGACGACCCGCAGTCGGTCAGCAAGACTGCGTTCCTGAGGAATAAACTGACCGGCCTCAAGGCCGCGAACAGCATCGTCAAACAGTGCCGGTGCAGTCGCAAGGTAGACGACTCGAGCGGCACCCGGACTGGTCCCCAGTTCCTGCTCAATCGTCTGCGTTTGTTCCAGCAGCGCTGTGTAGTCGTCTTCTGCCCCGAGATCGAGACGCCGATAGAAGATCCGCTGTGAAAAGCTGTCCCATTCCGCAGATGACTGACCCTTCATAACAGACTCACACAGCTCGTTGCGAAACTGCTCGTCCGTCTTCTCACGTCGCGCTACCCCAATAACGGGGCTGCGTGCATTCAGGTATCCCTGCTGGCTGAGCCGAAACAGTGCGGGAATCAGTTTGCGTGCCGTCAGGTCCCCGGACGCGCCAAAGATCAGAATAGTGGTATCGCCGGATTGTTTGGCCGTTGCTGCCATCAGCAGATTCTCGGAAGCATAAAATGATCAGATAGATGTCCCTTCGGACATCCGGAAGGCATTCGTGAATCGTATCGGCAGCCGGGCCGGAAAATGCAGTCTGGCAATCACTAGATCATAGGATTTGTCCGACTCACAAGCTGGATCGGCAGGCCCCATGGGTCCCGCAGCATTGCGAACGTGTCTTCGCCCAGCTGGTGAACGTCAGCCACAATAGTGGCACCTGCAGCGACGAGCCGCTGAGTATCTGCAGCCACGTCAGAAGAAACGAATGCGAGGTGCAACTCGGCCGGATTCATGGTGCGATAGTCCGGCAGCGGCGCATCTCGATTACCGTAGATCTCGATCATCACGGTACCGCTGTCATCAGCCAGGAAATGTGCGTAGGGAGCGTCCGTGGTTCGTCGTTTAACAGTCAGTCCCAGATGTTCCACATACCAGCGTCCCATCAGAACCGGTTCTTCCACGTTGAACGCAGTGTGCTCAATCTTCATGATCTGTGCTGTCAGTTTTCAGGGTTTCGAATAAAGCGGTAGCCCGTTCCGCGAATGGAAATCAGATGCCTCGGGCTGGCGGAGTCCGTTTCGATCATTTTTCGCAACCGCATGACGAAATTGTCAATCGATCGTCCAGGCCATTCCACCGAGTCCTGCCACACATCTGTCTGCAGGCGGCCACGCGAAAGCACGACATCTTCGTGCTCCAGAAAGTATCTCAGGAGTTCCATTTCTCGAGTTGTCAGAGAGAACTGCTGGTCTCCTCGAGTGACCTCAAACCGTTCAAAATCCACACGAACGTTGCCGAACTGTTCCCGGCTGCCGATCGGACGAGTCAAG
>CAJWGB010000399.1 GCA_913031625.1 uncultured Planctomycetaceae bacterium | reverse complement strand
AGGATGACCTTCTGTTCCACGACGAGTCCGCAGACGATCCAAGCCTTGCGTTCCTGCTTGCTCAGATGCGTCACCCGGAATTCCCGGAGCCACTGGGAGTGATGCGGTGCGTGGATCGCCCAATCTATGACGCCGAGGTGCGAGCACAGGTCGCTCAAGCTCGTGAGACACTGGGTGAAGGCGACCTTGATGCGTTGTTCAACAGCGGCGATACCTGGGTCGTCGAAGAATAGGTGAATTGGACTGCGGCCTCGTTGCCTGAGCATAGCTAAGGTCGGTCCGTAGCTTTTCATAGCGGAGAGACGCGAGCCGCCCGGCCGAGCACGCTTACGAGCCCATTGCCGGATTGGGCAATTCGAAGTCGAAAGACTGTTCGACCGGAGTGCTTGCGCACTTCCGCTAATGCAAGGCACTTCTTACAGCGAAGCCAATCGTTGCATCCCGTATTCACACTTCAGGTTTCCATTCAGGCAGACGCCAGATTTAAATTGAATGCGTTCTAAGAGGTCGGCGGGAGCAAAGTGAGGGCCGGCAATCAGCATGCGGTGACGCCTGATTTGCCGAGCCTTCACGAACACCTCATCGGATCGCGCAAGAATGGACCGGGCTCACAGAGCCCGACTACAGTTCGCGATACCAGTATTTCCAGCTAATTGAACGCAGGGACGCCGCGTTTGGCTTCCTTCAGGTACTGCGTCAGCAACTCACGCTCTTCAGGCGTACACACCGAAATGCAGTTCTCAAGCAGCGTCACGGCCTGGCCTGGCCGGCCGGCTCTCAGCGAAATAATGGCAAGGTCCCGCAGTTCCCGATAGGACCCGGGAGACAGTGCCGCCAGGCGTCCCTGGACTTTCCACGCAGAGCGCCAGCGTTCCTGGCTGCCGAACACCCCCTTGAGATTGTTCAACATTCGAATCACAATCTGACGCGGTGAGGCAGGTTTAAGAGTTGGCCGAATGTCAGCCCTTGCCATTTCAGTGATTTCAGACAGCCACGAAACGCATTCTTCGTGCTCCATGATTGTTCCGTTGCGAAACGGATCCACGTAAACGGGGCGAGCAGGAGTTTCCAGACGTGTAATAAAGTGGGCCGGAGCAGCGATTCCCTGAAGCGGAATCCCGAGTTCCGCAGCCACCGCCATGTAAACGACAGACAGAGCAATAGGAAGTCCCTTGCCGCTCTCCAGCACGACGTTCAGATAACTGCCCGACGACTGCTCGTAACAGTCGTGATCCCCGTGAAGATTCAGTTCGTCCGTGAGGTATCCAACCAGCAGCTGCAATTCGCTCAGATCGTCTCCGGCCATCGCGATAGGACGTGTCAGCTCGCTGACAGCTGTCCGCAGTTTCTGGAGCGTCGGTTCAAACTGAAGATCAGGCTGTTCGTCACGGGCCAGTTCGAGCGCAGCGACCACGAGGTCAACGTCTGGTTCTCTGCGAACCAGACGCATGAACTGTTCATCTTTCTCAAACTGCGCGACGGACATGAGTTTCCTGCGACAGGGAGTTCACCAATACCTTCCTCAGACAGCCACTATAACGCTGGCCTGACCCTCTCACAACGGGACTGTTTCATCATTGCCGGTGCCATTGCAACGCCGCTCCCGGCGGACGCAGAAATTACTCAAAGAGGGCCGAATCGTGGAATCAGGTCCATAATTCTGCCGCTTATTCCGATCTGCGGAACGGTCTCGACACACCGTGTGCATTGCCCGATAACTCCGGCATGAGTGAAGTCGAGGCAGACGCGACGCCTCCCGGCCCCGCCAGCGGGGCTCAGGAGTCCTCGCAAGCATCAGAACTGAAGGGGTTTCAGGCAGTCAGTCTGTTGACGCTGGTCAGCCGGATCGCGGGCCTCGCGCGAGACTCAATGATGGCATCATTGTTTGGCTTTTCCGGGTTCATCCTGGACGCCTTTACCGTTGCCTTCCGCGTGCCCAACATGTTTCGGCGACTGTTTGGCGAGGGTGCCATGTCGACCGCCTTCCTGCCGGAATTCGCGCGGACTGATGCGGAGCAGGGGAGAGAGAGAGCGAATCTGCTGCTGGCCGGAACAGTATGGAGGCTCTTTCGCATCCTCGCCGCAATCACACTGGTGATTGAACTCACCGTTGGGGCCGTTTACCTGTCAGCCACAATCAGTCCGCGTTCACAGTTGTTGTGTGAACTGTTTCTGATCCTGTTTCCGTACATGCTGCTGATTTGCCTCACGAGTCTGTACTCAGCGGCATTGCACAGTGTGAAACGATTTGTCATCCCTGCTCTGGCGCCCGTGGCCCTGAATCTTATCTGGCTGACAGGTGGACTCATTACAGGCTGGTGCCTGAGTTCAAAAACTGACGAAGCGCGATTCATCAGTCTGTTCATCGTCGGAGGAGGAGCCATTCAGCTGATCATGGTCATCATCAACGCTCATCGGTGCGGCATTCGAATTCCGTCGCTCCGGTCAGCCATGAGCGAAGGAAGCGATGAGCGAGTAGAACGCGTCTTTCGACGGATGGCTCCGGTCCTGTTGGGACTCTCAATCACTCAGCTCAATGGACTTGTTGACAGCTGCCTCGCATGGATGCTCATGAGTGGCAACCTGGACGCATACCCACAACTTTCCTCCTTTAGACTTCCGCAGGGAACAGCAGGCGCACTCTATCTGGGCCAGCGTTTGTTTTCGTTTCCAATGGGGGTCTTCGCTGTGGCGCTGGGGACAGTCCTCTTCCCGCGTTTTGCACAATACGTACAGGCCAGAGACAACAAAGGACTTAGCCGAACAGTGATTCACGGCCTGCAGCTGGTGCTCGTGGTCGGAGTCCCCGCAAGTGCCGGGCTGTGGCTGATGTCCGAGCCGGTGACCGACCTGCTTTTCCGCTACCACCGATTCGACGCGACAGCATCCCGACTCACCGCGGACATGATCGCCGCCTATGGCATGGGCGTCTGGATTTACAGCGGGCTGTTGATCGTCAATCGAGTTTTCTTTGCGGCAGATGACCAACAGACACCGATGCGTCTTGGACTGGTGTGCGTGGGGCTCAACCTGCTGTTCGACGTTGCGTTGTTGCCGGTGTTTGGTGGTCCCGCTCTGCCAATCGCCAGCATGCTGGCCACGCTGTTTCAGCTGGCGTTAACCATTCAGGTGCTCCGACGCAGATTCCTGAAGACCGGTCGTCGCGCGTTTCTTCCAATCGTTATCCGGGTGGCCGTCGGGACAGTATTGATGTGCCTCACTGTGTCCTTCACGCTACAGATAACACAGGGAATGGAATCAAAGCTGAACACAGTCGCGTTTCGCCTGCTTCACACAGGAGTCCCCATTGCATCAGCAATAGGGATCTACGCGATTTGCCTCAATCTAAGCGGACTGTTCCCAGTCCGGCTTCTGCGAGAACCGTTTCTGCCAGCCGGCAGGAACGACGTTTCGAGTCCGGAGTCGGATTCTTAGAACGCATCGGCGATATCTTTAGCGCCTTTGAGTGAAACAACGAGTTGACAGGTTCGTAACTCGACGCGTCACAGGAAATTGCATCCATCGTTGTCACCTGTTGCCACAATTCGCTTTGCTTCATGGAGTACATGTCAGCCGAAATCCTCGGGCGTCAACGACGCGGCCAGGCGGTGCATTTCGCCCGTCTCGGCTACCAGAAGCAATACAACCAAACTTGCTGATCAGCCACCGGTCTGCCGTGGGGACAGATCTTCAATCATCTGCACGGTGGCTGCCTGAATCGCGTCGCGCCAGGGCATGTCGGAGAACTCTTCTTTTCTGTACGCGAAATTGATTCCGCGAGAACTGTTAATCAGTGCACCAACACCATCCACAATTCCACTCTGTACATCCTCTGCCGTGCCTCCCTGACTACCGTAGCCGGGAATCAACAGGGGCGTGTTGGGCATGCGTTCGCGAAGGGCCGTCAGTTCAGCCGGCCATGTGGCTCCGGTCACTGCACCAATTCCGCCCCAGTCATCACCTTCCCAGTTCGACTGATTGAGGCCCTGCACTACATCGGCCACACCCTCAAACAGTTTTTGATCCTCTGAGACACGATCCTGGAAGACAGCTGCTCCTGGATTGCTGGTCCTCACAAGCACATACAGCCCGGCGCGGCGTTGAACGCAGGCATCAACAAAGGGCTGAAGCGTATCCTCTCCGAGGTAGGGATTCACGGTCAGGGCGTCGGCCGCATACGGAGCCGCATCCGGGTCTTCACCAGCCAGCCAGGTATCCGCGTAGGCCTGAGCAGTCGACCCAATGTCGCCGCGTTTTGCGTCCGCGATCACAACCAGTCCCTGATCACGTGCGTATAGAATGACCTGTTGCAGCGCCAGCATTCCAGCCGGCCCCAGTGACTCAAAGAAGGCGACCTGCGGTTTGACGGCTGGTACCAGGGGGGCCACGATATCCACGATTTCCATGCAGAAAGACTTGTAGGCTGTCGCACGGGCAGCCACCTGGTT
>CAJWGB010000398.1 GCA_913031625.1 uncultured Planctomycetaceae bacterium | reverse complement strand
TGATGAGTGCCAGCACGAGTGAACAGCTGACGATCATTGAACGGATCTTTGATGAGACTGCCGTCACTCCGGCCGTCCGAGCGAACGATACAACAGACATCTGGCTGGGACTCTCTGGCGGCTACGGAAACGAGCCATCGCGCGCCTTTCGGTCAGCGTCAATTGATCACATTCAATCGGGTCGCTGGAAATGTTCGGCCGAAGAACGATCCAAAGGAGCCAATCTTGGTCTGTACTCCATCACGTTCAACAATGATCGTGACCTCGATCATGAGGCCGTGACCGAGTACCGCGAGTTTCGACATGAGGCAGAAGAAAAAGGGTTCCGCCACTTCCTTGAGGTCTTTACACCAAATGCCCCGGGGAGGAATGCGCCCCCCGATATCCCACGGTATGTGAATGATTGTATTGCTCGCACACTTGCCGGGGTGACAACTTCCGGACGCCCCATCTTTCTCAAGATGCCCTATTACGGTCCGGGACCAATGGAACAGCTGACACACTATGACGCATCCGTCATTCCAGGAATTCTGGGAGGTCCCGCCGGCACACATCACGATGCGTTTCGAATGTTGTGGGAAGCAAAAAAATATGGTGCACGAGCGGCGCTGTTCGGAAGAAAAATCAATCAGGCTGAACATCAACTGGAATTTGTCACCGTCCTGCGCGCAGTCGCAGACGATGAGCTGGATCCCCGCGAAGCCGTCAAAGACTATCACGGACGTCTGCAAACGCTCGGCCTTGAACCCCAGCGTCAGTTGGACGACGACCTGAAACTGACACAGCTGTAGCCGCTCGGACACTTACTGCTCCCTGTCGGGCATGCGCAACTCACAGCATTTCGTGTCCCGCGCAGCTGGTCATCGGAAATACTGTAGCAATCAGCGCGAGAGACCGGGTTCATTCACGAATCATGTCGATCACCTGATAAACGTTGCCTCTGAAAACCGGCTCAGATACCATCGGGCATGCTTCTTCCTGCAGAGAGGTGCCATGAGTCACAAATCAGGAGTTTCTCGCCGCAGCCTGCTGGCTCAATTGAGCATCGCCGCCGGTGGCGTGCTGCCCGGCGTCCTTCCGCTGCAGCATGCTCAGGCCGCAGGACAAATCAACGGAAAAGCAAAGTCCTGCATCATCATCTACTGCTGGGGTGGAATTAGTCACCACGAGACATTCGACCCCAAGCCCAACGCTCCGCGCGAAATTCGGGGAGAGTTTCTTCCCATCGACACGAATGTCCCAGGCATTCAGATTGGCGAGCACACGCCACGCCTTGCAAACCACGTGGACAAACTGGCAATCGTCCGTTCGATACACCACGACGATTCCGCGCATGGTCGTGGAATGTACTGGAATCTGACAGGTCACAAACCTCCGCGTGCCGGCAACATTCCTCCCATGCAGGCAGACTGGCCTTCCCTTCCGGCAATGGTCACGAAATTCCGGACAGCTCCGAAGGGCGTTCCTGACTCCGTGAGACTCCCCTACCCCATGGTCGACAACGGCACATTGCAGGCTGGCGAGTATGGCGGCTGGCTTGGATCCACGTACGACCCGATTGTTATTCGAACCCCCAAAGGAACAGAATTCGGCGGCCGCTCCCGCGCTCTGGGATCACAGGTACTCAATCTCGGAGAAGTCGACACGCCTCGTGTGACAGCGCGCAGGTCTCTTCGAGAGTCGCTGGAGCACAGGGTCAGCCATCCGACCGACTTCGAGAACTTTGAGCACTTCCGCACACTGGCAGACGACATTCTTCTCAGCTCAGCAGTACGTGATGCGTATGATCTTGATTCTGCAGACGCTAAGACAAAGGAGCTCTACGGCAACCACATAGGCGGACAATCGCTGCTGCTTGCTCGCAGGCTAACAGAAGCCGGTGTCCCAATCGTGCAGGTGTGTTGCGCAGCGGGCGACCTTAATGGTGGTCAGGGGGATATGTGGGACACGCATGGAGACAACTTCAATCGCCTTAAGAACCGCCTGCTCCCGGTCTTCGACCAGGGCTTCAGCTCATTGCTGCAGGACCTGTCGGACCGAGGCACTCTTGATGAAACTCTGGTGGTCATGCTGACCGACTTCGGCCGCACGCCACGAATCAACGGAGCAGCCGGACGTGACCATTACCCAAATGTCTACTCCGTTGTGCTGGCCGGCGCGGGTATTCAGGGCGGGCAGGTGTACGGAAGTAGTGACAGTAAGGGGGCCGAACCCAGAACGCGTGCCTGCGGACCTCCGGACATTCACGCCACAATCTTCCATTGCCTTGGAATCTCACCACGAGCAAAGATTCACGACATGCTGGGGCGGCCGTTTCCGGTGAGTGACGGAGACGTGCTTCCGATCGTGTCTTAAATTATGCGTTCTCGGTAAACCCTGTTGTGAGACTGCCATTGCAGTCACTGTAGGGTGGGCATCGACACCGAACCACGGACACATGAGGCGTTGTCGGACTTCCATTCGCAATCGATGCCGCTCAGTGGTGACAATGCAGTGCCTTTTGATTCGGCGACATGTATGCACACCTGTCCCCAACGGTGAGACGAGTGTAATTCGAGTGCCTGAGGCTTTACTTTGATGCATCAACGCCAGGTGTTCATGAGACTGCTCAAGGCACAACTCCAAACAGCGCTTTCCCCTGGTGTGACTTGGGTATAACATTTGAAACACCTTCCCCGAAAGCGCATTCCCGGAGCTCCCACCATGACCGCACTCATTCGCCTTACCGTGGCCTCATGAATTCTGCTGAATCTTTCAAGCTCCGTATGGGGCCAGGACGTCATTGATATGGTTCACCTGAACCGCGCGGCCTCCAGCATCGCCAAAACGGCAGGCCAGTTGTTTCAGGAGAATGACGAATTGAAGATCGCCAGCGATGAGGAAACAAACACACTCATTCTGCGTGGTCCGAAGGATGTCGTGGCGCAAGCCGTCAAAGCAATTCAGGAGCTCGATCGTCCGCGTCAGCTGGTCACGATTTCTCTATCAATAAACGTCGCGGGAGAAGGCGACAAATCCGACGATGAAATCACTCTCACAACGCCGGACGAACAACGAATTCGAATAGCGCTTGAACAAACGGTTCCCGTCGTTTCCGGTTTCACTGTGATTGCTGGCCGCGAGATCAGGAATAGCTCTCCACAGACCTTCGGCACCTTTCTGGAAGCAACGCCGAAAATCATGGGTGACAGGATTGCCTTAAAGCTTTTGGCAGAAAAGGCATGGCTGGAAGCGGCTACAGCGGATGACATTCCTCCAGTGAAGAGCGAATCCAGAATCGACACAACGATTCAGTTAACTCCGGGAGAGCCTCAGAAGTTTCGGGTCAAAGTCAATGGGTCTCCCGCGCGAGAGATGTCGGTCACGGTGGCGGCAACGATTGGCACCAAAGCACCTGCCATCCGGAAGCGTGAAGCTGATGGCACTGGTCGTACCGGCATATTTTCCTCAGACGCCCAAAAAAACCGGTCCGCGGATTATATGTTCGGCCGATTTGACGCAAACGAAGATGGAAAGATCACCCAGGAAGAATGGGACGGTGAATCCCGACTCGGTTCTATGTTACTTCAAAGAGGGTTTGAATTTCAGGCCAACATGAGCCAGGAACAGTTCAGAATGCAGTACAAAAAGCCAGACCCGGATCGATGGGTGAAAATGGCCGGCCAGTTGTTTGTTCAGTTGGACACCAACAAGGATGGCAAACTCTCTCAGGATGAGTGGGATGGGAAATCGGGGGTCACAATTCTGTTGAACAGCCGAATTGAGTTCAAGGACGGAATGACGAAAGAACAGCTGGGAGAAGCGCTCAACAGGATGTATGCCAGGCAGGAGCAGAGCTCGCTGGGTTACCAGCCACCTGATCCCAGCACGACTGCCAGACTCATGTTCTCGGCTCTCGATCAGGATGAAGACGGGACAGTGTCGAAGGGCGAGTGGGAAACATCCCGCGTTCGGGGATTGCTGGAGGAGTTTGGAGTACAGTTTAAGCACGGACTAAAGGTCGAAGAGCTCGCGCGTGAAGTCCTGCGAATCAGAACCGAGGTGCGAAACGGAGCCCCGCACCGGAAATAAACGTGAATCAAAGATGCAGGATGGCAAAGGCGCGCCGGCAACGGCTGCCACCAATAAGAACCGCACTCAGCAGATCGCAGGTTTTCTTTTCAAGCGATTCGACAGCGACGGGGACAACAGGATCTCTCAGGAAGAATGGGACGCGCAGGCAGTGCTGAGTGAGTCCTACACGGAGAAAGGCTTTGTGTTCACAGCAGGTATGACGAGAGAGCGCTTCACCGGAGAAATCGCAAAGACTCTCCCAAAGCCAGGGCCTGAAGAGGAAAAATGATGCGGATCCACGTATGTTTTATCGGATCACGCGCGTCAACTCAGGACAGTCAGACCTGTTCTTCTTCCGGAGCTCCAGGATGTCACGAATCACCACACTGGCCACTGCGT
>CAJWGB010000397.1 GCA_913031625.1 uncultured Planctomycetaceae bacterium | reverse complement strand
TCTCGGAATGGAGTTCGGCCAAACTCTCCGCCGCAGATAATCAGGGTGTCCTTGAGCATATCCCGCTGTTTCAGATCCTTAATCAACGCCGCGATCGGTTTGTCGGTCGCAGCCCATTTATTCGTCAGGCCGCTCGTCAGCCCTGTTCCGGCCCCCGTTCCGTGGAAGTCCCAGCCCCAGTCAAACAACTGGACAAATCGGACCCCCTGCTCAACCAGCCGACGTGCCAACAGACAGTTGTTGGCGAAACTGGCGGCGCCCGGCTTCGCACCATATGCCTCCTGCGTCTCTTTAGTTTCTTTTGTGATATCCATCACTTCCGGAACGGATGCCTGCATCCGGTACGCCAGTTCGTATTGAGCAATCCGAGTCAGAGTCTCCGGATGCCCCAGTTCCTTCGCCTGCAACTCGTTGAGTTTGCGGAGAGCATCCAGCGACTTACGCCGCAGCGAACGATTCATGCCATTTGGATCTGAAGCGTACAGGACCGGGTCACCTTTGGACCGACACTGAACTCCCTGAAAAACGGAGGGCAGGAATCCACTGCCAAAGGAGTTCGCTCCGCCGTTCGGCTGCACTCCACTACTGATCAGGACCACGAATCCCGGGAGGTCCTGATTCTCCGTCCCGAGTCCGTATGTCGCCCATGCTCCCATCGACGGACGTCCGGATCGAGGAGACCCGGTATAGATCAGCAGTTCAGCGGGAGCATGATTAAACTGGTCAGTGGTCATCGAATGGATGAAACACATTTCATCCGCAATGTCATGGAAATTGGGAACCGCGTCAGACAGCCATGAACCGCCCTCCCCGTACTGTGCAAACTTTCGGGGTGTGCCCATCAGCTTGGGAACACCAGATGTGAAAGCGAACGTCCGTCCTGCGAGAAACTCATCGGGGCAGTCTTCTCCCGATCGTTTCACCAGCTCCGGCTTATAGTCGTAGATGTCCAGATTCGGAGGAGAACCCGTCAAGTGCAGGTAGATGACCCGTTTGGCCTTTGGTTCGAAATGTGGCTTTCGATTGGCCAGCGGCTGAACCGGATCTACGTCAACATCCGCCTGCGCTCCACCTGACATGCTGGACAGAGCCATCGCGCCGAGCCCCACTCCGCTGGTGGAAAGAAAATGGCGACGTGTATTACCGAAGAGGAGCGACTGCTGCAGATTCATTTGAGGACCATCCGAAAGTGACGTGAAGGTACGCGTATTCTGAGGAACGGATGCCGGTTGATCAACGATAACCTCCTTCCCCTGATTCAGATGGCCCCGGGAGGATTCTGGCGGCCCCCTCGGTCGCCTCCAGCCGCGTAAACCGCTACTGTGAGGAGGTTTCGTCACCCATTTATGGACTCCTGCCGAATGATCCGGCTGCTGATTTCGCTGTCCATTTCCGCCTCCACCTGCCTGTCGGCGCCTGTCGATCCGGTCAAATTAGCCACGGTGAAGGACGACGATATCGACGAATGCAGCGGCATCGCAGCCAGTTATCTGAACCCCAATTGTCTCTGGATGCATAACGATTCCGGCGACAAAGCGAACCTGTTCCTTGTCAGTCTCGAAACAGGACGCACACGAGCAATACTGCGTGTGAAAGGTGCCGACAACTACGACTGGGAAGACATGTGTTCGTTCGTCCTTGATGGAAAGCCATGGCTCCTGGTTGGAGATGTTGGTGACAACAGTCGTCGCAGAGGCAAAGGGAAGGCTGATCCCTGCCGACTGTACCTGATTCATGAACCAGAAATCGAAGAAGACGACAAACAGCAGAAACTGGAACGTCCCATTCGCGCGCGGATCGAATTCAAATACGAGGACGGCAGATTCGACTGCGAGGGAATCGCCGTGGACACCGAGCGAAAAGAGATTCTCCTCGTGACGAAAGAACTCAACGCACAGTGCGGCCTGTATTCCATTCCCCTGGAGATGGGAACATACAGGCAATCCCACACAGCCCGTCGAATCGCCTCTCCGTTTATTCCACTCGCCACTGCCATGGATATCGCGCCGAACAATCGTGAAATGTTCATCGGCACAATGATTAACGGCTACCGTGTCAGCCGAAAACAGGGCGAGTCCTGGGCAGATGCTGTCAAACGACCGGCCACCCCGATCAAGCTCCCTCCGCGTCGCCAGGGAGAATCCGCCTGTTTTGATCGCAGGCGAAACTGGGTGTACGTCAACAGTGAATTCAAAGAACAGCCTCTATGGCGTGTTGAGTTTCCTCTTCCCAAAAATTTGAAGGAGAACGAAAAATGAAACAGTTCAGTCGTCGCGATTTCCTGGCTGGTTCAACTGCCTCCGCCGGATTGCTGGCTGCCACGTCATGGACCGTGGGGGACGAAAAGCCGTCTCAATCCCCCAACGAAAAACTCAACATCGCCGTCATCGGATCCGGTGGACGTGGAGGCAGCAATCTCAAGAATGTCTCGTCACAAAACATCACCGTTCTGTGTGATGTGAATCAACAGAACCTGAGCCGCGCTGCAACCAGCCACCCCAAAGCACGAAGAGAACTGGACTTTCGGCGTGTGTTCGATGCCGAGAAAGAGTTCGACGCTGTTGTCGTCAGCACATGCGAACACACACATGCCTTCGCCACTCTTCCGGCACTGCAGTTAAAGAAACACGTCTATTGTGAGAAACCGTTGACTCACAGCGTGTACGAAGCACGTGTGATTCGAGAGGCAGCCGAAAAAGCAGGCGTCGCGACTCAGATGGGAACTCAGATTCACGCGGGCAACAACTATCGCCGAGTCGTGGAACTCATTCAGAGCGGAACAATCGGCCCCGTTCGAGAATGCCACGTCTGGGTCGGTCGAGCATGGGGGCGTCAATCAGCCGCGGACGCCAAAAAGAATCGAGACATCGTTCACGTCGAAGAACGACCAACGACTGCGGATCCGATTCCGGAAAACCTTAACTGGGATCTCTGGCTGGGCCCTGCCCCGTATCGACCGTTCAACAAAGTCTACTTCCCCGGACCCAAGTGGTACCGATGGTGGGACTTTGGCAACGGTACAATGTCCGACCTGGGAAGCCACTGGATTGATCTGCCCTTCTGGGCACTCAAGCTCCAGTCTCCCCTGACCATTGAAGCATCTGGACCTCCTGCCCACGCAGAAATTGCCCCGGCTTCGATGAAAGCACACTACGAATACGGCCCGCGTGGAGACATGCCAGGTGTTTCTGTGACATGGTATCAGGGCTCGGAAAAGCCCGAGATCTGGAAGTCGGGTGAAATTCCGAAGTGGAACAGCGGAGTCCTGTTTATCGGCGATGACGGAATGGTCCTTGCTGACTACGGCAAACACCTGCTATTGCCGGAAGGCAAAGAATTCACACGTCCGGAGCCATGGATCCCCGAATCAATCGGACATCATGCGGAGTGGATTCATGCCGCAAAAACGGGAGCTCCCACCACCTGCAACTTCGTGTACGCCGGCTGGCTGACGGAAGCCAATCACCTTGGCAACGTCGCCTATCGCACCGGGAAGAAGCTTAACTGGCATGCGAAATCCATGACAGCCGCCAACGCACCTGAGTCCGCTCAGTTCATCCGTCGCGAATATCGTGATGGATGGTCACTCGAATAACACCAGCTCACCTGTCGCCGGCCGTTGCAACCCGGGCATACTGGCGAGCGAGCGGCAACCATCACCTAACACTCCCAAACGAAGTGGGCGATAGTTGCAGTAAACGGCGTCCGACTGATTCACCAGCGTAGGAGCAGCAGGGTTCGGCAGATCACGGGGCGGTCAGGTCTTGATGCCCCTCCATACGCATTCGTGTTTTCTACCCGGCAAACAGAGCGTCAACAAACCCATTCGCGTCGAACAGCTCGAGGTCGTCGATGCCTTCCCCCACTCCGATGTACTTGACGGGGATGCCCATTTCCTGACGAATGGCGACCGTCACGCCGCCGCGAGCCGTCCCGTCCAGCTTGGCGAGCACCAGCCCGGTGCATTCCACAGCTTGCGAAAAACTCTTGGCCTGACTCAAACCGTTCTGACCAGTTGTTGCATCCAGCACCAACAGGCTCTCATGCGGAGCATCCGGAATCACCTTCTGAAGCACACGACGAATCTTGTCGAGCTCATCCATGAGGTTCTTCTGAGTCTGCAGACGGCCAGCCGTATCCACAATCAAAAAGTCCGCTCCGATCTCGACAGCTTTCGTTGCACCTTCAAATGCAACCGACGCGGGGTCTGCCCCGCTTTCCTTGCGAACGATCTCACATCCCAGACGTTCACTCCACATCGCAAGCTGCTCGACCGCCGCCGCTCGGAAAGTGTCACCAGCCGCCAGCACAATCTGATGACCGTTTTTCTGGAGCAGGTTGGAGATTTTGGCGATGGACGTTGTCTTGCCGCCCCCGTTTACGCCCGCCACGAGAATAACCGTTGGGCCACTGTCAGCTTTATTGAGGGGTGACAGCGGATTGTCCAGATCCCAC
>CAJWGB010000396.1 GCA_913031625.1 uncultured Planctomycetaceae bacterium | reverse complement strand
TCAAGGAGGCAGATGCCGACGGATCGCTGCTTGATAGAACAATGGTGTTGGCTGGCAGTGGCATGGGGAATGCCAACTCTCATACGAATCAGAACCTGCCTGTGATTCTGGCGGGCGGCGGGTTCGAACATGGACAGTTCCGTGAGTATCCGGCCGAACAGGCGAAACGGCTGCCGCTGTGTAATCTGTTCGTTTCCATGTTGCAGCGATTCGGTGCTGAAACGGCCAGGTTTGGCAGTAGCACCGGCACGCTTCGCGGATTCGAAGCCTGATATGTGTAACCTGATCCTGCATCAAGTGCGGCTCCTTCTGGTTGTGGGGGGGCTTGTGTCGTCAGCGTTCGGTCAGGCAAAGGAAGACTCTGTCAGCCGGTTTCTGTCCGCGTATTGCGTGAAGTGCCATGGCGTTGCCGTGCAGAAGGGGGATCGACGGTTTGACGCTCTGCCGCGTCAGATCAGTGATGACAACCAACTGGTGGATACTCAGGACATCGTTGACCTGTTGAACCTGGGAGAGATGCCTCCCAAAGAGGAACGGCAGCCGACGGACGCAGAACGC
This sequence comes from uncultured Planctomycetaceae bacterium, assembly GCA_913031625.1. Classification (GTDB taxonomy): domain Bacteria; phylum Planctomycetota; class Planctomycetia; order Planctomycetales; family Planctomycetaceae; genus Fuerstiella. The sequence continues at coordinate 3,920 of CAJWGB010000396.1, read as the reverse complement.
AGAGCCGTCATCAGGGAGTTAGATCTCAGGATCCAAACCTGGCACAGATCTCGTCACCAGAGTCCGCGTGAAACAGTCCTGCGAAGGCTCAACGCTCGCGAGTACCGGAACACAGTTCGTGATCTGCTGAAGATCAATACGGTCATGTTTGATCCAACGGAGGGCTTTCCTGCAGATCAACAGTCCGGGCATCTCGACAACGTCGGAGAAACACTGGTGATGTCAGGGCATCTGCTGCACCAATACCTGAATGCGGCAGACCGAGTCGTTAACAAGGCGATTTCAGCTCGCGTGCGGCCTGAAGTGCAGACGTGGAAGTTCTCGGACAACTTTCAGCAGCAACCGGAGATTGACCAGGTCCATCGGTCCTTTAACAACTTTGAGCACATCACTTTGTATGAGGTGCGCGGTGCCGATAAGCACGAGGGTGCATACGCGGCGATACGAGATTTTGTGAATGGCGTGCCGGTTGACGGATTCTATGAGATTTCATTTACGGCCGATGCGATGAACCGGGATCACCAATACGACGACAGCTTCCTTGGTGTCGACAGGACGCAGCCGTTTCGGCTGGGGATTGTTTCGGGCGACGTCACGGTTGGGGATCTGCACCACACCCAGCCGATCGAACCGATTCTTGCGGAGATCCCTCTTAAAGATGGGCGGCATGAGTACTCACTTCGTGTCGGGCTTGATCAGGCTCGGACACCTCGTTTTACATTCGAAAACGGCTCGATGGATGTCCGAGGTCTGTGGTCCCGCGTGTTTCGGCAGTACCCCAAACTGCTGCCGAAGTTGTCTCGAGGGGGAATTGTCGAGGCTCGGAAACAGGCCATCGCTCACGGGCAGTTCCCTCAGATCCGAATTGATGATATTACGATTACCGGACCTCATTATGAGGACTGGCCGACCGCGGCGCATCGATCAATGCTTGGGGACGACTGGGAACGCACCGTGTCCGGCGAGGTCGAGCTGGAGGAACTGAAACCATATCTTACTTCGTTCCTGAGTCGTGCGTGGCGGAGAAATGTCGAGCCCACCGAACTGGAACGATACTGGCGAATTGTTCAATCCCGTGCCAGGGGAGGACGCTCACTTCTGGACGCGTATGCGGATGGGATTCGGGCAATCCTGTGCTCGCCTGGTTTTCTGTACCTGGATGAGCCGGCCGATGACGACGGCAGGTTAGCACCCGCTGCGCTGGCGTCGCGGCTGGCCTATTTGCTTTGGTCATCAATGCCAGACGAAGAGTTGTTGTCAGCTCTGGAGAAGAAGCCCGATTCCGACACGCTTACGGATCAGACTCGACGGCTACTGAATGATCCGCGGTCCGCTGCGTTTGTCAGTGGGTTCTGTGATGCGTGGCTCACACTCGACAATCTGGGCGCCACTCCCCCGGAGCGAAGTTCGTTTCCGGAGTACTATCAATACGATCTGCAGACGGCCATGCGGACGGAAACAGAGACCTTTTTTCGGGATCTCATCGATCGAAATGGTGACATCGGTCTGTTTCTGGATGCAGACTACACGTTTGTGAACCGCGCGCTGGCGAGACATTATCAATTAACCCTGCCGAAGGGAGATGGCTTTCATCGTGTCAAAGTGAACAGTGATCAGCGTGGTGGACTGCTGGGGCACGCAAGCGTCCTGACCGTAACCGCTAACGGCATCGACACCTCGCCCGTAGTGCGAGGTGTCTGGGTTCTGGAGAACATGTTTGGGACACCGCCCTCGCCTCCCCCGCCAGACGTGGAACCGCTGGATCCAGATGTAAGAGGTGCAAAGACCATTCGGGATCAGCTACAGAAACACCGCAGCGTGGCTGCCTGTAACGACTGCCATCGGCGGATTGACCCGCCTGGGTTTGCCCTGGAGAACTTCGATCCTGTCGGCGGCTGGCGGACGAAGTACGGCAATCGTGCGAAGATTGACGCGTCTGGTACCCTGGTGAACGGAGATGAGTTTGGCGGCTTTCGTGAGTTTCGCTCTCTGCTCATGAACAGAAAGCCTCAGTTTGCACGGGCACTCACCACCAGACTGCTGGAATACGGACTCGGCCGAAGGCTGCAGCCAGCGGACCGTCCTCAGGTTGAACTCATCCTGCAGAAGCACCGGGAACGAGGTTCCGGATTTCGTGAACTGATAGAGTTGGTTGTACAAAGCGAGTTGTTTCGAGGCCGCTAAACAAGGTGTCGCGGCACCAGGCCGTTTCACCAGCCCGCGGTTTCAGACGAAACGCTCATGATGAGCAGGTAACGGCTCTGAGTCATGAGTTCATTAAAGAAGTGGACGTCGCGAGAAGTCTGCAATGGGTTTCACGAGACAGAGGGGCGGATACACTACTGACACCTGTGCCACAGTTTTTGAGAGGTCTCATGTTTCACCATTGCCAGCGATTTGTTCAACAGAACGGTACCCGACGCGATATGCTTCGCAAATCGGCCGTGGGTTTCGGTTCGGTCGCTCTGGCCGGCATGCTGGGCCAGACGGAAGCAGACGGAGATCTGCTTCCAAGGAAGACCCATTTTGATGCCAAAGCACGCAGCGTCATATTTTTGTATATGGACGGCGGAGTGTCACAGGTCGATTCCTTCGATCCAAAGCCTCGCCTGGACAAAGACAACGGAAAGCCGTTCGCCACTAAGATTGAACCCACTCAGTTCAACAATATTGGCAGCACTCTTGCCAGCCCATGGAAGTTTAAGAAGTACGGTGAGTGCGGAACGCAGGTCAGCAATCTGTTTCCGCACATCGCCCAGCATGTTGACGATATCACTGTTGTTCGTTCGATGGTCTCAAACTTCCCAGAGCATACGAACGCAAATTATTTCCTGCATACCGGGCACGGACAGCAGGGGCGGCCCAGTATGGGAGCATGGTTTGGCTATGGCCTGGGAACAGAGTGCCAGGATCTGCCGCATTATGTCATTCTGAATGGTGGGCTGATTCCGCCAGGAGGCCTGGACAACTTTGGCAGCGGCTTTTTGCCGGCCAGCTATCAGGGATCCGTTTTCAATAATTCCAATCCGCCTGTCGCTGACATCAATCGGCGTGAGAAAGATGCCGAACTTCAGCGCAGAAAACTGGAACTGATTCGAAAGCTCGACAAGCGGGCTCTCGAACGATTCGACAACGACGATCAGATTGAATCTGCGATCTCCAATTATGAACTGGCGGCCCGCATGCAGTTGGCGGTTCCGGAGTTGATGGATCTTTCATCAGAGACAAAAGAGACTCAGGATGCCTATGGGATGTCTGACTCGTTCCGGAATACCACAACCTTCGGCCGTCAATGTCTCGTTGCCCGAAGGCTCGTTGAGCGGGGGGTAAGATTTATTCAACTGACCTGTCCGGGAGGCAACGGAGACCGATGGGATCAGCACGGAGGTTTGAAAGATGGTCATACAAAGAATGCAAAGTCGGTCGACCAGCCGATCGCGGCACTGCTCGCAGATCTGAAGGAACGCGGGTTGCTGGACTCAACGCTCGTTGTGTTCACGGGTGAGTTTGGCCGAACTCCATTCGCACAGGGAAGAGATGGGCGTGACCACAATCCGTTTGGGTTCTCTCTGTGGATGGCCGGAGGTGGCATCAAAGGTGGTTCAGTGTATGGTGCCACCGACGAATTCGGATACAAGGCGATCGAGAACAAGGTCGAGATTCACGACCTGCATGCCACAATGCTGCACCTGTTTGGTATGGATCATGAAAAGACCACGTACCGCTTTAGCGGGCGAGACATGCGACTGACGGATGTTCATGGCCATGTGGTGCATGACATTCTTTCCTGAGACCTGTTCATCGCGGGGAGTACACGGCTCATCGCTGGAAACGGCCTCCTCGTAATCGGATTCGAACTGACCAGTCCGGCAGCCAACTCGTAAGCGTGCTCGGCCGGGCGGCTCGCGCCGCTCCGCTAT
>CAJWGB010000395.1 GCA_913031625.1 uncultured Planctomycetaceae bacterium | reverse complement strand
ATCACTCAAGCTGGTGTCAATCAGAAAAAATTCCTTGTCATTCTCTTCCTGGGCATCCTCCAGGTCTTCAACGCGTTGCAGGAGATTCAGATTGTTTTTGCCTGGCAGCGATGGACTGGCATTGGCAAGCCCTGAAAACAGGGATTGGCTCAACAGGATGGCAAGACAAGCGGTGCAGACGGTGACACTGCTGAAAAACAGGTTTTTGATTTTCATGACGGACTCTCCTCAGCGTGTTGTGGCATTCCAATGGTGTGTCGGTGGCAACCAGCAACGGCGAAAAAGCTCCATTCCACCGGATTACCGACAGAGAGTTTGTTCACGATGAGACTGTGCTACCAATTTGAGAAGAGCGTCTCCTCCACACAGAGGAGACGCTCGCAACCAGAACGACGGGACAAGCGCGGGCCGAAGACCTGTCCCATCCAACAGTGCTAAATGCAGCTGGCGTGCCAATTCGCAAGGAATCTCAAGTCAATGGAAACAGCAGCGTTTTCGGACTCCCACTGACCGACCGCATAATCAGCAGAAGCAAAACGGCACAGATGTGTTGCAGAGTGGCACATCCAACGTTGCAAAACGCAGACTGGGTCAATCGACTCCAATCGAACGCAGAAACTGAGTACCTGCAATCATTGTCGCCGCACACTGAACCGCTTCGTAAATCGCTTCATCAGCGACTTTCAGGTCTCGGGCCTTGGAAACATGAGCAGACGTACATGGCTGGCAGCCGTTGACGTCGCTCAGCGTCAAATTGATCAGTTCCACCAGAGACTCATCCAGAGTCGTATTCTGGAATGTGTGAGCGCGCAGGCCGACCGGCATTCCCTCAAAGACATCCGTACCTGCGATGGCTCGGAATTTGAAGAGCACGTTGTACATCGAATTTGTTGCACCGACGGCCAACGCGTCTGCACATTCCTGTGACGTGACCCCGCGACTTTCTGCAAAGGACTGTAAGAAGTTTTGCCATGTCTGGGAGCCTGCCTGCCCCGCAGTGGCGATGGCGATCAGCAACTTCGGCTTTTCCCCCAGCTTGCCTCCGTCGAGTACTGTGCGGCGAAAGTTCATGAAAAAATCATGAACAAAGATCGGAACATTGCCCATGTACTGAAACAGCAACGGGACTTCGTCGACCTCAAGGATCTCGCGAATGCGGGAGTATGCCGACGCAGCTTTTCCCTCAGCATCAGATTCGGGCACAGGTTGCAGCATCGGCACGAGAATTCCTCCAGATTGACTGGGCCAGTTCGGGACAGTTGCAAATATTTGTGCAGGCCCCTTAGAAATTCGACCCGGATCTGCATCAGATTTACGAATTCTCAGAGTTTGAATCAGATCACCGCCCGATTCTGAGCCGACCGCGGAGGAATCTGTCCGGTGACCTCTACTCAATCGTAATTCGGTCGATTGCCACACTTTCGCCCGTCGCTGCAAGGTTGCCGACCGTGCTGATTCGCAGGTTTCTGCATCTGCGTCCCTCTGCAATACGACCAGTTCCGCGCAGGGCGAAGTCGGTGGCGGCCGCGTACCGGGTTTCAATCCGGTACGTCCCCTGTCTTTGGTCCACCGACAGGCGAAGCAGCAGAGGCGCGGGCAGTGACACCCCCGCACACAGCAGGACAGGTACAATCTTCGTCCCGCCTCCGTATGCTTCACCCTGCAGGACAATTCCCTTTTCGTTGCGGCTGATGACCATCCGAGCAGTCACGAGCGGACTTTCCCGATCATGTGTCAGGCCGAATCGGATCCGCTCCTTTGCTTCAAGTCCGGCAAACGTCAGCTCATCCAGTTTGACGGTCACTGACACATTGTCCTGGGTACCGAGAGCATTCAGCGGAAGAAAAACCTCATGAGGCACCACAGGTCGTCCGGTCTCCGAATCCGTTGCGCCGGCGGGACGACGAATCACAAAGCGATCTTTACCGTCCACAGCTGACTGGGCAATCGCGCCAGTCCAGTGAGATTTGAGCGGTCCCGTTCGATCGGCCTGCTGAAGACTCGTCCCGGCGGAATCTGCAAAGTCAAAGACTGTCGCCTTGAGGCTTGAGTATCCGGCTGGCCGCCCCCCTCGCCGATAGTCTGCCACACCCAGTCTCTGTCCGGTGGAGTCCACAAAAATCGTATGTGCGCTTCCCTGGCTCGGACGCGTTCCCACAGTGTGCCCCATCGACTGCAATTCCTTCACAGCCAGGCGATGTGGTTCCTCATCACGATCTTCCAGGACCAGTTGATCAGGAAACCACTGATGATGAAACCGGGAAGCTTCGACCGCATCGGCAGCGCTCATGCCAAACTCGGTGACATTGAGGATCACGCCCAGAGTGGTGTTGATGATTGTTCGCCCTCCAGGGCTGCCGGTCACCAGTACCAGTTGTCCGTCGCGTTCAACCATCGAAGGACTCTGAGAACTCAACATTCGCTTGTAAGGGGCGAGTTGGTTGGGCTTCGTGCCAATCCGCCCAGCGCGAGTCGTCTCTCCCGGGAACCAGTTAAAGTCTCCCATTTCGTTGTTGAGCAGGAATCCGGCCCCCTTCACCACAACCCGGGAGCCCCAACTGGCCTCCAGCGTATAGGTGTTGCTCACGGCCATTCCCTGTGCATCAACGATAGAGAAGTGTGTCGTGTCCGGACTTTCATCAGTCAGCTCAATCTCCGGAGCGACCTTCTCACTCGGAGTTGCTTTTTGGGGATCAATACTCTCGGCCAGTTTCCCGGCGTACTCCTGAGTCGTCAGATGCTTCGGAACCTCTGTAAATGCCGGGTCCGCAAGGTGGCGAGCTCGATCGGCAAAACTGCGTCGCGATGCCTCCGCAAGCAGGTGAATCGTTCTCGCCGAGTAACGTCCGGAGGCTCTCAGGTCAAAGTGTTCAAGAACGTTAAGCGCCTCAATAATACAGTAGCCGCCTGAACTGGGAGGGGGCGCTCCGAGCACAGTGTAGTCACGAAACTGTCCACGAACCGCTGGTCGAATGACTGCCTTGTAGGCCTGCAGGTCACCAGCCTTGATCATTCCGTCTCCACGCTTCATTTCGGCGACAAGGAGACTCGCAGTTTGACCTCGATAGAAATCCTGAGGGTCGGCCGAGATTCGCTGCAGTGTTCCGGCAAGGTCGGGCAGCACCATGCGGTCACCGGCCTTCCACGCCCGGCCGTCAGGCCTGCCGTAAACACGCCGGAGTTCTGCGTACTTGCTGTTCGTTTTGACTGACTCCAGCGAAAGAATGTGATTCACTGACCCGGCAAGGAAGCCGTCGACAACGAATCCGTCCCGAGCGAGTTTTACCGCCGGGTCGACGAGCCGCTTCCAGGGCAACTTTCCGAATCTGGTATGGGCGGTCAGCAGGCCATGAACGGTCCCTGGTACTCCCGCAGCCTTTTGTGAGTATGTCGTATCCTGTCTGGTAAAAGTCGTTGGAGTGACTACAGCCGGGGCGATCTCTCGATAATCCACGCAGACCGGATTCTTACCATCAGCGGGGCGTACCAACATGAATCCGCCGCCGCCGATGTTGCCGGCTTCGGGCCACGTCACAGCCATCGCAAATGCTGTCGCAACTGCCGCATCCACAGCGTTTCCGCCGTCACGCAGGACGTCCCGGCCCACACGACTTGCAACCGCGGAGTCACTGACAACCATGCCACCTGTCGCCAGGTCCACATGTACCCGGTCAGCACCGCTGCAGTCCGACAGCGCTGTGGTCACCACACACACACACAACGAAAGCCATTTGATCTTCATTCTGTGGTCCTTGAACGCCAACGGAAGCAAACTGTTCAGCTGATGATTTCGGCCAGTTCACCAGTGCTGTCAACAAACCCCTCAACCGGAGTATCGAGCCGATTCAGCATGGTCACCAGCAGGTTCGACATCGGAACGTCGTTTCCATATCGCAGGTACTGGCCGTGTTTCAGGCCCAACTGACCACCGCCAGCCACGACCAGCGGATAGTTCTGGTTGTTGTGCGTATAGCTGTTGCTGCTTCCGTAGAGCACCATCGTGTGGTCGAGCAGATTGCCATCCCCCTCCTGAGTCTCTCTGAGGCGTGTGAGGAAGCGAGCCAGCTGTTCCGTGAGGAACTGATCCCACTTCCCGAGGTTCTCGGCACCTTTTTCACCTTTACGAGCACCGTGGGCCAGCGAGTGCATCTTGTTTGCGAATCCAAGCAGTTGTGGAAACTTGCCAGCGATCGATGTCGCGCCATTCATGTTACCCAACTGATAAGTCGCCACACGTGTGGAATCAGTCTGAAACGCCAACAGCATGAGGTCGTACATCGTACTAATGAGTTCACGCGGAGTGCTGTCGTCCGCATCGAGGTGCAGATCGGACGCGTTAACCTGCGGCTTTGGAACATGTAACCAGCGTTCAGACTGCTGGACGCGCTGTTCAATCTGTCGAACTGACTCCAGGTACTCATCCAGCTTCTGCTGATCGACCTTCCCAAGCCGTCTCTTCAGCGACCGCGTGTGTTCAAGGATCAGGTCGAGCATGCTTGCATTGTTGCGAAGGCGTTGCGTCTGCTGGTCCAG
>CAJWGB010000394.1 GCA_913031625.1 uncultured Planctomycetaceae bacterium | reverse complement strand
CCGTCTGGTCGCTCGTCAATACGCAAGGCCTTCGGCGATCGAATGACAGCTTCATTGCGGAGCGGCGCAAGCCGCCCGGCCGAGGTGGAAGCAGCAGCAAGGAATCCATTTTCGAAAGTCAGCGTGACACAAGCCCGAAGCGCGAGCAAGGGTCACCGGCTCTGCCAGTGCAGCAATACAGATTCAGGAGCACCAGCCGCGTGGTACTGATGAGTAGTGAGATGGTTACATTTTGGGAGTAGGTGACAGTTGCGGCTGTCACACCTCCTGCAGGATCAATGACTGTTCTACGCTCAAGCGGCAAGCTTAATCTTTGTCATCCGCGATGCAGTACAGATATTCATGACCGCGGAGGACAAGGTCTCCTCCCACCAGCGCGGGCGTTGCAGCAAACCGGTCATCAAGACGGTTCAGTGCAAGAAAGGCAGGTTCGGCTCCGGCCTTAAACACGAGCGTTCGACCATCGAGATCCGTGATATAGATCCGACCTTCTGCCGAGACAGGAGACGCATACATGTTTGTCACGCCGGGAAGTCGAAATGGTCCGATGGACTCCTCGCCCGTCTTGATATTTCGTCGTGACAAAATGTTCTGATAGTGCCGCAGGAACCAGACATGATCGTTCACCAGCAGCATTGACGGAACATACGGTGTTCGCTGAGTCGTCGTCCACAGCACATGATCCGTACCCGTCAGATCTCCCTTTGCTCCCTTCATGTTGATCGCCACCATGGCGCGCGTGTCGTAGCTGCTGGCCGCAATCAGAATGTCACCGGACGCAACCGGAGTGGCCACCACATTTGCCGACAGTCCTCCGCAGCTCCACACGACCTCGCCGTTCTTCAGGTCGTAGGCCCGAATTCGATCAGTGCCCGCAACAACGGCAAGAGCCCCCTCGTTACGGTTCACAATCAGTGGCGACGCCCACGAGGTGACTTCATCCCGTTCCTTCTCCCAGATTGTCTTGCCTGTTTCGGCATTCACCGTGCGAATAAACGACTGATGCTCATGGTCGCAGTTCAATACGAGGATACCGTCCTCCAAAGCAAACGATGCACCTTCGCCGTGAGCGTGTTTTGACTGCAGCTTTGGAAGCTTGTGCTCCCAGACCACCTCACCATCGAAGTCCAAAGCGAACAGGCCATGCGAACCAAACCACGCGTAGACATGTTTTCCGTCTGTCACAGGCGACGCAGACGCCAGACTACCTGTGTAGTGTCCCCCTTCGTGCGGCAGGAGATCGTTGACAGTTTTCTGCCACAAAAGGTCCCCCGTCGATCGTCGGTAACACAAGACGACAAACCGATGCTTCTGTGTGACGTCCAGATTATCGTGAGCTCCCGGAGCCGTCACAGGAACCGGCGGGAGAATGCGGCCATAAGGAATGGCGGACGTGAGAAAGATCCGGTCCCCCCAGACGACAGGTGAACTGTGTCCCAGGCCTGGCAGCTTCTTCTTCCAGCGGACGTTGGATTCTTCACTCCATTTGATTGGTGGGTCTGCCGTGGGCGACTCACCTGTTCGCAACGGACCGCGCCAGCGCGACCATGTGTCGGGTTCGCTGGCGAACAGTTGGGGGAAGTTGCACGTCAGAGTGACCAGTGCCAGCAATAGGAGCAGTCGAGGCAGATCGCGGCGCATCGGAGGGTTCGCCTTGGCGAGAGTTGAGGAGAGATGCTCATTCTACGCATCCACGACCCGGACTGCTGGCAAAAACCTGAACGGCTCAATTCCCTGCCCCTGGGCAGGTGCCCGAGGAGCAGGATCTGCGATGCGCTTGGTGCGGCCTGCTGGCGGTTACCCGACAGCTGCTTTGAGCTCTTCGTCGGCTTCCTGTTTCAGGAATGTTGCTGTGACCTGAGCTGCGTTGCCGTAGAAGCCTTCTTCGTCAATGGCCGCCAGTCGCTGCATGACCTGTTGAACCCAGTCCACGTGCCGTCCGAAGAACACGCGAGGGATCTGAAGAGCATCCGGAACGTTGACGTGGGCTGTCACTTCAACGAGTCGCGCCATGATCATCAGAGTGTTGCTCAGATGATCAAGCGGAAGTGACTCCCAGGGACTGGTGAACCGGCACACCTCTGCGAACTCCTGTACAGAAACAGCTGTTTCACTCTGCAGTTCACCACTGGCCCAGACAGACTGGACGGGAGAAACGTGATTCAGAGGACCGATCAGCAGACGTGTGTAATCTTCCGCCGTTTCTTCCATGTCGACGGTGGACGGATCAATGCCTCCCAGTTCGGTCCACAACTGTTGTGTATCGGTCGTGGAGAACAGCTCAACGACGGATTGATCCAGTTCGTTGGCCCATAACCTTGCGAGCAGTCGGTAGACTGCGCCGCGATTCTCTGCAGAACTCATAGTGTTCGTTTACGTTTTCAACAATCCATGTCGCACGGCTCGGCGTGCGCAACCTGCGGCACCGATGAAGCCGGCACTGCCGCCCAGCGATGCGTAATCAATGGTGATCTTTTCAGCCAACACAGGGAAGGCTCGTTTTTGAAATTCAGATCGGACTGTCTCAATAAACCGTTTTCCGATCTCTGTTTCCATGCGTCCAAACGTCATCGCACCGCCCAGCAGGACGATACCTGGATCGATCACATGACAGACAGACGTGACTGCAGTTCCCAGACAACGCGCCATTTCCAGAATCAGTTCCGTGGCCAGTTCGTCGCCTTTCTCGGCTTCTTCGGCAATCATCAAAGGAGTCACGGGCGTGCCCTCTGAGATGCGGGCTGTCACTGAAGTCGGGCGGTTGTCCGCGATTGCTCGCTCGTATTGCTGCAGCAACGCTGTTGCGCTGCAGTATGCTTCGGCCGTCCCATATTGGCCAGTGTTGCAGTACCGCCCGTTATGCATTTCCAAAACCATGTGTCCAATTTCGGACCCGTGGGAATGGTCCCCCTGGACGATTGTATCGTCGACAATAATTCCTCCGCCGAGTCCCGTGCCCAGGGTATAGAACACGAGGCTGTTTGCATGACTGGCTGAACCGGCCCAGTATTCACCATAGGCCGCGGCATTCGCGTCATTCTGCAGGACTGTCGGCCGCTGCAGAATGTTCTCCAGATTCTGGCGAACCGGATAATTGGTCCATCGCAGGTTGGCCGGGTTCAACAGCATCCCCGCAGGAATGTCCATCGTCCCGGGTGTGGCCAGTCCGACGGCTGTGATGTCATTCAGCGTGTGACCGGTCTGCTGCAGGACTTCCTGGGCAGCGACCGCCATCTGTTCAATCCCATGGTCAGGCCCGCGGTCCGCCTGTGTCGGTACGCTGCCGTTGGCGAGGACCTCGCCGGCTTCTGAAACGATGCCAGCTTTGATATTCGTGCCGCCGACATCGATCCCCAGATACAGGTTGTCCGCGTCTTCCCGATTTTGTGGTTGTGGATTAATCACGTCGGAAAACGACAACTTGGGATTTGCGAGTCTGCTTATTGCCTTCCTTCCGGAGGCCCACCCGGTCAAACAGACCTGACGGAGCACCGGAACAAACTGGCGAACCTCAGGAATGATAACAAATTCATCAGCCGCTCAGTTCATCGGCAGTTACCCCAGGGGAGAACACCTGCCTTGGGGGGAACGATAGAGAACCTCCCGGCAAACTCAAGGTGAACTAACGAGGTCATATCAATTAACACGAGTGAATTCCCCTACTCAGCAATCCGTTTGCGGTAAACTGATGTTCTGAGCGCGGGGCGGATTCAGTCAGATGGGGTAAACTGCACCATGAGGTAGCCGGTGCCCGCGAAAGCCCTCTCACGAAGGCTATTTGGAGCAGACCGGCGCGGGATAGTTCGGATTCTGAGGATTCACAAATTCTTCACGAGGAAACTCTGTTTTTCACTCGACTGCCTGTCGGCTGAACTGCTCGTCTCTCCGGACGAACCAGCATTCGGTTTCGGAGCCAAACCAGCGTGGATATGATCAGCACCCTGCCTAACCAGATTCTCCCCGGAGCCTCCTATGACTTTCACCCGAATTTGTGTCGTCGCCTGCCTGTTGATTCCGACTTTTGCATCGGAACCGGCTGAAGACCGAGCCTCCGGAAACTGGCCACGCTGGCGCGGACCGGCAGACACCGGAAGCATCGAAGGTGGAACATGGCCAACAGATCTGGAAGGCGACAACGTCTTGTGGAAGACACCATTGCCCGGCAAAGGTTGTTCCACACCAATTGTTCTCAACCAGAAGATCTATGTCACGGCACCTGTCGAAGGCAAAGATTCTTTGCTGTGCCTCAACTGGGATGGCTCAGTCGCATGGACAACCTCTTTCGCACAGGAGAACAAAGGAAAGCACCGCAACGGATCGGGCTGCAACGCGTCGCCGGTCACTGATGGTGAGGCGATCTATGTCTACTTCAAAAGCGGCACTCTGGCAGCCGTTGAACTTAACGGTGACATTCGCTGGCAGACAGATCTGGTAGAACGATTCGGCAAGGTGAATCTGTTCTGGGACCACGGGACATCTCCCGTTCTGACCACCAGACACGTTGTGATGGCGCGGATGCACAATGGCGAATCGTAGCTCGCCGCCTT
>CAJWGB010000393.1 GCA_913031625.1 uncultured Planctomycetaceae bacterium | reverse complement strand
CAAAGCAGCAGAGAGGTCTCGTCCCTGGTCAGCCTTGTCCGCCGGCAGACGCAACAGTCCCATCACAGTCGGAGTCAGATCAACTGTACCCATCGGCTGTGTGTAGAACTGCCGGGGAGCAATTCGTCCCGGCAACCGCAGTATCATCGGGACTCGAGCAGAGCCCTCGTATGGGTTGCCCTTGTTCTGTCGATCGTGTTCGTAGCACAGATCTCCGTGGTCACTGGTCATGATGATGAGGGTGTTGTCAAGACGCCCAGCTGCCTGAAGTCGCTGTAACAGGCGTCCGATGTTGTCGTCGAGACACTTGACCATTCCAAAGTATTTGGACATATCCGCCCCACGGAACACCGGGTGCCGTTTCACTTTGCCCACCCATTTCGGTGTGGGTGCGTTGGCTCGGTAGGTGCGGGGAGCCTTGAATGGCAAGTCGTCAAACTGCGTGTCGTAAGGTGTTCTCACCGTATTGGGACCATGAGGATCCGGGTAGCTGACGACGGCAAAGAAAGGCTTCTGTACGCCCTTCGCAGTGACAAACTCGATCGCTCTGTTCGTCAGCCAATCCGTGGAAAACGTTGAAGGGTCAGCATTGTCGACTCCATACGACGGCTGACCATTTTTTGATCTTGCTGCGATGCGAGGTTTGCCGTCTGCAACTTCAAACTTTTTCCAGTGGCCACGATTGAACATGTATTCCGTTGACTGAAAGCCGCCATCAACTTTCGGTGCCCATTCCGGCTTTCCAGTCCCACCAAGATGCCATTTGCCGATGAACGTCGACCGATAGCCCGCCTTATTCAGTCGATCTGCAAGTGTTGGAATTGATTGATCCAGCACACGGTCATTCGCCGGGACTCCAGCGGTGTGGGGGTACCTGCCCGTAATCATGGCTGCCCGGCACGGAGAACAAACCGGCGAGGTAGCGTACGCACGAGTACACAGGACACCCTCACCGGCAATACGATCCAGGTGAGGAGTCTTTACGACAGCGTCAAACCCCCACATTTCAGCCTGCTCTCGGGGAAGCGTTTCCCGATAGCAGCCAAGAGTGCGAAAGTTGTGTTCGTCGGTGATGATCAACAGGACATTCGGCGCCTGCGCTGCATGAATGCGCGCATCTGCCAGCAGCATGAAGATCGTTAGTAAGATCAATCTGGTCTTCATCAGTCACTCATCCAGTCGGAGCATGGTCAAATCCAGCCGTCGTGAGGGGGACGGCCTGGAGGGCACGATAACGTGACCTTCGCCGCAATCAAACGGCTGAGCGAGCCGGATTCCGCAGTCAGAGTCCGACACTACAGCTGCAGTGCATGGACTGCAGTCAAAACGACCAATTCACCGCAACCCCTTTACCAGAAGCAACTTACACACACACACACACTTCGGCACGGAATTTGTCTTATCACAGGCATCACGCAATTTCTGTGAGGAGCGAATCATGTCCGAAGCACAGCTTACTCCTGAAGATCGAATCAATCCGCCACCCGTCGCGGCGGAAGAATCTCGGTCGACTGCCCTGGAGGCCTTCTTCAGTGGATTCTTTCAGGAGAAAAACATCCGCTGGATGTTGATCATTGGCGCAGCCATTGTCTTCGGGTCCTCGCTAATGCTCGTGACACGCGTGTGGTCAACATTCGATCACACTCTCAAATACCTGACGGTGTTTGGATACACAGCGGGCATCTTTGGTGTAGCAGAGTTCTGTCGCCGACGCCTTCATCTCGAGCTCACATGGAAAGTGCTGCATTCACTCACCCTCCTGCTGCTTCCGATTTGTCTTCAGTGGCTGTCCTTTGCGGGGCCCGAAGCTGGAGGGTTCTGGCAGTCGCTTGAAATCGTCGGGCTCATGATTCCGACGGCCGTTTTTCTTTGGTTTGCCTCTTCGATGATTCTGGACAATCTGCTTCGCGGGCGGCAGACCACATACCTCATCAGTTATCAGCTGCTCTGTTTCGCGGGCGCCATCCCGGCATTCTCGTCAGGAAACACCCTGACTGCATTTGTCTTCATGAGTGTCTGCTGGTTTGTCATGACAGCGGGAGTACTGAAGGTGAACAGACACGTCTTCTGGATAAACGAAGACCACCGATCCCCCCGGGTGTTTGGATTTCTGCCGGTAGCGCTCCTCGCCGCTCAGTTCCTTATTCTGATGATTACCAAGACTGTTGCTTTTGGTGGCCTGCCGCAGTCAGTCATTCCCGTCCACTGGCTGGGGCTCGGGCTGACACTCGTTGCGGCGACCGTTCTTCTGACTGCCCGCTCGATCGCTGCTGTCTGGCGTCAGCGAACTCTGGCTGAAGAGGAAACAATGCCGTGGACGATTATCGTCCCGACCCTCGTCGGAGTCATGACTGCGTCTGTCGGAGTTATCCTGTCGCTCAGCGGCTTTCACTTTGTCGGACCAACAACTCTGGCGGTTGTTCCGACCGCAGCTGTCGCGGCCGTTCTGATGCTGATGATGGCGAGGGACATGCGGCATCAGGTGTTCGTCTGGATTGCTCTGCTCTTCGTTACGATTGCCTATCAATGCTCCCCCGTTCTTTTCTCCGACATCGTGCGAATGGTCAAAGAGGGTGTGGAAACTGCAATTCATGAGCAGCGTCTCCCGGTTGCATTTTACGGATTGACTTACCTTCCTCTGATTGCAGTTGCCACAGGGGCATGGCGTTACCTTGCCAGCCGGAGTGAAGAAGAGCTCGCACGACCGTTCAAGCACTTTGCGACGATCGTAAGCCTGGGGCTGTTTGCCGCATCAGCAACGCATATCAAGGCCCTGTTCTTCGTCAGCAGCGTGAACATCGCCACATTTCTCGTACTCGGAGCGATGTTTCGAGATCGGAGATACGTATTGCCCGCAATTGGCGCACTTGTGCTCGCCGTGGGAAGTGCGATCCCTGCATGCAATGGCATGGAGCTGACACAAATCAGCGTCGACTATTCGGCAACTGCTCTGGCTGCTCTGGCTGTTCTACTGACCGCAACTCGAGTCCCTGATCGCCTTGCCAACCTGATTCCGGCCAACCGGTCTCTCTTCCGACACGTCAGTGCTGAGTCCGGTCACGTGACAACCACTTCTCTGGCTCTGAAGCATGCTGACGGATCTGACCGCGGGCTGTTTCAGCTCGCGGGCTGCTGGCTGGCCGGGATTATGGGACTGCATTGGGCAGTTGTTGGTGTGCTGCAGCATGACGTCGCTCTGTCGATTGCCGAAACTCTGCAATTCGCTTTCCTGATGACGGGGCTGGCCGTCTATTCGGTTCGGCAGCCGCACTATTTGACCGGACTGACACTGTGGACACTCGCTGGGCTGGCAGGGCTTCGCTGGGCGACGGGCGTACATTTCGAAATCGACCAGATCGCCCAGGGGTCAACAATTGGTCTGGCCGGATTCTGGACACTTGCATGGCTGCTTCTGCGGGTGATAAGTGTATTACCACAGACATCAGGAACGATTCGTCGATCGTTAGGTGTCGATGCCAGTTCCGGCCTCGTGCCTGTGGCTCCGGAAAACGTCAGAGCATTTCGAATCCGAATGGCAGGACTCCTGCTTCCCCTCGCTGATGTTTGCCTGATGGGTCTGTTCGTCGCTGGCGTCGTATTTCACCTCCCTGCCATCATCCGAGCGAATCTGATGTTGTTTGGCACTCACACGATCGACGTTGGTGTGTCGACGGCAGTCTGGGCGCTGTGGCTGACGGGCGCGGCATGGATGCTCCGTCATGGAACGACTGCCGTATCAGGCATTATCATCCTGCCCCTTTGGGCCACGGGAACCTTGATTTCCGAAGGAGTCGTTACATCGTGGCAGAGTGCCCTGTGCATCTGGAGCCTGCTCATTGTTCCGATTCACCTTGGAGCATGCCGATTCGGTAACCGCCAGATGTCATCAGTCTGTGCCGTCGGACTTGTCGTGTTGGCATTCGCATCCTGCGTCGCACTGGACCCCGCCCTTCGAGTATGCGGTGCTATTACACTTGCCGGTCTGTTCGGAGGAAGTCTGCTCTCAGCGCCAAAGAAGCACCCTGATGAGGGTCGCACTCAGATCACCTGGTATGCCATCCTCGGCACAATTCACGGGATCCTGTTGACTGCGGCTCTGGCGGGTGCCACCGGGTTCATTCTGAGTCCTCAGGATCCCATGATTATTTGCGCAGTACTGCCTGGAACGGCAGTTTGCCAGGCCCTGTTTAACCACCTGTCACCCAGACTGGTTCCGGATGCCGCTCGAGTCTGGAGCAGATTCCTGTCCGGACTGATGGGGCTGCTGTATCTGATTGCCGTCGCAGGAAGCACACAGTATCCCCCCGTCCTGCTGGTCGGAATGACTTCCGGCCTGGTGGTTGCCGGAGCGTTCAGAATTCGCTCCGCAGTTCGGCTTCAGGAACAGTCATCCGTGTGGCACGCTGTTGGGCTGTCGGTGGCTGCCCTCTGTTTCCTGTTCGATCAGGGAGTAATTCGCTTTGGAGATGGCTGGTGTCAGGTGATCTGTCTCAGCGGAGCCTCTCTTCTGCTGATGCTCGTTCATGCAACCCGCAACAGTGCTCAGTTGGCTGT
>CAJWGB010000392.1 GCA_913031625.1 uncultured Planctomycetaceae bacterium | reverse complement strand
TTGTACTTGGCAATGTCTTTCTCGAGCGCATGCATGGGCCAGTGGGCCGCAGTGTAGGCCACATACAGGAAGAAGGGCTTGTCCTTCTTCACCGCCATGTCCACGAAGTCTTCTATGGGCTTCATGCCCTGACGCCCGATCTTCAATCCATCATCCCCGTGACGCCCTCCGCGTTGGGGGAAACCCCGGGTCATGCCGTGGGTGAATCCGCCACGCTTGTAGTTGCCTTCCCACCACTTGCCACTCTGGTGGCTGAGATATCCCTTTTCCCCGAGTAACTCGGGAACCGTATCAAACTGATCGAGGTAAGAAATCAGTTTCGCTCGGTTTGCCTTGTAAGCAGCACCATCACGTTTGGTTGTTTTAGGTGACGGATCATTCCCTGTGACACCGTGTCGATGAGCATACTGGCCGGTTGCGAGTGTCAGCAGAGAAGGACGACAGAGTGCGGTCGGCACGTAACCCCGTTCATAGACGACACTCTCCGAAGCCAGCCTGTCCAGATGAGGCGTCTTGATATGAGGATGCCCCATGAATCCATAATCCGTCCATGCCTGATCATCAGAGATGATGTACACGATGTTGGGCGGATTCTTTGCCTGCGTAAATGAACAACACAGGACCAGAGAGGCGAGGACAGAATGAATCTTCTTCATGGTTGACAACTGACGTCGTAGTGAAAGGACTTTGTGGGCATTCCTGTTTCGAGGTGAGGAAACGATCCCTCGCTGACGCTGCGGGTTTCCATTCGGATTTCGCTTCCTGATGAGCATGGATGCTCGTTGGTATGGGCATACCATACACGAGAGTGCGGCCCTGTCGAGGGCAGCGCAGTCGTTGCGCTGCCTATGACCGGTCAGATTTCTTTTGGACTCTGGCGGCAAGCCTCGCCGCTTCGATCACTCGCAGTTTGTGAGTTCCCGAAGCAACTTTCTCATGTTCGTCGAAGGCTTCGAGCTGAAACGAGATGACGGGACCATCGGACATAATCACTCGAGCTCGGCAGACAACATCCGCACCAACAGGCGTCGGGCCCGTATGCTCCACATTCACGACCACTCCAACCGTGCTTTCTCCGGCGTCAAGAAACGGAAGGACGGCATTTCGAGCCGCATGTTCCAGAAACCAGATCAGCCACGGCGTAGAGAGAATGGGAGGCATCCCGTCATACACAAAGTCGATGATATGTTGCTCAGTGACGGTGAATCGCTCTTCCCCGATGGTTCCGGTTTTGGGACTGCCTTTCATCGGGCAAAACCTGCTTGCATGAGTAGTGTGGGCCCCGTGTCAACACGGCCCACCGGAATGACGCAACACGTACAACGAATCGGTGGGCGGTGCCCACCCTGCATATTGCTCGTGGTTATTCTCGCAACAATTTACTCTGGATTGGGAGAGCAGACATCGCCGCACTCAGCGGCCTGTTCGGCCTCGAGCATACCGAAGGCAACTCGAGCTGTGGCGCCAGTCACTCCGCTGTTGACCGCTGCAGTTACGCCAATAACGGCATTGATTTCGTCATCGGAAAAGCCCGCCGCGCGAGCCTTCTCAACTCGATTACGAGTGCAGACCTGACAACCACGTGTCAAAGTCACTGCCAGACCAATGAAATGTTTCTCTCGGTCACTCAACAGGTCGGTACTGTGAGTCGCCTGAAGGTGTTCCACAATCTTTGAGTCATCAAATGCCATGTCGAAATTCCAATCCTTAGCTTGAAAAAGTCATCTGCACGGAACCAAACAGCGAAGCATCGACATGAATGTCGCATGGCTCAGTGATGGAGTGCAAACCGGGAATCGATCCCGTGAGAATTATCTGTCCTGGGATGAGCTCATCCCCTCGTTCATGCACAACGCCGTCCAGCCAGGACAAAGACGTACGTATGGTCTCCACCAGCGCAGGTCCGGAATACGCATCGACGAGCACACCTCCGATGAAGATCCGCAGTGCCGCCTCAGAGAATTCAGTAGGTTCAACATGCTCCGGGCGCATACCCGGCCCGGCAACGAACCCGCCATTAATGGCGTTATGAGCAATCAATTCGCCCGCTGATGGTTCTGAACCGCGGAACACACGATGGTGGAGCTCAATCACCGGAAACACTCGAGCTACGCAGGGGGGAATTGTGCCGGTTTCAAAATCGGCAGCGTTCGGCGTACGCAACAGCTCGATCGCCAGCTCACCTTCGATGGCAGGATTCGCAAACTGTTCTCGAGAAAGTGTGACCTGGTCAGAGTGCTGCTCAGAAGCAAACAGCCGACCGGAGACGCAGTGGTCGATTCCCAGCTGACGGCGAATCGTCGGCGAGGTGCACCCGACTTTGTAGCCGACCACTCGTTCACCGCGAGCAATTCGCAGAGCGGTCACTGCGGTCTGCAGAGCGTAACCCTCCTGAACACTGAGCGTCAGACCTTCCGCAAAGAGAGACCCCGGGTTTCGGACGTCATAGTCCGCCAGCTGTCGCTCAGCCCACTCTGCAATCTGCTGTTCGGATCGCTCTGTCATCGAACCTGGCCCAGGAGAACATGACACGGACTACTGCCACGGACGGTAGTTATCTTCATCCTCGTCGTCGTCGTCGTCGTCGTCTTCCCTGTCCGGGTGGAGCGAGTCACCTGTGCCAAAGAAGAAGTCTCCGAGGCCCATCGGAACCACATCGCCCCCAAGCGACTGATTTTTTCGATCGGCGAGCGACTTCAGGTCAGCTGCATCGTCACCAAGACAACGAATCAACGCTTCCTGCCACGCGACATCCTGAGCAACCGGATGTTCGCAATCCTGAGCAAGTCGCTTCAGAGCAAACCGCAGCAGGTTGATGCCATCCCGCGTCGAGAAGTCCAGATTGAGTGAATGAGCATCCTGCAGGAAGTTAACCGTCATATTCAACATCTGCTCGTCAGCAAACGGCAGATGGTATTTCAGGATAGCCATTTCGTCCGAACGCGACGGGTGCCCCAGCGTGAGCGTTGGCTGCAGTCGACTGAGAATGTAGTCGGGAATCTCAAACGTCGATTCGTCCTCGTTCATCGTGACTGCACAGCGGAAGTCCGGGCTGGCATGAATTGTAATCCCCGCGACGATGGACTCGGCGTATCGTCGATGGTCCAGCAACGGAGCAAGGCTGGCCCACGACTTTTCATTCATCCGGTTCCCCTCATCGAGGATGCAGATACCTCCCGTCACCATCGCTGTCACCAGTGGTGACGCGTGGTAGGCAATCTTTCCACTCTCAGCGAGGACTGGGGTGACCAGCAGGTCCTCCGGACGTGTGTCTGCTGTGCACTGGTAAATGTACAGGTCCTGTTTTCGAAGCCGGGCTCCGGCAATCGCAAGAGTGGTCTTACCGATCCCCGGTGTGCCGACCAACCGAGGCGTCAGTGGGAAATCCTTCTCGTCAACAACCAGCCAGCACGCCAGCAACTGTTTAAGGACTTCGCCCTGACCAATCCAGTCGCCCGCACTGGTATCAGGGCTGGCGAGGTGCAGTGAAACGTCGTCAATCTGAAAGGACTTGCCCATCTCAATCGAATTCCTGGGAGGTAGACCGTGTTATTCGAATCAGCGCCGATCCTGTGCCAGGTGTCAACCACGTGAGGCCGGCGATCTCAAAGTATTTTCGGAGGACGACAGGAGCAACACCTCCAGGCACAAGGAAGCCGCCCCTCGCATGTGAGTGAAGCTTTCCTGTGTAACTGAGCCCGAATTGACTGATCCGTCCCGGTGTTCCGAAGTCACTTTACAATCCGTCGACAGGTCTCCACATCCTGCGCGATTGCCTGTTTGAGTTCCTGAACACTCTTGAACCTCGAGAGACCCCGAATACGGTCGACCCACTCAACCTGCAGTGACTGATCATAAAGGTCTCCGTCGAAATCAATCAGGTGACATTCAATGCGACGCTCCTGTGTGTCAAACGTTGGATTGGATCCAACGCTGATCGCCACAGAAACAACCCTCTCGTCAATCAACGTACGCCCCGCATACACACCATCGGGCGGAATAAGAACATCCGGAATCTGGAGATTGGCTGTGGGGTATCCGAGATCCCGACCTCGACCGTCTCCTCTGACGACAGTGCCGGAAACAAACGGAGCTCGACCAAGCAGCTGGGCAGCGCCTGAGACGTCTCCGCTGCTTATCTGCTTCCGAATTCTGGATGAGGAGATCATCGCTGATGTTTCGGTTATTTCTGCGATCACAGTCAACTCAATCCCGCTGCTGCTGCACAGAGCTTTGAGCATCGCTGTGTCACCGGCGCGATCCCTGCCAAAGCGGAAGTCAGGGCCTTCCACCATGCCGCGGGCCTGCAGCTGATCTACGACCACGCTGTCAAAGAACTCCTCCGGGCCCATACTCAGCAGGTCTCTCGAAACCGGAAGGACAATGACTGCATCGGCTCCGTGCTGTCGAAGATCATCCGCATGGTCAGCGACGCGCATTCCCGCCGCGCCGAGGTCGAGCAGTGGGTCGCGAAGTTTGCGCGCGTCTACACGCCCGCCGTCATGGCGCTGGCTGTCGCTGCTTTACGAGGCGGCCCTGGCCATTCAGGCACCAATGTTCCAGCACGGCTTTCT
>CAJWGB010000391.1 GCA_913031625.1 uncultured Planctomycetaceae bacterium | reverse complement strand
TCGCGGCACACAAACAGAATTCTCCAGTTTCACATCGTCCTGACCGAGCAGGGAAAATCAAGGATAATCGCATGCAGCCGGATCGTGTGACGTGTTTTGCGGTCGGTCTCTGGCTGGCCGGACTGTAACAGTTATAGGGCCTGCACGTCGGGCGTGACAGTCGCCCCGCTGCACGCCATTTGATAACATTTTGGGATGTCAAACGCGAAAGGGATGAAATGAAGACGCACGTGACGACGACCATCAACGGAGAATCGGTGGAGTTCCTTTGTGAGCCTCGGCAAAGCCTGTTGGAGGTGCTTCGTGATGAGTTGTCTTTGACCGGGTGCAAAGAAGGCTGCAATAACGGTAACTGCGGCGCCTGCACTGTCATGTTGGATGGACTGCCAGTGGATAGCTGCCTCGTGCTGGGTGTGGAGGTGGAAGCGGCTGAGATCGAGACAGTCGAGGGGATTGCTCAGGAGGGGAAACTGCATCCACTGCAGCAGTGTTTCCTTGAGGGGGCAGCTCTTCAGTGTGGGATCTGTACTCCCGGATTTCTGGTTGCTGCGAAAGCACTTCTGGAAAGGAATCCCAACCCGACTGAGGAAGAGATTCGATTCGGACTGGCAGGGAACCTCTGTCGGTGCACCGGATACGACAAGATCGTGAGAGCCGTTCAGGCAGCGGCACTGGATGCTGATTCCGTATCGTCCGCCCGTTGAGACATTCAATAGACGTCTTGGAAACGCGAAAGGTCACTGATGAGCATCGATACTCCTCCTGCAGATGCTGGCTATCGGGTTATTGGCACTCGTCCGGTACGCCACGATGGTGCGGACAAGGTGACAGGGAAGGCTGTGTATACATCCGACCTGAAGTTGCCCAATATGGCTTATGGAGCATTTGTTCGCAGTCCGCATGCGCACGCACGAATTGTCTTCATCGATACATCCGCTGCTGAGTCGCACCCGGGTGTACTGGCAGTCTGCACGTCTGCTGATCTCCCAGACCCGTGGGACAAGGTCGACAACCTGGGGGAAGGGTGTGTGAACTACGCGCATCTGTCCGGCAATGTCCTCGCACGTGGAAAAGCTCTCTACAAGGGACATGCCGTTGCTGCTGTCGCCGCAGTGAACGAACATGTGGCTCAGGAGGCGGCCGCACTGGTGAAGGTGGAATACGAACCACTGCAGGCAGTGACATGGGTGCTGGATGCGATGAAGGAGGAGGCTCCTCTGCTGCATGACGAGCGGATCACATTTGCGTCCACAGACGCAGAGGAAGCGAAGCCCAGCAATGTGTCGACCCACATTGAGTTCGAAAAAGGAAATCCGACCGCTGGCTTCGAGGCGGCGGATGTTGTCCTTGAACGCGAGTTTCGGACTGAATCCGTGCACCAGGGATATATCGAGCCACATGTGTCCGTCGCGCTTTGGAACGAAGATGGACGGCTGAAGGTCTGGACCGCGACACAGGGTTCGTTTGTTGTCCGGCAGCAGATGGCCGAACTGCTGAAGATCCCTGTGTCACAGATCACGGTCGTGCCCTGTGAGATTGGCGGCGGGTTTGGAGGTAAGATTTCGGTCTATGAACAACCGGTTGCGGCTGTCCTGAGCCGCAAGTGCGGACGCCCCGTCAAAATTGCGATGCGGCGAGACGAAGTCTTTGAGGCAACCGGTCCGACTCCAGGTTCATTTGTTCGCATTCAGCTCGGCGCGACCCATGACGGCAGGATGACCGCGGGCAAGGCGTGGATCGCTTTTGACGCGGGAGCATTTCCTGGCGGGATGATCGGCCCGGGATGTATGTGCGTCTTTAGTTGCTACGACCTTGAGAACGCACGGGTCGACGGATTTGATGTCGTCCTGAACAAACCGAAGACTCAGGCCTATCGAGCACCTGGTTCGACACATGTGGCCTTTGCCATTGAGTCAGTCGTTGACGAACTGGCTGCCGAACTTGACATGGACCCCATTGAATTCCGCTTAAAAAACGCGGCGAAAGAAGGTACCCGCAGAGTCGACGGACCTGAGTACCCTCGGATCGGACTGGTTCAGTGCCTGGAAGCCGCACGCGACTCCGAACACTGGCAGACACCTCTGGAAGGACCGTACCGCGGCCGCGGCGTCGCGGTTGGGTTTTGGTTTAACGCTGGTTTGAAGTCGAGCGTCGCTGCGAACGTGAATGCAGATGGAACTGTGACACTGGTGGAAGGGTCCACCGACATCGGAGGGACTCGTGCTTCTCTTGCGATGCAGCTCGCAGAGACGCTCGGAATTCGAGCGGACGAAGTGATTCCTCAGGTGGTTGACACAGACAGCGTCGGATTCACGGACGTCACGGGAGGCAGCCGCGTCACGTTTTCGACAGGGATGGCGGCTCATAAAGCCGGTCTTGATATTCAAAAACAAATGATTGCTCAGGCTGCAGAACTGTGGGATTGCAGTGTGGACGATATTTCCGTGGAGCAGGGCATCTACTCAGCAGGCGATCATCGAATGACATTCGCTGAGCTGGCTGCGGCCGCAGATGCGAATGGCGATCCAATTGTGGGCCGAGCAACGGTGAATCCGCAGGGCGCGACCAATGCGTTTGCTGCTCATGTGGTGGACGTCGAGGTTGACCCGGATACCGGTAAGGTCACGATTCTGAAGTACACCGCGATTCAGGACGCTGGCTGCGCAATCCACCCGTCCTATGTTGAAGGGCAGATGCAGGGCGGATCTGTTCAGGGCATCGGCTGGGCGTTGAATGAGGAGTACTTTTACAGCGATGACGGCCGAATGGAGAACGCCAGTTTCCTCGACTATCGAATGCCAACCTGTTTCGACATTCCGATGATCGACACCATCATCGTGGAGGTGCCAAACCCCGACCATCCGTATGGTGTACGAGGAGTGGGTGAGGTGTCCATTGTGCCTCCTCCTCCGGCGATTGCTGCGGCAATTGCCGGGGCGACGGGAGTCCGCATGCAGGATCTGCCCATGTCGCCTCCCCGGTTATGGAAGGCCCTCCAGGGCTCGGAATAGCACAGTTCGTACGCGGTGTGCCGTGCGGAAATCTGGAAAGAGGCCTCTCCATGCGGATGGTTGATCGCCGCCGGTTTCGCCCGCCGATAGAAATTGTCGCCTCAGGCCCGGGTCACGCTGCAATTCGGTGGATGCAAGCCGCGGGGAATTGTGTACACTCCGCCGCTTACTCGAATTCGCCGAACTGACGAGGCGAAATGCGGGTCCGGATCGTCACTCACCCGCCAGATCACCTAGTCCGCTGGTCCCCAACGACAGATGAAAACCAACGAACTCCGCGAAAAATACCTCTCGTTCTTTGAGTCCAAGGGCTGTGTTCGCCGCCCCAGTGATGTGCTGGTGCCGAAGGATGATCCCACCGTCCTGTTTACGCCCGCAGGCATGAACCAGTTCAAGAACGAGTTCATGGGGATCGGGAAGCTGGAGTTCACGGCGGCCACTACGTGCCAAAAGTGCCTGCGAACCGGCGACATCACCAATGTTGGGGTGACTGCCTACCATCACACATTCTTTGAGATGCTCGGCAACTTCTCATTTGGAGACTACTTCAAGCGTGAAGCGATTCACTGGGCATGGGAGTTTCTCACCGATCCGAAATGGCTGGGGCTCGAGAAAGACCGGCTCACAGTAAGTGTTTACAAAGGTCGGTGGGGATTTGACGAGGAAGCCTTCAATATCTGGAAAGACGAAATCGGGCTCGATCCGGACCGAATTGCGTGTCTTGAAGAGGATGAGAATTACTGGCCGGCAAGTGCTCCGAGTGACGGCCCGGATGGTGTTTGCGGACCTTGTAGTGAGATCTTCTACCATCCGCCGGGAATCGACGGCGACGTTGAGATCTGGAATCTTGTCTTCACTCAGTTTAACCGCGTTGGCGACCCACCAGATAACCTGAGGCCCCTGCCGTCCAGGAACATCGACACGGGCATGGGGCTGGAGCGAACGGCTGCAGTTCTACAGGGAGTCCTGAGTAACTTCGAAAACGACGTCCTGAAACCACTCTGCGAAGCTGCTGGTGAGGTCGTGGGAGTGAACTACTCGTTTGACGCGAAAGAGGGACGTGCAGTTCGACGAATCGCCGACCACGTGCGCGCTGCGACGTTCGCAATGCATGAAGGAGTTGTTCCGGATAAGGACAAGGAGAAATACGTTATTCGGCAACTGATTCGGCGCGCTCAACTGGAGGGCTATCTGCTGGGCAAACGCGAACCGTTTCTGTTCGAGGTCGTGCCAGCTGTTGTTGATGTGATGAAGGATGCGTATCCGGACATTGCAGAAACGGTCGAGGGTGTACAGCACACGCTGAAGGAAGAAGAGTCACAGTTTCTGGAAACGATCGACCGCAACCTGTCGAGCTTCAAGAAGACGGCGAAAGTAGCCAGGCAGGACAACAGTCCGTTTCCCGGCAAAGAAGCATTCCGTCTTCACACCGAAGGTGGCTTTTTGATTGAGCTGACGGAGGCGATGGCTGAGGATGAGGGGGTCGAGGTCGACCGGCCGGAGTTTGACAAACTGATGAAGGACTTTCAGGCCACAAGTCGTGTCAACAAGTCTTTTGATGTCATG
>CAJWGB010000390.1 GCA_913031625.1 uncultured Planctomycetaceae bacterium | reverse complement strand
CAGGTCACCAACCCTTAGAACAGGCTTCACCTCGCAGGGAAACGCAGCCGGGCGGATCGCGCCGCTCCGCTAACAAGCTACATGCATTGCCAGCCTGGGCGCAAGTGAGCAAACACTCCAGCCGAACCACCCTCCGAGTCCGAATCAGGCATGGCGCGCACAACAGTTTATGGCAACTGTCACCTCACCTTGTGATGCAGCGTCAAATTTGTTCACCGACAGGGAATGGCACTCTGAACTCGCCGAGGGGTCTCTTCGGAGAGCAAAGAGACCGAAACCGGCTGGCAGAATTAAAAAAAGATTTCGGAAGGATATTTTGGAATCCTACTTTTCCGAATGCAGGCCCGCGTCAACAACAAAGCCTTGTTTCTGGGCGATTCACCGTTCGCAGGTCACCTGAACGGTGTGGACTCAAGTAAGAGAGAGCAGTTCAACGAATCAGTTGATCCTGTTCAATCGCATGGGCTGGAAAGATGGCGTCTCTCAAGTTCAACTACAGAGCTCAACATGAAACATCTGCCTGTTTTCTCCGTAGTCGCAACGATCTTCCTGTGCAATACAGGACTTCGGCAGGTCGCCGCACAGAATCCGCCGCAACCGCCCCCGGAAGCAATTGCCGCATTAGAGCGCGCCATCGAAAGTAATCGACGACGGGGCGTCACAACGAAGAGCGCTACGTATTACCACCTCGCGAGCGCCTACCTGCAGACCGGAGGCCCGCAGAGGCCCTGCGGGTCATTGTTCCCGGGCTTGAAGTTGCCGGAAACAGCAAAGACGACCTGGTGACTGCGAATCTTACTTTGCTGCAGTCGGTTGCGTTGAATCAGCTGGGACGCAGTGATGAGGGCGTAAAGGCTGTACGACTGGGCCTGACTGCTGCACGCAGAATTGGCAACCAGCGTCTCGAAGCAAAGCTGGAGACTGAGCTCGGCAGTAATCTGTTCCAGTTGTCCCGGTCCAGCGATGCAGTAGCCGCTTATGTTCGGGCTATTCAGTTGGCAAAGCAGATTGGTGCACCGGATATGTCGACGCCTGCCAGATTAAATCTGGTCACACTATTGGCTGAATTCGCGGATGAAGATCTTGCGATCCACAAACTTGAGGAAATGCTGGCAGAGTCTCACGAGCAGGCCAATCCTCTCTGGAGAAGCAGTATTGAACTGAACCTCGCTTCTTCTCTGGCAGAAGCCGGACGTCTTTCAGACGCGCGGAAACACATTCGCAACGTTCAGAAGTCGCTTCGCACCAATGACAATCCATTTCTGGCTGCGACAGCCTGGTTCAACCTCTCGCTGATTCATTCACAGGAAGGGAATTCCGAAGCGGCAGCAACCTGCCTTGAAGCGGCCCATTTTCAGGCCCAACAGGGTGGCGGTGACGCACTCCTGAAAGTAATCCGGCAGAAGCTGGACCGGATGAACCTCGATAGCTACCAGACTCTCGACGTATTCATCACAGGACTTGAAGACCAACTGCGTGGCAGTCCGTCGACTGCGCGTCGCCGGGAACTCCTGCAGGCGTTGACGGAGTCTGAGGCGCTGCGGGGGAACTGGGTACAGGTCACGAAACACCAGGCGGAACTTTTCCAGCTGTCTCAGACGCTTGATGTTGAGACGGTCCAGGCGGAAATAAGGAGTCTTCTTCAGCGGCTTGAAGGGCAGCAGATTGAATTGCAGGCCGCAGAACAGTATTCAGCTAAGCTGGCTGAAGAGAATCGACTTGAGAGACAGCTGCGCCAGTCTCAACTCGAAACGACAAGACTGTCGTATGGTCTGCTGACGGCCGTCGTCTGCGTTGTTGCCTTACTGGTCTGGGTCCTTGTTCGACGTGCATTCGTCCGCCGCTGGACAATGTCACAGAAAGAAGTGGAGCATGTTCTGCGCACTTCCAACAGTACCTGGCAAAATACATTTGATGCCCTCGACGATGCTGTCTGTACGATCACAGTGGAAGGCAAAATCAAACGTTACAACCAGGTCTTTCAGCGACTTTTTGGTGCCAGTCTGAGCGAAGGCGAGGAAGTGACTGCCGATGAAATCGTGAATCACTACTTCGAGGATGCCACGGAGTACGAGGAGAGTATTCGCAAACTGCGATTTGGTACTGATGGATTTGAAAAATGGTTTCGTCTGGAAAAACTGACTCTCCATGCTGCGAACGATGATGTGAAATCTATTCTTGTAATTCGTGATGTTTCCGCTGACATCAGAATTCGCGATTCCATGTCTGCCAGTCAGCGAGCAGCCGAAGATGCAACAAAAGTTAAGTCCGAATTTGTTGCGATCGTCAGCCACGAATTACGGACGCCGCTGGCTGCCATCTGCGGAGCGAGTGATTTGATCCAGGAGGAGTGTGAATTGACGGCAGCCAGTGAACCGCTGTTCAAGGCAATCTCCAGCGCCTCATCGCGTCTCTCTCGATTGATCGACGATCTACTCGACTACTCCAGCATTGACCGTGGCAAGCTGGTCATGGCCAGTACGCAGTTCTGCCCGGCCGAGACTGCGGAAGACTGCCTGCGGCCCGTCAGACAACTGCGCCCGGATCTGGAAATAAAGCTCGACATTGGCTCCTCAGTGCCGGGAAGTGTGCTGGGCGACGACCTGCGATACAGCCAGATACTCACAAATCTACTCACGAATGCAGAGCGTGCCACGGCAAGCGGGCGAATTACCGTTCGATTAGAGGCGACCTTTCCAACGGAAAAGAGCATCGAGTTAAAGACAGTCGTTGAAGACACAGGTGTCGGGATTCCGGTGGAGCATCAGGAACAGATTTTTGAACCGTTCGAACAGGCCAGTTGCTCCGATCGTCGGACGAATGGCGGGGCGGGACTCGGGCTGGCAATCTGCAGAAGCCTGACAAGAGCCATGGGGGGCGAAATATCAATGTCCAGCACGGACGGGGCTGGAAGTGTGTTCACATTCAGTACGTGCTTTATGTCAGTTTCCGATCAACTGTCGAAGAAGAAGGTGGTTCACGAATCTCACAATAAACTGCGTGTCCTGGTGGTTGATGATGATGACATCTGCCGTCTGATTACCGCTCGCCTCCTGAAGAGTCTGGGGCATGATGTTTCCACCGCCAGCAGCGGACTGGATGCTGTTGAACAGTCCGGCAACCCGGAAAACAGATATGACCTGATCATAATGGACCTGATGATGCCGGGTATGACGGGCTTCGAGGCTGCTGCAAAGATTCGAACCTGGGCGACCGCGGACGACCTGCCTATTTACGCGCTGACCGCAAAGACGTCGGCTGTGGATCGCCAGACATCACGTTCGGCCGGAATCAATGCTTATCTCGTAAAACCAGTGACACGGGAAAAGCTTGCAGGGGCGCTCGCCGACATCGTTCCACGCCAGCCCGACCATGAACCTGCGATTGCAGGGCTTCCTGCGTCCTGAGGCACTTACAAGGCGAGATTGACCTGCCCCGTCCGGCTTTCATCGTCACACAGTCAACCGGGTTGCCATCAAGGGGCGGCAAGTCAACAGCCACCCGGAAAACATCTCCCCGCGATCCGAGCGGCACCAATTCGTTTCCAACCGATGCCTGCATGTCCCATGACACCGCCGTCGTCCGCTGCCCATTATCCCGGCAGGGATTTCCCATCAGGTCACTCGTCAAACTACCGCTCAAATTCACTGGCGGCTTTTTGGGGTTCTGTTCCCCTTGTGGGTTCGCGGGCATGTTGACCTCCAGACACGCTAAGTGTACAACCGCCCGGGCGTCGCACCTCTTCAGTGAAAACTGAAAGGCACGAACGCCCGGTGTTTTAAGCAAGCCCTCGTAGCTCAGCTGGATAGAGCGTCGGATTCCTAATCCGAAGGTCGTGAGTTCGAATCTCGCCGGGGGTATTGATTTTTCTGCGGATTCATTGCTTCACGCTCCCCTCCCCTCTACTAGGCGCACCCTCAGGCGCACCTTTGCCGTTCAAGGCATCTAGAAGTGCGGCCGTTTCATCAGCGTTCACTTCCACATAGTACTTTTCGGTCGTGGAAACGTTTTCGTGCCGCATGAGTTCTTTCAGAACCATTGGCATCACCCGGCGAGCCCAGCGAAGGCCGAATGCTCGTCGAAGGTCGTGAGCTGACGCATACACAGAGGCCCTCTCAACACCGCCCTCTTTCGTGCGTTTATTTCGCTCATCAACTTTCACACCGGCACCCTGACCAATTCGCACTATCAGTTTGGAAACCGTGTCTGCTCGTCTTGTTGGGCCCCTCTTTCCTTCAACGTTAAACACCCAACCGGTTCTTTCTTCTTTTGGAACTGAGAGAAGCAATTCCGCAAAGTCTGGCGTCACGGGATAGGTCCGGTCCTTTGCGCCTTTTTCTGCCTCGGCAGGAATCAGCAGCTTCACATACTTTCCCGACGCATCAATACGAATTCCGTCAGACCATTGGTCCCACGTGAGAAGAAGTGCTTCACCAAGCCTAAGGCCGGACAGCCACAAGCCACGAAGCAGAAACCTAAGCCCGGGCCTCTGACGTGCTGGAAGCCTATTGAGGGCAGAGAGCATGCGTTCAAATTCCTCTCCTGTGACAGCTCTCCCTTTCATGACTTTAGCCGATCGCGCACGCTTCAATCGTGGAACAACAGGGACGACCTG
>CAJWGB010000389.1 GCA_913031625.1 uncultured Planctomycetaceae bacterium | reverse complement strand
TTTCCCGCCGTTACAAGCCTCCACCAAACCGATCCGGCTCGAAGTAACTTCGACGCACGGGTTCAGCCGAACGGTCAACGATATTCTGGTCGGCGACGTCTGGTACCTGACAGGGTCTACACTGCTGAGCAGCGAGATGGCCATCAACCGGAGAGACAGGGACGCAAAGCCGCCGGAGCATCTTCCGTTTGTTCGTGAGTTTCGCCGTAAGACGGCCGCCAGTACGTTTGCTACTCCCCGCAAACGAAAGTTTGAGACGGGTGGCGGAAAGTATCGTTCTTCGTGGATGGGCACTGATGTCTGGGAGGGGGATCGAGGCGTCACGATGTTTGCCTATCACTTTGCGAAGACTCTGAATCGGAAAGGCGTTCCGCAGGGATTCATCACAATGTCCAGTGGTAGTGGAGGTCGCAATCGTCAGTTGGCGTCTCCGCTGTCATGGACGTCTTTTGCCGGAGTGAAGGCTGTTGAGGACCCCGCATTTCAGAAACGCCTCAGTGAACTGTTCATGCAGTATCCCGGTACAAAGACGGCACACGATGCGGTCCGCGGGCACCTCTCGGAAGTAAAAGAGTTCACACGGACCGTCATTGAGACGCAGCAACGGGGTGACGACCTCTCCGTGGGAGCACCTCTCGCTGCTCCGCCGTTTCCGGAGGCAGGAGCGGGTGGCGAGGTTGCTCGAGATACAATTCCGACCTACGCATATAACTGGTGCGTCAGTCCAATGACGCCGATGGCTGTTGCCGGCATCATCTGGATCCCTTCTGAACATAACATTGGTGAAGACCCGGCCCTGTACGGCAAAGAAATGCAGATCTATGCCGAGAGCCTCCCGGCAACTTATGGGATGGACAAAGTGCAGTTCATCTACGCTCAGCCAGCGGCGTCACTTGTGGAGGGAATCAGTACTCCGAAGGTCGAAGGGCAAAAGAGCCTGACGTTCGATGCATGGCCGAGGAGCCTCAAAGAAATCGCAATCGAAGCAGCTGGGCTTGCTGAATAGCGACTGTGGCAACATTCTGATTTACGGAGTTTATGATGATGACCGTTGCTCGGATCCTGATGACGTCCATTTTGGGATTGGTCGTACTGAATTCGTGCGTCCGTGCGGAACGACCCAATGTCGTTTTTCTGTTTGCTGACGATCAGCGAGCAGACACGATTGGTGCGCACGGCAATCCACATATCAAGACCCCCAATCTGGATCAGCTTGTTACAGAGGGATTCAGTTTCCGGCGGAATTTTTGTGCGGGATCATTCAGTGGGGCCGTCTGTGTCGCCAGCCGTGCCATGCTGATGACCGGCCGTCACTGGATGAATCTTCCGGCCAGCAAACCTCAGTCAAACTGGGGTGATGCTCAGACGCTGCCATCTCTCCTTGCGGCGAAAGGAAACTATCGATCATTCATTGTTGGCAAGTGGCACAACGGAAAGGGAACTCTGGACCGGTCATTTACAGATGGGCGATCCATCTATCTTGGGGGGATGGCAAATCATGCCGATTTTGAGGTTCAGGACCTCGAGTCCGGAACGCTGAGTCCCAAACGGCCTGCGGGCGGATTCTCAAGCACTGTCTTTGCCGACGAAGCGATTCGATATCTGGAGACAGCAAAGACGGACCAGCCGTTCTTTCTCTACGTCGCCTTTATGGCTCCTCATGACCCTCGGAATCCGCCTGAGAAGTACCGGCAGATGTACTACAAAGACAGACCACCACTGCCACAGAACTTTCTCCCGTTGCATCCGTTTCAGAACGCACCGCAGGTGACAACAGGTCGCGACGAGAGCCTCGCGCCATGGCCACGAACGAAGAACATCGTGAGTGATCAGTTGTGTGAGTACTACGGCCTTGTCACGCATCTGGACGAACAGATTGGACGTGTCCTGAAGGCGCTGCAGGACAGTCCACACGCTGACAACACCATCGTTGTGTATACGGCTGACCATGGCCTGGCCATGGGCAGCCATGGGCTGCTGGGAAAGCAGAATGTGTACGAACAGAGCATGAGCTGTCCGTTAATCATGAAGGGGGCGGGTGTTCCAGCGGGAAAACAAAGCAATGCTTTCACTTATGTTCACGATCTTTATGCAACGATCTGTGACTTTGCCAAAGTGGAGTATCAGGACGACGTCGATGCGAAGAGCCTTTTGCCTGTCATGGCTGGTACGTCAGATTTCGTTCGTGCATCCGTCTTTCTTCCGTTTCAAAACAATCAACGCTCGATTCGAAACGAAAGATGGAAACTCCATATTTACCCGCGAATCAATCATCAGCTGCTGTTTGATCTGAAGAGCGACCCGCACGAAATGGTGAACCTTGCGGATTCCCCCGAACACGAGCAATACGTCAGGCAGATGCGGCAGTTGATGGAAGACTGGCGAGACCAGTTGGGAGACCCGTTTCCTCTTGCTGTGGATAACCCTGAGCCTAAAGTTCCGCAGTATGACAACAGCCGGAGAGTGAAGGATCGCTGGCAGCCGGAGTGGATTCGCAGGAAGTACTTTGGGGATTCAGCCACACGATAGGGCGTCCTCAGTGACGTATGATGATCCTGGAACGCATAGAGCTGCGATTCCCCTGCCGGCTTCGAAACTGCATGTGTCGGCGCAGTTTGTTTTCGCAGCATTCCAGTTGTTAGCCAAGACGCGTGTGCGTCCGGGTGAAACGCGCTGTCTGGCCGCATCGTTGATGCCCGCGGCCGTGGCCTTCGGCTATCTAATGACAGCTTCATAGCGGAGCGGCGCGAGCCGCCCGGCCGAGCACGCTTACTGGTTGGCTGCCGGATTAGTCAATTCGAACTCGGAAGGTGGTTCGGCCGGAGTGCTTGCGCACTTCCGCTAATAGAAGGTACTTCCTGCAGCAAAGCCAGTCTTTGAAACCCGTTACAACGATGCATGCAATTTCCTGTCACGTTTCGGGTTACCAGGATCTGTTGCTTAGATGATGAAGTGGGAGGGCGGGCCTTCGGCAACCTGTTCTCTGTGCAGCAAATCTCGGTGCTGCAACGGATCAGGCAAAACGCAGGTGTTCGGGCTGCTTTCAACTCTCACTTTTGCACAGCGACTGTCCTTCGTGGTTTTCCAATACACACTCGAAAGCCATCACGAGAGTCGGAATATGACACACTGTAGATCCCAAGTCGGACGGCACATCGTGCATTGCCTGGCACGTCAAAGTAATTGCCTCCTCGGCAGACCGGACTGATCACAGTCTGTTTGGCATTGTCCCGGTAGTGCAGTTCTTCATGGCCACCCGTGGAATCGAAGTCGTCAAGAACGAATTCCCAGACGCTGCCGCACATGTCGGCCAGGCCAAATCCGTTGCGCCCTTTCTTCCCGTAGTGATCAACCGGAGAAAGAAATGCATAGCCATCACTCCATGGGGCATTTGCCAGAGGCCACACGGTTTCTCTTCCCGGAAGAAAGTCAACGGCTGAGATATTGAGCCGTCCTTTGCCCTCCATCAGGTCGTTCCCCCACCAGAAGTAGTGGCTCTCCTGGCTTCCGCCTCGGCAGGCGTATGCCCATTCCGCTTCTGTGGGTAGTCTGACTTCGAACCCGTCCGGAAGCTGGCCGGCTTTGTGTACCCGTTCTGTCATCCATCGGCAAAAGGCCTTCGTGTCCTGATAACTCACACACACGACCGGGAAGTCATCCTGCATTGGGCTTCCAAAACCGGGGTCTCGCCAGCTTTTATCAGGGACGGATTTCCATGGATGTACGATTCCGTCTTTGACGTAATACCTGTCCCATTTGTGGTTGAAGACCTGTGTGACTCCTCCAGGTTGTTCGGCGTCCGATATGTAGTTTGTCTCTTTCGCAAACTGTTTGAACTGGCCATAGGTAACTTCGGTCCGTCCCATCCAGAAGCCGGCCTGAACCTGCATCGCACGAGGTTCACCTTCATACTGTTCTCGAATGGTGCCCGGTTGCGCTCCGCCCTCGATGCCGGTTGCCCACGCCTTTTCTTCAGCCGTGCTCCCCATCATGAATTTACCCGGAGGAATGTACACGACTTCCAGACTGACATCTTTGCCCAGGCTGAGGGGCTTGGACTCGCCCGGCTTGTGCGGCTGACCCAACAGGCAGGGTGCCGCAGGAAAGACGAGAGCAGCAATTGCGAGTAGAGCTTTCATAGGAGTGCCTTTGATTGTCTGGTGGCCGAGACAGGTTGTCATAGCCTACGAACCTGGACCGGCGTACCACAATCATGCGGGTTTCAATACGGAAGTCCTGATGCCGACGGGACCGCAGCAAATCGAGGTGGTAGCTTTTGCGTTCCCCTTTTGCAGCCGATCGTCGAGACAACAGGGATGGGACGAACTCTGCCTTCGCGAGGCATCTTGATTGCGACGTCTCGTTTAAGTTCCGTGTCCCACGCTCGATAAACAGTCCCGTACGAGCCCTCGCCAAGTATTGACGTGACCTCAAAGTGGCCGATGGTCATCCCTTCTTCCGGGATGACGGTCGCTTCCATGTCGGCACTAAAGCTGAACCGACTATGGCAGGACGGGCACTCGAGCGTATCGACCGTGTCCTCCGACGGATCGGTCTGATCTTCAACACGAATCGGATGCTGGCAGTTAGGGCATCGAAACTGCATTGAGTCTTTCTGGGCAACAGGACTCTATTGGTATTCGGGTGTTCACAATAATATCCGCCAGA
>CAJWGB010000388.1 GCA_913031625.1 uncultured Planctomycetaceae bacterium | reverse complement strand
CAATATCACTAGGGCTGCAATACGGAGTTCCTTTGGAAGAATATGTTGATGCATTCATTGATACTAAGTTTGAACCATCTGGTAAAGTTCATGGTAATGACAGAATTTTAAGTGCATCATCAATTTTAGATTACATATTCAGGGAACTTGCTATATCTTATTTAAGTAGAGAAGATCTTGCCCACACACCTTCAATTGGAAATTTGGAAAAAATTATTACTAGTACGATGCATTTTAAAGGAGAAAGAGACGATGTGAGAAATCAATGGCTGAAACTTCAGATGCTGGCAAAGTTGTTCACGCCCCCCCTAACAACACTGCACTGGCTGCGGAACTGGAAGAGCTCCTGAGTGTTGTCGAGCCGGCCTCTGTTGCCAATGTCGTGCTTCAGCGAGCCTTCGCTCACGGCGCCACTGATATCCACCTCGACCCAACCAATGTCGGCACTCGGATCCGTTTTCGAGTGGACGGAGTTCTTCAGGACATCCTCCCTATTCCTGCAGACAAGGCCGCCGTGCTGCTGTCGCGAATCAGAGTGATGGCCAGCATGGATATCACTGAACGCAGACTTCCGCAGGACGGAGCCATTCCCGCAGAAAAGTTCCCCGGTCTCCCGCGAGACATTCGTGTTGGCAGTTCACAAACCGTCAACGGGGAGCGGCTCGTTCTTCGGCTGATGCCGGACCCGGAGAATTTTAACACGCTGGAGTCACTGGGGTTCCACGACGACCAGCTCTCAGCCGTGAACCACCTTGCCGCCGCACCATACGGATTGCTGCTCGTTGTCGGTCCCGTTGGCTCGGGCAAGAGTACGACCGTCTACAGCCTGTTGAACCGACTCAACAGTGCCGAGAAGAGCGTTGTCACAATCGAGGACCCGGTAGAACGCAGGATTCCACTCTCGAATCAGATCCAGGTTGATAATCGCACGGGGCTCAATTTTGCCACTGCACTCCGAGGAACCCTCAGACAGGACCCGGACATCATCTGTATGGGAGAAATCCGGGACGCTGAGACAGCTCAGATTGCATGTCGCGCGGCAACAACTGGCGTTCTTGTTCTCTCAACACTGCACGCGAACAATACGGCCAGTGCTGTTGATGTCCTCCGTGGATTTGGGATTCCGTCCATGGCTATCGCGGATTCCCTCCGCGGGGTAATCGCTCAACGTCTGGTAAGACGTGTCAGTGAGGATTCACGCGAAGAAATCACTCCCGATGACGAAGCTCGCCGTCTTCTGCATCTGGAGGAAGGCGATACGGAAACCAGGATTGTTCGCGGTATTCCGACCAACGCCAACTTTAACACCGGGTACTCCGGGCGAACGGCCGTCTTTGAAACGCTGGAAGTCAGCCCGCCCGTGCGACATGCGATTAACGATGGCGAACCTGCCTTCCGGATTCATCAGGTTGCTCAGGAAAACGGGATGCGGAAACTCGAGGACGCCACCCGCCAGAAGGTGCTCAGTAAGGTCACCTCAGTAGAAGAACTGCATCGAGTGATGAGCGATGCTGACTTTGGCTAAACCCTTCCATGAGTGATAACTCACCGAACATCAATGACTCAGGGCTGACATGGACCGCGCCCGCGCAATGGTTCACGCTGCAACTCCCTTACGGGCTGGTCGTCAATGAGTCTGAATCCTCGCTGCTTGAGGCCAGTCCGCCCGGTGATCGGCCGGACTGGTCGCTGACCCTTTATTCGGCATGGATTGATGAATCATCTGCCGCTCTCCAGCCGTCATCATTCGAGCCGGAAATCCTGTTTCCAGATCTCATTCATTCCACCGACGGCCCCGAAATACTCGTCCCGGGTCTGACCCGCAGCTGGCGGGGATCCTCCCGCATGCCCGCCACATCATGGTGGCAGCACATCTTTCCCATTCGTCGGCGCTGGAACTGGTGCCTGTGGATCATTGAGTACGAGAACATTCTGGTCGTCGTGTCCGTTCAGACACGCGCTGGTCTCCCGATGACACAACAGATTCTTGACCAGTGCGTCTCGATGCTGAATTCGCTCAAATTCGCGTATCAACTGGCCCTGCCTCCCGACCTGTTTCGTCAGGAAGTTCTGAATCTCGCCCGCAACCAGTTTCCGCTTCTCCGGATCGAAGAATCAGGAAACTTTGGCCTGCGACTGAATGACTCGGAAATCCATCTCGCCAACTTTTACCGTTCCTATATCAGTAACCCATCACACCTCAGACAGATTGTTCTGCCCGGGCTCACGACAGTTGTCCGTTTGCAGGAATGGGGGCCCGACCAGCTGATGCCGCCGTTGCATGAGGTTCGCGACCGAATCATGCCCATGCTTTATCCGCAATCGGAGGCAAGAGATGCACTGGCCGAATTTGTGCAGTTCCCCTGGGTCGGCGGTCTGCAGATCCTGTTTGTTCTTGATGAGGACGAGTCCTATCGATTTGTTCATGAGGAGCTATTGGACGCATGGCAGATCTCCGGTGATGGGCTTTATGAAATCGCTATGGAGAACCTCAGGCAGTATGTTGCGGAACATCCGCTGGAAGTGAGCGTCGTCGAGTCGGGTGAGCAGACCAGCATGCTGGTCCCCGTCAATCCATCCGCATGGAACAGTGCGCGCCTTCTGGAAGGCCAACTGCATCGAAGACTCCGGGAGATGCTTGGCGCGGAGCTGGTCGTCGGCCTGCCGAACCGCGACTTCTTTGTCGCCGTTTCGTTTTCGTTCCCCGAGTTGATTGGCGAAGTACGTCAACAGGTCGCCCGTGATTTCCGCACCATGCACCACCCTCTCACCGAACGACTGCTGGTGATATCCGCGGACGGAGTGAGCGAATATTGTGAATAATGAGATGAACTGCGTGGACTCTGCACGATAGCGGAGCCCCGTGTCCGCGACCGACTGGATTCAGAAACTGGGTCGATATTCCGGCCTCCTGACACTAACAGGAATTACTACGTTCTACTTCATCCCACATTCCGTCTCCCGGGTTCAACTGGCCCCGATTTGAATAATCTTCGGACCCGTCGCCCAGGGCCGATGGAGCCGCCTCCGTTTTCTCCCTCTGTGCCACCTTGTGTCCTCCGTGGTGACTGCCCACCACTCTGAAATGCCTCTCATTCCATGTTTATTGCTTTGGCCACGTTCACACCAATTATGGCCCAGACGACCACGGCCTGATCAAATTGTGAATGGGGCACTCATTTCAGATGACACACTGCGGCGAAGTCCTGTCGTCGTGGTACTGTGACCTCACGTCCATCGAATCCGACATCTGCTGCTCGTGCTTCCACAAGCCCACGCTACAATTGGCACCTGACCTTTGAACCCAGGCATTCGGGAACTCCTTGGCATGTTTAGACTGCTTCTCTGCACACTCCTGATTCCTTCCGTCTGG
This sequence comes from uncultured Planctomycetaceae bacterium, assembly GCA_913031625.1. Lineage (GTDB taxonomy): Bacteria > Planctomycetota > Planctomycetia > Planctomycetales > Planctomycetaceae > Fuerstiella. The sequence goes on along the minus strand of CAJWGB010000388.1, from coordinate 1,319 downwards.
GGTCAGGTCCCCGACGTCTACGACAGTTTCAGCACAGCCCGCAAGGGAGTCTTTGTCGCAGCTCCCGGCCAATGGGACTCTCTGATCCGTGAGCGTGGATGGATTCTGAAAGAAGGACACACCTGGAAGCTTTGGTACACGGGCTACCGGGGTGACGACACGTCCGCGAACAAAATGAAACTGGGTTACGCAACCTCCCGCGACGGGATTAACTGGCAACGTCATTCTGCCGACCCGATCTACGACGACCATTGGGTCGAGGACATGATGGTCGTCAGACGTGGAGACACGCTCTTCATGTTCGCGGAGGGAGCAGGCGACCAGGCTCACCTTCTCAGAAGTAAAGATGGAATCAGCTGGGAACGGCTTGGACCACTTGACGTTCGCAGCACTAATGGATCCCCGATTGAAGCAGGACCGTATGGCACACCGACGGCATGGTTTGAAGACGGCACCTGGTACCTGTTTTATGAACGCCGTGATGCTGGTATCTGGCTGGCAACTTCCCGCGACATGAAAACGTGGACCAACATTTCAGACGAACCATTGATCACCCCCGGACCTGACAAATACGACAGCCTGATGATCGCCATGAACCAGATCGTAAAACTGAACGGCAGGTACTACGCAGTGATGCACGGAACAGGGTCACCTCAGAAACCCCGCGACTGGTGTACCTATCTGGCATACTCCGACGACCTGAAGATCTGGCAAAAGTGCATGGAGGGACCGATGCTCCCTGTCGAAGACAACGTCTCAAGTGGGGTTCTCGTCCGCGATGGGGAGCAATTCCGACTGTATACGATGCACGGGCGTGTGGATCTGCATCTGCCTCAGAAATCGGCCCGCGTAAGAAAGCGACACTGATCGAATGTCGTATATCACTTCAGTCGCACCATACATTCTCGCCATTGTCTGGTCAGCGGCGTGTGCAGCCCAGGACTCGAAAGCGGTTCAGGAAGTCATACACAGCCGTTGTCTCGACTGCCATTCCGGAGATTCTGCGAAAAGCGGCGTCGATCTGACATCGTTTCCTCTCAATGCTGGCCCTGAGTTGGCCGCACGCGTCGAGAAAATGGTGCAACGCCGAACAATGCCGCCTGACGGCGCGAAGCCTCTCTCTAAGGAACAGCGTGACCGTGTCATCAACTGGTTTCGTTCAGAACACATTCTGCGCGACGGCAAAACGCATATCGGTATCACTCCGCTGCGACGGCTGACCCGCTACGAGCTTGAAAACACACTTGAGGACCTCCTCTTCGTCCAACTGAAACAGCCATATGTTTTCAGTTCCGAGAGTGCGGGCCTTGAGCCGTCCA
>CAJWGB010000387.1 GCA_913031625.1 uncultured Planctomycetaceae bacterium | reverse complement strand
TGGGAAAGCCTCGACCCGACCACCTGGGCGATCCTGATCGGCGGCGCCGTAATCGGTGGCGCGATCGGCGCGGTCATTGCCCGCCGGATCGCCATGACGGCGATGCCGCAGCTTGTCGCCGCCTTCCACTCGCTGGTCGGCATGGCGGCCGTCTTTGCCGGCATTGCAGCTGGTTTCAGCGCGAATCTGCTGATCACCGGTCTTGACCCCCTACTGCAGAGTTTCACGCAAACGGCTGCACAGCTGCTGGACCCCAATTACCAGGTCGACATTCGGTGTAACTATTACTTCATGATTGCGTCCACCATCATGATGACGTTTGTTGGGTGGCTCGTTACTAACAAAATCGAGAAGGGATATTCTGCGGAAGAAATTCAGGCGCAGGTTGATGCCAGCAAGGCGGCTGAAGCTGGCGGAGATGGTAGCTCCGTTGATGATGGCGAACAGACGTCGCTTACCTCAGCGGAGCAAAACGGTCTGATGGCTGCTGCCGGCACGCTCCTTGTAGTCGGGGGAGGCATCATGGCAATGGTGTTAGTCCCGAACGCACCACTGCATGGAACGATTGAACCTCGACCAGGGTGGGAACTGGCGGTCTGGGTGAGTGTGATTGTTCCCATTCTGTTTGTGTTGTTCCTCGCCCCGGGGCTGGCATACGGGATTGCTGCCGGAACCATTAAGAACGATCGCAATGTGGCCACCATGATGAACGACACGATGAAGACAATGGGGCCTTACATTGTGCTTGCCTTCTTCGCTGCTCAGTTTGTCAGTTGGTTCGGGCATTCTAACCTCGGGAAGGTGATGGCACTGGAAGGTGTCGCACTGTTGCAGCGATTCAATCTTCCCCTCTGGTTACTGGTGATTGCGGTCGTCGTGCTGGCCGGAATCCTCAACCTGTTTATTGGGTCGGCGTCTGCGAAGTGGGCCCTGATTTCCACCGTCTTTGTGCCCATCTTTGCTGGTGTGGGAATCAGTCCGGAACTGACGCAGTGTGCTTACCGCGTGGGTGACTCTGTGACGAATTCGATTGCTCCGCTGAACCCATACCTGGTGATCATGCTCGTCTTCATGAAGAAGTACGTGCCCAAAGCGGGGATCGGTTCGCTCATCTCGCTGATGTTGCCGTATACGATCGCCTTCTTTATCTGCTGGGTGGCGATGCTGATGGTCTGGATGGGGCTTGACTTGCCTTTGGGACCGGGCAATTCCCCCATGTTTATTGAACCCCTGTCAGCGTCCTGACCACGCTTACCACCGTCTGTGGCAGCTACCAATTGAGTCTGCCGAAATGGGAAATTCGGTCTCGCTCTATCCGCGTTTCCGACAGGTAGCCAGGCGAACGCTGGAATCAGGTACGGACGCTGTTGGCAGCTCGCTTCAGGAAATCCGTGTTCCGATGCTGCAGGATCAAACCACGCTTCGACTGTGTCACCCGCTGAGTACTTTGCTACAGCTTTACGTGCGGGGAATCATCAGAGATCAAAGATTTGAGGCCTTCCGCTGCCGACTGACGAACCTTATTTTAACGGCGAAAAACTCAGGGAGTTCAGGATCATACTGCTGGCTGTTCCCGGAATCGTCTGTCGCCAATCGGGCAAACCGGAGACACGGCCAAACTTCACTGCATTCGGGTTTTCATGCCGCAACAGCATTACGATCTGCGTTTCAGATTCTGGATCGTCAAACGCTGACCATGTGCCCAACAACCGCAATCCATGCTTGCTGAGAATCGCCGGACCGTCATCGCGCACTTGCTGGAGTGTTTTGCGCAGGCTGCCCTCAGCCGTCTTCAGCCAAACGATTTCAAACCTGCCTGCCTTGTTGCTGGACTGACGGTCAGGCCACTCAAGCGGTTTCTCGGGGAGTAGAAATGTACTTTCCGGACGCTCTCTCAATAGTCCCTGATATTTTGGAGTCTTCAAGACCTGCTGCCAGTTCCTGTCGTTGTTGAAGTCCTTCCAGTTGAGCCAGCCCTGATAACGAGATGGGTGCTTCAGCAGATACGCAAACGTGCGTCGGTGTTTCTTCTGATCTTCTGCGATCCAGTAGCCGACCGGGGTCAGCCCGTGACGTCGAAAGATCTGATCCGTGTGCTCGCGAAACCGGTCCTGAAGATGCTCAAACCGCTCTTCGCTGGCTCGATACACACGCAGCTCGTACAGCGGTCCGTTCGTCAGCCGCTCTTCCGTCGCAGGAGTTGATGGTACTTTTCTGATTAACGAACCTTCTTTGATACCCAGCGCCACGTCCAGGGGGGCTCGAAGAATCCACGCACAGTTGTCTGAGACAACATTGCTGGAATCGTGACCGCCGACAAACAGACTGTGTTTCCCAAATGGCGACACACAGAACGCACGAGGCGATACCAGTTGCGGGTGGCCCGGCTGCCAGTCTCCGTTCACTTCTCGCACTGTGTAGTTGCCTGTGGCATCGCGGACTGCGAATTGTGCTCCGTTGTAGAGTCTGTTCTTCCAGAGATGTGTTCGTTGCTTCACGGGATCATTCCAGACGGGTCTGCCCTGAAAACCGATCAGGTGCACGTGTTCTCGAGTGTCGGGTCGCCGGACACGATACATCATGTTGTGGGCTCCCAGCGTATAGGTGACACGTGCGTTGAGCCGTTCACTCATGAGATCAAGCAGTGCTCTCTCATCCACCAGCTGATGAACTCCATTCCCGGAAAGGTCGAGTCGTTTGACCTGGCTGCGAGACCGTTCTCCTGGTGCCCACACAAACAGGAGTGATTCTCTCGTGCCGTCAGGCGACGGGATCGCGGTCAGCCCGCGAATCCCGCCAACGTCAGTATCAGTGTCGCTGTTGAGGTCGATGACGGTCTCATATTTCGGCTGATGGCCGTCAATACGCCGCAGGATCGTGCCTCCTTCCGAGAAATAAAGCACACCGTTTGCTTCGGCAATTCCAAGAGGTCTTGTTCGCAGGCTGCCAGCTTGCGGGAACGGATATTCAGGAGTCCGATTCCAGCGAATGCCGGAGTTACTTTTTGGATCGTAAACTCCTGTGATGATTCCTGGATTCCCGAGCAACAGAAAGATCAGCTCCCTGCCGGTCACTGTGTCACGATGTACGTGGATGTCACGAGGAACGTAACGAATTCCGCCAAGGCTGGAACCCTGCGCAACGACTTCCTGAGTCCATTGTCCAGTGTTATCGTCGCGAACCCAGACACAGACCGCCCCGCCACGTGGAAAGGTGGCACCGGCGGCCATGACCAGCTTCTGGACGGGAAGCGAGAGCTGTCTGCCTGCTTCGGTCTGTGTAAACGAGACCGACTTGAGAATGTTGCCCTTCATGAATCGAAGAGCGTCATCATTCTCACGCCCGAGTTCAAGGTCGACCTGCCACTGCCCGTCAACAGTATCGAGTCGCAGAACCTGAGCCGACTGCTTCTGGTGGTCGGGAGGAATCTCCCAATGTGAATCCATCCAGTATCCGTTGGCGGCAAATAATCGGCCGTCGTGAGACACGAGGTGCATGATTTCAGACCCACCTGCCCAGTGGCCCTCCGTGTCGCGATAGCCAGCGCGGTAGCTGAATGACCAGCCTTCATTCTGGGCGCAGGCTGTCGTCGTAAACGCCAACACCACAAATCCGACGGCAACGGTGAATCGCATTCCCTCGACCCTCATCACTTAGTTCTCTCACCGAGAGATTGTTGACTGCAACTCGGATACGTCCGGCCCATCCGGGTACGCTTCCCGGAAAATCGTAGTGTCTCATCTGACACTAGGCCGCAGCGCCAGCGAGGGTCTCGCGAAACCTTGTCTAGAAAGGCAGTTCACGAATATAGAGATTCTTGAAGTACAGCGCACTTCCGTGATGTTGCAGTTCAATCTGGTCTGCTCGCGGGAGCGGCGTTCCGCGTTCCCAATAGTTCTCGAGCCTGACGCGATCAACAATCAGCTTGCCGTTCAGCCAGATTGAGACCTTCTCGCCAACCATTCGAATGAAGAATCGGTTCCATTCTCCCGGCTTCCTGTCGGCTCGGACAAGGGGCGCGTTTCTCCACCGGCGATTATTCCATAGCCCACCTGAGCCGAGGTTGCGACCGTTCTTATATTGGGCAACCCACTGGTCAGCATTTTCCGGCTGACCTTCTTTCATACGAGGGTCCCAGGGATCCCAGATCTGTACCTGAGGCGTGCCCCGAAGATAGATGCCGGAATCGGCACCTGGAGGAATTTTCCAGTCGATATACATTTCAAAGTCGCCGTAGTCTTTTGCCGTACAGAGACTTTGTCCCTTTCCATCGTATGTCAGAATGCCGTCGGCTACGGACCAGTGCTGGGCCATGTTTGTGTCCGCCTGTTGCTGTGCCTGTTGCAGGTCATTGCCGGACAGACTGCGACGGGCTTTCGCATTCTTGTGGGCCAGCCCCTTCCAGCCGGCAAGGTCTTTGCCATTGAACAGCGCTGTGAAACCTGCCGGAGGTGTGTTGTCTGCTTCGGATTGAGGAGCATCAACGGGTGCGCTTGTGTAATCAGCAATCTTCAGGTTTTTGAATTCGACACGGTCACTGTGGCCCGCAAGAACGATGTGTCCTGTCTTGTTGTGCATGCCCTTATGGCTGCCGGCGGGAGGTGTGATGTCATCCAGAAAGGCGTCAACGATGACTGCTCCGTTCAGGATCACCATGATGTGGTCCTGAACGGCAATGATGGTCTCTGAATTCCATTC
>CAJWGB010000386.1 GCA_913031625.1 uncultured Planctomycetaceae bacterium | reverse complement strand
AAGGTCGGGCCGCGAATCTGCAATGCCTCGACTTGGATTCGTGTTCCTGGTTTCAGCGACTTTAGAGTCTGGAGAAACTCTCCTGAGACTTCCCTTACACTGATCAGAGTGCCCTTTCATTTTCCGGTGTCGGGTCAGGTCTTCAGCTTCACAATCTCCCTGTGGCAACGTGAGCACATACTTCCGGAAAGACACGTAGTGCGCCTCTCCAAGGGACTGAAAGGCTGCCTGTCGCCGGGCAGATTGAGAATTGCTGTATGGCGATGGCATGTCGTCACGATGAGGAGGAATTTCACTGACTGAGCTCTCCCTGAAAAGCTCACAGTGATTCATCTGATTCAGCATCTTCGTCACGTCGTTCTTCGTCACGTAGTTGTTCGTGAGGTCGTTCTCTGTCCCGGTGAACCTCCCGTTCGAGACGCTCGATCTGTTCGGCAGCTTTGGCGGCCAGTTCGTTGAGTCCTGCTGCTCGCAGATGTTCCACGGCAGCTCGGAGGTGGCGCAGACGCCGACCTGACTCACTCGAGTCCCCACGTCGTTGTTCTCGGGGATCGCCGTCGCGACGTACTCGGTATTCTCGCTGGAACCGCGCTGTGAACTCACGAAGTTCTCGACCGAGTCGCTCTGCTTCATCCTGACGGCCGGTTTCTCGAGCCTCCGACAGTCTTCGTTCCAGTTCTCGATAGCGGTTTCGGATTTCTTCCGGCAGCTCTTGGCGCCCGTCTCGGCGCAGCACGTGCTCCCGTGGGTTGGCCTCTCGTCGCAGGCCTTCCAGACGTTCTTTGAGTCGATGGAACTCACGCACATGCTGCTGGACTGCATCACCTTTTCCGGCTTCCTGCAGTTCGTGAATCTGTCGTTCCATCTTTTGGAGCTGTTCGCGGAGTTCGTCCGCCTGCCGTTCCCGCTGGTCACCTTCGGGGCGTCGATCACGACCATCTCGCTGCAGGTCTGCCAATCTTTCCTGTACATGACGAAACTCACGCAGGTGATCAGCGACCGCCTCTTCCTTCCCGGCTTCCTGCAACTCCTGAATCTCCAGCTCCATTTTCTCAAGCTGTTCACGAAGTTCGGCCGCCTGTCGTTCCCGCTGCTCCCCTTCCGGGCGTCGGTCACGATCACGTCGCTGCAGGTCTGCCAGTCGTTCCTGCACACGACGAAACTCACGCAGGTGATCAGCGACGGCTTCCTCTTTTCCGGATTTTCGAAGTTCGTTAATTCTCAGCTCTATGTCCTCCAGTCGCTGCTGAAGTTCCCGGACCTGCTGTTCCCGCTCGCCTGCCCCTCGTTCCCGATCCGTCTCACGTTCGCGTTGATCGAGAGGCCTGTGTCTCTCTCGACGCTCTTCGTCCTGGGCAGGTGATGGCACTCCCGACAATGTCACCAGGGAGAGGACGGAGAATGCGAAGAGGATTCGGGAACGTGTCATGGACGACTCCTGAGGCTGGCAATTGTTCGGATTGAATGCGCACAGAGCGGCGATATTTCTATGTGTTTCGAAGCGGTAAAACGTTTCAGTGTGTCTCCGATTTCGCCGTGGCCGGCCCGAGATTCGTGACTGCCCAGCTTCAGACTCACGATTCGTAGTATTGTCTTGTACGGAGCCAACTCGATTGAACAGGATGTACGAAACCATGACGTTAAGCACGGCACCACGAGCAATGGGCTGGCGATGCGGGCTGGTGTCAGATCAAACGCTGCGACTATTTGATAGTTACTCAACAGCTAGTCTGGTTTTCGGGACACGGGAGACAGGGACTTTTGAGGCCGCTTTAACAGAACGCAAATCTTATCGTAAGTCCCCTGCAGGGGCGACCAGTCGACCTGCTGATCCGGATTGGTTCGTCGTGAAAACGCTTCCAGCTCCAGCGCGGCACTGTTGAGCAGGCTCTTTCGTTCCTTTTCTGACTCGAGGAGCAATGCAAGGTCGAGTCGACATCGAGCGAGTCCATTCCGGGCATCGGCATAACGCTGCAGGTAGTCGTCTCCGGCTGAGTCGCCCTCGAGCTGTCGTCTAAGTAACTGGCAGATCTTCTGCCATCCCCATACGTTTGGCAGCTTCGAATCTCCGCGAAGAGCGGCTCTGAGTTTTTCTGCGTCAGAATCAGCTTTGCCGGATAATTGAAGAGCAGCGACGGCGTGAATCTGTACGTCGACGACGTTTGGTTTTTCCTTCAGCATGTCCTGGAACACGACAAAGGCTTCTTCCCATTGACCTGCGGGCACCATGACCTGCGCCATACGGTAGCGAATGGCTCGACGGTTTTCCTGCGGTGCCTGATCCAGCACGCCTTTCAGGATGCGAACTGCGACACCGTACAATACTGCGGAATCTTCCTGCTCGCCGATGGACTCTGCGAGCGATGCTGCTGATTTGGAAGCATCCAAGAGGACTCCCGCAGGCAGGAATCGAGCATCATCTGCGACCCGCATGAGACAGGCTGCCGCAGCCGCCAGCATGTCCACGTTGGAGGAGTCAGATTGATCGTCGATGTCATCGCCCACTGCGTCGGATGTGGCGCATAATTCAGAGAAGCGTGTGGCGAGATCTGCGCAGACCACTGCACTCTGTTCGTTCGACGCTTCAGGAGGCACGGACTGCAGAAGAGTCGTCAGTGCGGCCGCCGCTTTTTTACGTTGCCCCAGTTGCAGGTGGCATCTGCAGATTCCCCCAAGGACTGCCGAGGCCACTGCCGCGCTGTGGATACCTGTCGCCGGACGCGCTGCGCCCGCCACCTCTTTGGCCATCGATTCCAGTGACGGCTCAGTTGTGAAATACCGTAACCCGGTTTCATACTCCTGCTGATTGACCGCCATCTGGGCCAGCGTGAACGCTGCCAAATACACCTGGTCTCGCAACGAAGCGTCTTCACGTGCGTGTTCCAGACCAGCCGTCAGATGCACGTGCGTTCTTCGGGCAGCCTCCGCTGCTGGAGCCTCGTCGGTGTCACCATTGTTCTGCTTCTTCAATTGCAGATGTCTGGTGTAGAAGATCTGTCCGGCGGCGAGTCGAGCGCGACCGTAGTCTGAGGACTTTTTGGTTATACGCACGAACCATTTTGCGGCCTGGACCGGGTTGTCTGCTGCAAGGTGCAGCCGGGCAATCGTCATTCGCATGTCGTCGGCCTGAGGGAGACCGGGCCAGTCCGAATGAATCAACTCAGCCACTTCAACGATCTGACGGTATTCCGAGTCCCGGGCTTCCGGATCACTGCTGTCATAGATGCTGCCCAGCACAGCGAGTGCGAGGAGTGCCGCCTCGCGTCGAGGGTATAGGTCTGCCGCCTTCTCGTTCCCTTTTTTCTTCCGAGAGGCTGCGTCAACAAGGGCAGCCCCTACACCGTCAGCCTTTGGAGGCCGCTTCCCTGTCCCTGCTGTAGCAGTGCCCGAGTTTTCTTCCGGTGGGTGAATCACCATGTCTGACGGAATGGTCTGCATCAGGTATCGACTGAGCACTGCCGCTTCGTGGAGTTGCCCGCTTTCCTGATAACACCATGCCAGCATCAAGCGGACGCGAGCGACTTCCTTTGAGTCCGCCTCGGCGTCCGCTGCAAGATGTGCAACGCGCAGCAGCCCACCGGTCTCCGCCAGCTTTACCGATTTCTGTTTCGATTTTGTGTCAGCCCCAAGACTGCGAAGCTCTGCAAAACTCTTCAAAGCGACACGTGCGGCGCGATCGAATCCGTTCTGGATTCTCTGCGGTCGCGTGAACGGAATCAGGATGGGAGCTGCCGTAGGCGGTGAGTCAGCTTTTCCGTTGTCTGTGCCGGCTTCTGCGGTTGTGGCTGGAGCCTGACTTTGGTCCGGCTGAGACCTCGCAGGTTTTGAGGCGGACTGTTCCTGTGTTTTTGTCCGGGCGGCGGGATTCGATGCGACACTCTGTTGCGCACGACCAGACTCCAAATCAACGAATTCGTCAGTGTTTGTTTTTGAATACGGGTTGGACGTCGCCGGTCCGTTTCCTGTCCGGGGCGCTACTTCAACTTCAGCTTGTGTGTCGCCAGATTTCGGTGAGTCATCATTGATGACAACTTTTCCTTCAGCGCGTTCAATACGCTGAGCAAGAGTCAGGCGAGGCGGATTGGCATCCTCCTCCGGTTCCTCTGTTTCTTCCGGCTGATCAGCCTGTGGAGGAGCGATTTGCGGTGGAACGGTGTTTTCTTTGTCAGATTCCGGCTGACTGTACTGGGCGACTTTCGGCGGCTCAGTGCGGTTGAGGTTTCCTGAAATCACGATTCCCGCCACCAAAACGAAGCACAGCGCGCCGAGTGTCCCGACAATCATGAGGGGGCTTACCGGCTTATCCTTCTGCCGCCGAATGGTTGTGACTTCGTCGTGTGAGCCAGCAGACTCCTCCGCAGATTCGGGTTTCGTTTCAGGCTCGGCAGAGTGTTCGGGAAACTGCTCGTCCGTTAAGTGTTGTGGCAGCGCTGGTGCAGGGGAATCTGCAGTCAGGAGTTGTCCGCACTGACATTCCACCTGCTCATCGGGATCCTGAGTTTCAATCCGATAGCTGCGATGACATCGCGGGCAGTGCAGGTCAACCTGACTGGTGAAACGTTCATTCACCGGGGCAGGAACGTCAAGCCTGTTGCCGCATGCGCACTCAACTTCCTGGCCGGCTTCTCCGTCCGGCAACTGAAATTCTCGGCTGCACTCGGAACATTGAATGTGAATCGTCATCTTTGCGATCAGTCTCCACCAAGACGGTTGGACCTTTTGCGCCAGTCAC
>CAJWGB010000385.1 GCA_913031625.1 uncultured Planctomycetaceae bacterium | reverse complement strand
CTTCCTGCAAGGCTGCGTCTGGCCCCTCGTCAGCGGGAACTCGCTGTGAAAAGCTCTGTCTAATCGACGTCAAAATAACTGCTGCGCGAGCTTAAGAGCCAGGAGGCTGCAACGTGCCGCGCGAGGTAAGGAGCATAAAGCGGGGGGCGCTGCTCTGCTGTCATACTGCCAACAAATCTATTGGCCTCTTCCACATCAACGTTTCCAACCTCAATCCCATACCCCGCAAGTTCTCGCTGTAGCATTTTGCGTTTAAGTGGCCTCGCTATTTCTGGCAGGAATTCCAACCGAATCAACAGTACCTGCTTACAAAAAACCTGCACCGCCTCCACACAACGAAGTGCAGGATCACGCAAATGCTCACCCGCCTCCGGGCGCATGACTCGCAACGTGTTGATCACTGCTTGTTGGTCCGCCTGCTGAAACCAGGGAGGTTGCTCCCCCAACCCGAGAGCCCAACAAAAGAAAGCGGCCCCTTCACCTGCCCAGTTAGCGTCCGCCAGTTGATCGCGGTCCAGTTGACCGGGCGGAGCCAAAAGAATCGCGCGTTCCAGTGGATCGACCGCCTCAGTCAGTCCCAACTCTTCCAGCCATGATGGAATTCCTGACATGATCTCGCTGCTGCGAGGATGATTCGTGTTCTCAAGGGAGGACCGCAGGGCAACGGCACCCATCACCATGGCACGCTCGGCGACTTGAACAGCTGTACGCATTGCAGACCAATCAGACCAATATCATTGACCAAAATAAAAACGACGGCTGCGACACCCGAGTCACACCCCGAACCAACGAATCTCTTCTTTCGGTAAGTGTATTTGCCGTAGTTATATGAGACCACAGTGCTCACACCAATGTCCGCTTCCAGCTTAAGACCGGCCCTGCGGTGACGAGTGCTCGCATGGAAAAGTCCCAACGGTTGTGGTGTTGAGCAGGGTCGCGTTTCCTGTCATCGGTTGGATTGTTACCGCGACAGGAGCTTCACTAATTCGTCGAGTTTTCGGGCTTTGGCATAATCGAGTGCTGAGCTGCCGTCAGCATTGGTCAGCGACAGATCAGCTTTCCGCTCGATGAGTTGCCTGGCCAGCGCGATGTTTTTGTCTGAGAGGTTTCCGTTGCGTCGGCGGGATCGCATGACCGCAATCATTAGTGGAGTTTCGTTTTTCCTGTTTCGTCCATTAATGTCCGCGCCTTTTTCGAGCAGGAGATCAAGGCAGGCGGCGTTCCCGGAGTACGCAATCTCGTGCAGTGGACCATTCCCGAAATAGCGTCGGACCCCAGTATGGTTGACGGGTTGGGATGCTTGCAGACTGGCGCCGTTGTCGACAAGCATTTCCACGGCTTTGGTATGGCCGAACAACGCCGCCTGATCAACGGCCGAGTGGCCCCAGTAGCCACTCCTGAGCCGAACATCGCTGCCGTGCTTGAGAAGGAGCTGGATGACCTCGAGATGGCCGCCAGCGGATGCGTATGACAGTGCGGTCAGCGAGTCGTCGATCGTTGTGTTCGGATCAATGCCTTCCTTCAGGCGAGGTTTGACTTCGGCGACGTCGCGTCGCTATTGCGTGCAGCGGCCAGCCACAGATCGACCGGGTCATCAGCCCTGTGCCAGTCACGCAGTTCGGGGGGCCTTGGGTGACCGCTGCCGATTGAAGGGGGAATCTCCCAGAAGTGTCCTTCCATCAGCTTGAAGATGCCCCGGTAGGTGACCTTCCCTTCATCGTTTCGAAGAACCAGAAAGTTCACACCTTCGTGGGATGAGACCTCGATGTGTGCCTTGAACCCCCACGAACGGGAGCCGTTATTCTGGACCAACTGGAATGTTTGCTCATCACCAGAGTAAGTCAGTTCACCAATCCCTGCCGGACCGTACCAGATCCAGTCTCCCGCCAGATCTTCAGCCGTAGCCACCGGTGGCTTTTCCGGAGAATCGCCCTGCTGGGCATTCGCTGGATCAGTTCCGATTAATACCAGGACCGTCAGCACGGACATGCGAATAAGAACTTTCATCTCTTACCTCTCGTTGTGGTCAGCATCTACCGAAATAACAGACTTATTGACGCCGCCCTGACACATGGACATTTCGCGTTACGCTTTATTCCAATTACCGGGCGGCAGGATCAAGAAACTCCGCCGAACTCAGAACGCCGCAAGACATCGCATTCTGTAAACACAGTTCATTACATTTTCATGACTTGATTTCATCCGTTAGCACCGGACACTGACAGACTTTGGGGCCGAACAGACCTCTTCTGCTCGGGCGATGGCGCATTCCGCACTGGTTCAGGAATTCAAAGCCGCCCAGGTAACCATTACTGAAACGTCTCCTGTTTGCATTCTAACCTCGAGAACACCGCGTCCCTGCACCATGCCCCACAAAGACAAATCAGCACGCCTGCAAAGCATTTACTGTGTCTCGCATTGTTATAATGCGCCGCTGCCAGATGATCGTAAAGCGAAGCTAACGGTCCTCTCACTGAACAGCTCTGCAGACAGCTTGACTTCCGTACAGCAAATCGAGTTGCCCAAAGAGACTTTGATGCCCGTATCCCAGGTAATCAATCAGGAAGGCACGAAGCTGTTTACAGTTGCTGGTAAACATGGAGTTCTCTGTTACGAACTAAAACCAGACGAACAGGGAAGGATTATCGACAAGCCAAACTGTTTGAATGTAACCCTTGAATCGCTGCAAACACCCTATGGGGTCATGCCTGTTGATCTGAGTCTGGATGTATCTGAAAGGAAACTGTTCACATGCAATTTCCTTGCCGGCTCTATTTCGGAGCTATCACTAAATAGCGATGGTCAACTCAGCCGTGATCCGCGTGTCTGCGTGTTAGCGCATCCGGGAGTTCCTGAAAAGGTCCAGGAAATCGGTCTCAGCTCCGCAGCAAAAGAGCTGGGTTTTCCGGAAGGCTTTCCCGAGGACAGTTCCCATCCCCACGGGGTCGCATGCCACCCCGACGGCAAATGGGTGGTGTTTTGTGACCTTGGCAGCAGCAACCTCATGGTGTTTTCACTTCCACTTGGTGAATCCTTTGAGTCCGGTGAGCCGGATTTTGTAATGGCCGCACATTTGGCACCTGACAACAATCGCCACTATCTTGCCGGAACAAGGCTTGTCCGATTTTCGCCAAACGGCGATTTCCTGTTCAGTGTTAACGAATTAGACCATACGATTTCGAGCTATCGATTCAATGCTGTAAAAGGCACACTGGTTCCTTGTGGTCAACCGTGTATGACGGTTCCTCAGGACTGGCTGGATGGAATTCCACCGCGCCCGTACATGTACAACTCTCAACCTAATTACAACTCCGGGCTCGCAGTCTCCCCGGACGGGCGACATGTCTATTCTTCAGCTCGAGGACACGATTCAGTTGCAGGTTTTGTGATCCATGCAGATGGGACACTCGTGCCGACATCTCAAAAGCGAGTTGGGAGTGGAGGACGAACGCCATGGTCAATGACATTTGTCAATAATGACTACCTACTGGTTGCCAATCAGAATGCGGATGACCCCATGGCACGCCAGCAAGGGGGGAAACATGCTGACCCTGAACGGATTGCTCCAGCCGGTCGTGAGCCGGGAAACTTAACAGTGTTCAAACGAGACTCCGCAACCGGCTCCCTACATCCCACCGGAGCAATTTGGGAAGCTCCACACATCATCAGCGTGCAAACAGTAAGTCAGTAGTCGGATTGTTCGGCATAGCGTGTGTGCGTCTGACCCGACGGGCAAACGCACTTCGCGAATGCCGGGACGAAACAAGGGGGCGGGTAGACCAGGGCTTGACCTTGTGAAGTCTATCACCAAACCACGGAACCGAAGGGGATTCAAGATGCCAATTCGCCTTCCGCCGATCAGTCGTCGTCAGTTCGTTAGTCGCTCGCTTGCTCTTGGTAGTGCGGGCACGATGTTCCCGAGCGCCTTGGCCACCGCGGTGAGTGAACGTGCCGGGTTGGATCGGAATCGCGTGGCTTTGCTCGCAGATACTCACATCAGTGCCGATCCGAATCGCGTCTACCCGGGAACAAAGTGGCCTGGTTCCCCCGTCGAGGACGGCGAGCATGAAAGCGTGCATCTGGCAAAATGTCTTCTCGAGGCGGGCAAGCGTGTCATCGCACTTAATCCTCGACCGGCTCACCTGATCGTCAACGGCGACTGCGCCCTGAGCAATGACAAAGAAGCCGAATGCAAACAGTTTCTCACGCTTGTTGAGCCGATCCGTTCTGCGGGCATCACCGTTCATGTGACAATTGGGAATCACGACAATCGCGAGAACCTGTGGAAATTGCTTCCGTTCCTTAAGAAACAGCAGAGGGGCGTTCAGGCGGAAGTGATTGAACTGCCGCACGCGAACCTCGTCCTGCTGGATTCAGGGAGAAGAGGAGCCCTTGGAGACAAACAGTTGAACTGGCTCTCCAGACAACTCGACCAACGCGCGGATAAGCCGGCTCTTATCTTTGGTCACTTCAACCCGTATCCCAACCGCGGCGTGCGGCCTGTCAAAGGCATGAGTGACGGGGCCTCTTTGTTGAAGCTGCTTGCCGAACGAAAGCATGCCCGGGCTTATTTCTGCGGTCACACCCATGAGTGGCAGCATGATCAACGTGGCGACCTTCATCTCATCAACCAGCCGGCGGTCAGCTACTATTTCGGCAAAGGCCATGCGCACGGCTGGGTCGACATGAAGCTCAGTGAAAAATCCGCTGACCTGGAACTGCACTGCATCGATCCAAATCACAAACAGCACG
>CAJWGB010000384.1 GCA_913031625.1 uncultured Planctomycetaceae bacterium | reverse complement strand
CCGCCAGCCGTACCATTGGGAAAACACAGATCGCTTTACCAGTGCCCACAGCGCCAGCCGACCCGCAGCTGTCGCGTAAGTCCAGCGCAGATATTTTTCGCCATACACCCGCTCAGTGCACAGCTCGTTGCGATAACGGTCGAAGTATTCGATGGAGTCAGAGGGCATTTTTTCTTCCGAGGCCGGCATCCTCGCACCACGCATGTTCCTGATGCAAGTCATGGGACGATCCCTGACGATGTTTCTCTGGCTCGGGTTGCCATCTGACCGTTTTCAGCCTTATCAAAAGGACCTGGATGCTCGTGCACGAGCTGTGTCAGCTTGAATGCCGCCCGTCGGCAGATATCCTGCCAGCTTCTGTCCACCTGACTGCTGACCGATCATCCGAATGAGCCAGGAATCCACTTCTCCATCTGTCGCATGGATTGCGTCCGGACGACTGTATGTCCGGCAGGCTGACGGAACAGTTCAGGAAATCGAGAGTGACTTTGCTCGCAGCTCTCTGGAACGCGAAGCGAAGCACGCCCAGACCAACGCATGGAAGGGCCGCAGTGGTGTCTGGGGCGACATGGGCATGCAGCCTCCGGGGGTGGCACCATGGGAAGCTCAGGAGGGCCGACGCACAATTCGATTTATGGCCATCGCCCGAGGCGATACTCCAAACCAGATCTACTACATCCTTGACCTCGGGCCGGTCGGTGGCCTGTTCATGTATGACCTTAAGGAGCAGGAGGAAACACGGCTGATGCACAGCCAGGGATTCATTGCGACGGATCTGTCTCGTCACCCGGAAGATGGTCGTATGGCTGTGGCGTTGCCGCGAGAAGATGGAACAGTTGGGCTGTCGGTGACGCGAAGTGACGGATTGTTTCCGCAGGCAATCAGCATGTCCGATTCCTGGGACGAAGCGCCCTGCTGGCTGCGAGATGGAAGCCCACGCATCGTGTTTCAGTCAAGCGCGGTCGGCCGCAACGAAAATGGGTTTGCTGTTGGTAAAAGCAGTTACCGGATCGAGCAGCTGGATCTGGACGAAGAAAAGATTGAGAGTCTGGTAGAAGAAGAAGGACTGGATCTCATCGCGCCAAAAGTCACCGACGATGGCAGCCTGTTGTACGTTCGCCGCCCGTATCAGATTTCCCACGCCCGTAAACAGTCCATGTGGGAGACACTCAAGGACGTCGTTCTGTTCCCGTTTCGGCTATTGCGAATGTTTGTTTACTTCTTCAACTTCATGTCCATGGCATTCACGGGAAAGCCATTGATGCGGGCGGGCGCTCCTGAGCAGGATGCGAAGCGGAGCCCGTTCCTGATGCTGTACGGTCAGGCTGTTGATACACGGCTGGCAATGAAGAAGGGTGCAGGAACAGATGCCCATGCTCCCCTCGTGCCCAAAGAGTGGGAACTGGTCCGACGTGCGTCGAGCGGGGAGGAGACTGTTCTTGCTTGCAATGTACTCGGATTTGATGTGTCACCGGGCGGAACCGTTATCTATACAGATGGTTCCGCCGTGTTTCATCTTCAGCGAACTGACGAGGCTCTGAAAGTGGCTGATGGGGACCTGATTGAACGCGTTCTGGTTCTGGATCCATAGGTGCCTGAGCCTCTTGGAAAGGCACTGCTGGTTTACCACAGGGGGCCCAGAGAAAGACAGAGAGGCCGGCAACAATCGCAAACGCTGTGTTGCACTGAAAGGCAGAGTGAGAACAGCAGGAGAGAGTCCGGTGAGTGAACGCCCGACGGGTGACACAGTTCGGATTCATCTCTGGTCTGTCAGGCGGCTGCTCGCGGTGCCGATTGCGACGCGGCTCCGACTTCTGGGTTGTGCAGGAACAGGTCTCGTGATGGAAATGGGAAAGTGAAGCCGTTTTCGTCGAATGCCAGTTTGACCTGCTCGATCAGGCTGAAACGAACGTCCCAGTATTCTTCACTCTTAACCCATGGTCGAACCACAAAGTTCACGCTGCTGTCCGCCAGTTCGCTGACGGCCACTTCCGGCATGGGAGACTGCAGGACGCCTGGATGTTCCGCGACGATTTTCTCAAGCGTAGCTCGCACGGCCTTCAGGTTGTCGTTGTAGCCACAGCCGACAACCAGGTTGATGCGGCGTTCAGGTTCCGACGAGTAGTTCTGGATAGTGCCTTCCGTGATCTTGCCGTTCGGGACGACGACTCGGACGTTGTCCAGCGTAAGCAAAATCGTGTTGAACAGCTGGATTTCGACTACGGTCCCGCGGTTGTCGCACACATCCACAACATCGCCGACTCGGAAGGGTTTAAAGAAAACGAGCATTACACCAGCGGCCAGGTTGCCCAGAGACCCCTGCATGGCCATGCCCACCGCAAAGCCGGCGGCCGCAAGAATTGCTGTGAGTGAATCGAGATTGACTCCCAGTCGACTTAGGGCGGAAATGCAGACTGCTGTCAGCAGGACCATGTAGATGAGATTGTTGAGGAACGAGACAAGTGTCTCATCCATTCGGGCCTTGCGCGCTCCACGGACGATGGCGGCCGTCGCAAGTCTGGCCACAAACCGGCCTGCCACGAAGACGACGATTGCTCCGAGGAGGTTGGGGCCGTATTGAACCACTTTGTCCATCAGCCACTGAGTGGAAAAGTGGTCATTCAGCCAGTTTGCAGCGTCGGACAGCAGATCTGAATCTGCTGCCTTTTGTCCCTGAGCCAACAGGGCAGAGTCCGCAATTGACACGGTTCAACTCCATCTGAACAACATCCTCAGGGTGCCACAGGCTCTGCCAGTGTTAATCCATGCACACGCTGAAAGTCGGGGGAAAGGGCCATCCAGAAATCGATCCGCATTGCTCCGCACCGCGGCATTTCCGGCGTCTCCCGTCTGCAGCGTCGATCTGAGGACTACTTTCAGTGGAAAATGTAGCAATCTGCAGCGCACCGGGGAACGCGAATCAGGATGCAGGGGCGAATGTCCGTCTCTGGAATTTCCAGCCCCCTCAATTAGGATACCGGGGTCAGATTTCGGGATGTTTGAGCAGGCGAAAGCAGAGTCATGGTAATTATCTGGGGCAGCAGCCTGTACGGCAGGTGTGATGAAATCCCAGGGCTGGGGCACGTGGCGACCAATTTTGGGCACCTCTATTACATTCCTCTGATTCCGACAAAGTCTCACTTTGTGATGGAGAAAGAGGGCGCTTCATTCCGGGGAGCAGACCTGCCGATGAGCGGCAGGTCCGTCCTCGTGGCCTATATCCGCGCGGCGACAGTGGTCGGAGCAATTGCGATGTCCATTGGTGGATTGGCCAGCGGCGAAATAGTTGTCTGGGGGCTGGCAATCCTTGCCATCGTTGGAGCGATTGCGGCATTCCGGATGGGGTCCAGGGCGTCCTATGCGCGGGCCTGTGAAATTGCAGAACACATCGGGTTTGGACCACAGGTTCAGGTACTTATCGACCTTGCGTACGACCAAATCACGGAAGCAGAAGCGAATCGTCGCATGGAAGAACTGGAAAGTGAGATGCCTGACGATGGCTATGGTGAGTACGCTGATCAGTATGCCGTCGACGAGTACGACGAGTACGACGAGTACGACGAGGAAGATTATGATGAGGGCTACGATGACGAGCCCAACAACCATCGTCGCTGAAACCGGCTCCATTTGGTTATTGCGCAACTCGTAAGAGTTCCTGCGTCAAATTCTGTTACCTTTAATTCGGACTCTCTCAGTGCGAACTTTTGCTGTTGTCTTTGTGACGCTCCTGACTGGTGCAGCCCTTGCTGCCGACCGTCCGAACCTGGTCTTCATGATTGCAGATGACTGCACTTATCTGGACATGGAACTCTATGGCGGACAGGCGAAGACGCCTCATCTGAACAGGCTCGCTACTGAGGGGATGCAGTTTTCGCGGTGCTTTCAGACCGCACCTATGTGTTCGCCGACGAGGCACAATATTTATACAGGCATCTACCCGGTAAAATCAGGTGCATGGCCGAATCACACGTGTGTTTATCCAGGTACTCAATCCATCGTCCACTATCTGAAGCCTGCTGGTTACAGAGTCGCATTGAGTGGCAAGACTCACATTGCTCCGCGCGAAGCGTTTCCGTTCGAATACGACAGCGAATTCAAAACCAATAATCCGGACCGCAAACCGGCATATCCGAAGATTCAGAAACTCATTTCTGATTCGAAAGCGGCGGGGAATCCGTTTTGTCTGTTTGCGTGCAGTAATGAACCTCATTCGCCCTATACAAAAGGTGACCCGTCTGCGTACCCGCCGGAGTCGCTGAAACTGCCGCCTTCATGGAACGGGTGCGCGCTGCGGCAGGTGACAACGAAATCAAGTTCAGCGTTTCAACCCGGCCCATTCTCGGTCGAACCGAAGAAGAAGCCTGGCAACGCGCTCGTGAAATTCTGGTGGATATCAAACGTCGTGTGGGGAATCGCGACCTGCGCACTCCCGAGAATGTCGGCTCACAGCGCCTGTTACAGATTGCCGGGGAGAAAGAAGTCTACGATACCTGCCTGTACACAGCTCTCGCCGAAGCTTCTGGGGCAAGGGGCAATTCCACGGCGCTGGTAGGAACGCCTGAAACCGTCGCTCAGGCAATGGTGGCTTATTACGACATTGGCGCGACCAGTCTATTGATCCGTGGCTACGACCCGCTGGAAGATGCACGGGAGTATGGCGAAGAACTCATTCCACGAGTTCGAGAGCTTGTCGCCGAAAGAGACAAGCAGGCAGATCAGAAGAAGCGCCGTCAATAAGAACAGACCGCATGATCCACACAGGAAAACGGGGAGAGAGAATGACTGTTACCAGAATAGGGTGGAAGATGCTGGCAATTGGCCTC
>CAJWGB010000383.1 GCA_913031625.1 uncultured Planctomycetaceae bacterium | reverse complement strand
AATCTTAGGCTTTGTTTGTAAGTCTGGCTTTACCATCATTTATCAGCTTGTTTGCGTTTTCCTCGGTAACGGACACGACTGCTCCTTTTAAAACTTTATGCCCATTGATTGAGGTATTCTTTAAGATTTCAACATCGACGGTTTGTTTGCCCGGGAGAATTTGTTTACTTTTACCACTGGTCGTTACCAGTCGCTGCAAGTGAATTCGATATCGACCTGCTGTCAGGTTGGCAAACTGTGCCGTTCCGTTTTCAACGCCGTTAGCTCCAACGATGCGTTCCAGGTGAAATCGAAGATCATCGTCGGATGCACCGGGTATCGGAGACTCGCCACTGGAAGTCAACGGAATCAATAATACTGAGTCCTTGTCTTTTGCATCGGGTACGCTCACCGCCAGACTACCCGCACCAGAGGGGGAGAATACAAACGACAGTTCTTCGGCAGAATCCGGAGTAATCTCAACAACTTTCCACTGAGCATTGTGTTGACCTTTCGTCGCGTAAAACACGTACGTTCCGGGCACAAGATGAATGTGGCGACCATGGGGCCCAATGTTTTCAGCAGAAGCGATTGTCGAGACCTGTGGCCTGAAAGTTAAAGATGATGCGGTACCTGGTTCGCCTTTCTGCAGTGTGGTTCCCGCAGAGTTGCTTTTCCATTTGCCAGTAGGTGTGAGCCCTACGAAACCGACCTTCACTTTATGTTCTCGATGGTCTGGTAGTTGAAGGCGCGTAACCACCCACGGTCGGTGCCATGCCTGGGGCAGTTGCGATAAGACGTCAGGAGCAGTCACTGTAAAACTTCCCGTAATCTTTGCCCCCGGTTCCTCGTTCGTCTGCAGATGAAACCTGGCTGTCACCTGACCTTTTTCGTTGACGTCGCCCATCTGCAGTACAAGGTCATAAGAATCGGGGACCCATTGAACGAGATTGTCGCTGCGTATTATGACATTGGGAAATCGTTTCCCCGGTAGAAACTCGTCGGTCTTGCTCCACACGAATGTCTGACCAGGTGTGACCGCGTCGCCCGGAAAAAAATAGCTGATCTTAACAGCGTTTCTCGGTATGAAACTATTGCCGACCTGTAATGAAAGCGAGTCGCTGTCCCATAGAAATGTATCCGGCTCAAAAGGCTGGTCCCCGATGATGCCGGAAACTGCAGAATCTGGAATAGTGATTTGAGGAGTTGTTTCATTCGCAGACGCATCAGTTGCGAGCGCTGGCTGCGACAGACCGTTTGCTGCTGGTGTTGCTCCGGCGTTATTCGGCTTCTGAACCGACTCCGGTCCCTCACATCCGCTGATCAGTGCCAATAAGACAATCACGGCTGTTTGCTTCATTTTCCGGTCTCCGTGCAAAAATGCTGACTTCTCAACTGTAATGCATGTGACAGGTTTTCAAAGCGTTACTGCCGTGTGTCGAGGAATCCGCTGAACTATAAAGTCCGCGTAACACAGTAGTTTGATGACTAAGGGAGCTCAAATATCACCGCATCAAACTGGCGGAGATGAGTACAGGTGAAGCTGAAAATCGAATGTTTCCGATGAGTGATTCGGTATGGTTGCCAGAGCACATGCCTCGACTCATGAACGGGGACAGGAAAGAAAGGGCGGGTTGCCGAAGGATATCGTTTTCAAATCTGGTCACCTCTTAACTACCATCAGCAAATGATGGCGTCCGAAGTCTTCAAGTAGTCCCTGTGGGCAGAAAAGAAGCGAGAATCTGTCGTTTCACAATTCGCCAGTTCGAATCGTGGAACGAGTGCTCAGGCAAAGGAAACTTTTTTGTAACCTCCGGACCTTGTCCACGGGCAAAAACAGGGGCTGCAGTGAGCCTCTCTGCCTGATCAGCGACGACGCATCCACACCAGGACAGTACGACTCCACGGTCCCCTGCCTACGGGCGACTTTAGGCGTCACTCACAGCAGTTCATTCACCACTTGCAGCCCGGTCTCACTTTGGGCAGCTGGCCAACACAGAAATTGATCTTCCTATGAACGGATTAACCGAGGGGCCAGAGAAACATACGTTAAACCCATTCGCGTCAGGAGTGTCTTTCGCGCTCGCAATTCTGGCTGTCCTGTTTGTATTGCCAACAGATGTGCCCGCACAGAATCCACGTTTGGAACTGGGACGCAGGCTTAAGAGATTTGAGATGTCATGGGAGACCGCTGCATCACCTCTCCGTGTGTCAGCCGTTCCGTTTCTGCAGAACGCGGTTCGCAGATTCTTCACTCTCAATTTTAAAGAGGCGGGAAGACAGTTGGACCGTGCGTGGTTAGAGCTGAACACCGATAAAAAGTCTGACCGACTAATAAATGATTTGGTCGGTGCACAGCTGTTAGTCTCTCCGGTCTGCGCAGACACTGACACTGATTCACTTGAAATTGAGTTGACTTCGTTTTACGACGCAGAGCTTCAACGACCACCTCAAACGAGCGCCCACCTGAAGCTGACCGGACGAAATGGTCAACTTCGAGCAGAGACTGAATTGTCGATAGATGAACTTGCGCGTGGCACATCGTGGAAGCTTAAGAATTTACCGGAAGGCGACTATCACCTTACCCTGACGTTTTTGCAGAGCGACAGCACTTTCGCTCTGCCTCCTGTAACGGTCAGTCGTATCCATGGTTTACAACGCCGAATAAAGGCACTGGAAGAATCAGCAGCAACCCTGAGGAGCGACGCCCAGGCTCACGGGACATCAACGTTTGACCAAACTCTCGCAGCCACGCTGCGTGACGAGGCCCGTTTCTTTAGCGGCCTGCTGAAGGGACTGTCCCAGGAAGCGGATTTTCCTTATTCAGAACGACTCAAAAACTGCGAACTGCTGTTTTCATCTCGCACTAATCCCCAGGACGTCTCCAGCAGGCAGTTCTCCGGGAAGCAATTCTGGATTTCCCTGGCAGCCGGCACTCGTTCCGTACCGACCCGGATCCGCCTCCCGTCGAGCCTGGAAACTCCGGTACCAGTGCTGTTCGTTTTTCACGGCGCGGGCGGCAGCGAGAACATGTTTTTTGAAACCTATGGAGCCGGCAGAGTGGTTTCCGAGTCAACGGAACGGGGCTGGATTGTCGTCTCACCTCGACAGGGTTTGTTCGACCTCGCACTTGATATCAGTCAGATGCTGAGTGCTCTGGAAACCATTGCTCCGATTGACCGAAAACGCATTATGTTGCTTGGACATTCGATGGGAGCCGCACAGGTAGTTCAGCAGGTTGGCGCTCACCCATCCCTGCCAATAGCAGCCATTGCATTAGGAGGTGGCGGTCGATTATCGCTCAGAGATGGACGGCAGAGCCGAGGAGTCTCCTGGTATGTCGGAGCTGGGTCAGAGGACTTTGGGCTCACCAGCGCACAACGACTGAAACGCAGTCTTACCGAATCCAACAGTAAGATTCGCTTCAAGATCTACAACGATATTGAGCACCTGGTCGTCATTCAGGCTGCGATTGACGATGCATTTGCCTTCCTTGACGAATTACTGATGAAACCAGGCAGCGGTTCGGAGAACCCTTGAGTCAGCAGCATAGCAGTCAGGCCTAAGCGAAGATTGCCCCAGGGCTAAAGTGCATTTCTTGACGGGAGTTGGTGATTCTCATCAAAGAGGTGTCCACGACTGGCTGGAGTCGTTTGGTACGGTATGAGTGGCCGGATAGCCCGAAACCGACTCCGGGAATGCATTGAATGGAAAACTCTGACAACAAAAGAGATCGTGTGCTAAGAGCCGCTCTTGAATGCCGCACCGAACTTGTTGCATATGCACGATCGCTGTTGGGGGATTACACCGCAGCAGATGACGCCGTACAGGAGGCGATGGTCGTGGTTGTCAGGAAACACGATCAATTTGAGGAGGGGACGTCAATGCTTGCCTGGTGTCGCTCGATCGTGCGGATTGAAGTCCTGCGTGCAAGACAGCGTAATCAGCGAGAGAAGACACTCACTCAACGCGTGCTTGATGACGCGATTGATGCCGCGTTTGACCAATACCAAACCAGCTCTGAACACGACGATGCTGAGTCCAGACGTGAGGCGCTGCAGGGCTGCCTGGAACGCGTACCCGGCCGTGGAAAGAGCGTCCTTGACGCGCGTTTCGCTGACGAATTGAGTTATCAGCAGATTGCCGAGAAGCTTGAGTTAACAATTGAGACAGTTCGTAAGACACTGTTTCGTGTTCGGAAACAGGTTCGTTTGTGTGTGGAAACCAGATTGAGGGCGACACAATGAGCGAGAGGAGAGACTGGGAAGAATTGATCGATCGCCATCTGCGCGGTGAACTGGACGAAGCTGAGGAACAACGACTCGCGGAGCTACTCGACAGTGACGCTGCCGCACGGCAGGAGTTCGTTGAGCATGTGCAGTGGGATACCGAAGTTGCGAAGGTGCTGCGCGAAAGCAGACAATCACTCAGCGACGCGGACAGCCTTGCCGCCATGCAACCAGAGCCAGGTGGCGAGGGAGCAAAGACCAGGTTACTGCGTATGATGCTCGCCACCGCTGCAATGCTCATTGTTGCTCTCTCAGCAGGATTGATCTACCAACTGGCTCAAACAGAGAGCCGGAACGTCGAGGCCGGCAACACTGCCGAACAGTCTCAGGCTTCAGAAGCATCCATTGCGAGGATCACTGGTTTGAGCGGAGCTTTGATCTGGACGGGTGACCGTGGGCAGATCGTCCGGGACATCACCATTGGGACGGAACTCGCAGGAGGGACGATTGAAGGACTGGCCCCCAACTCGTGGTTCGAACTGCAGTTTAATGACGGTTCTACTGTGATGATTTCCGGCACCTCGACGCTGACGTTCGCCGACGGAGGGCAGAAAGAACTACGGCTTCGCGAGGGACGCCTTTCTGCCAGTGTTGAAC
>CAJWGB010000382.1 GCA_913031625.1 uncultured Planctomycetaceae bacterium | reverse complement strand
CACGGAGCACCTGCGGTGGATTCAGGATGGCCAGTGGGACGTGGTCTGGCACGTAATGGAGGGCCAGTGCCGGGCCCCGCGCCCGATCCGAGCCCGCGAGGACAAGCAGGCCGTCATGGTGATTGAAGTCCCGGCCGGGACCAGTACGTTTGGTCAGGTCAGTGACCTGGCAAAGCGGCTGACATCTCCCGAGTTGTCGCGTGTACGGCTGGTGGCATGGGTCCCCAGGAGCATTGATGGAAATCACACTATTCTTGCACTGTTGTGTCACGACATTGTAATGCCGGACGCCGCTGTGCTGGGAGATATCGGCCGAGGGAAGTCGGTTCCGCCCGAAGACCAGAATTTTGTCCTGAGTCTCGTTGATGGTCGCCGCAATACGCGAGTTTCAACCGGTATTGCGGAAGCCATGATGAATCCCGGAGCCGAACTGCTCAGAGTGCAGACTGTTGCCGCAGGCGGGGCTCGGCAGACTCGCTTTCTGACAGCGAAGCAGGTGCGTGATCTGGGAGACACCCTGCAGGTTGATGATACCGAGACAATCAAACAGGTCGGGGCACCAGGTAGATTCATCGCCCGCGATGCAGCCGATCAGGGGTTCCTTATTGCAGCAACCGTAAATTCTCGCGCCGACGTCGCTGCGTTGTATGATCTGCCGGCAGAGTCAATGCGTGAGTCTACGCTCGAATCAGAACTGAAGCCGGGATTGATTCGGCTGCACGAACCCATCCACACTGTCTCAGCCAGCTTTGTCAGTCGACAGATCGATCGTGAACTGGCGGAAGGCTCCAATCTGCTGATCTTCGATATCCGTTCACCCGGCGGAGAGGTCTATGCGACCATGGAACTGGCGGACAGGATTTCCGAACTTGACAGCAGCAAGGTGACGACTGTTGCGTGGATCAACAAGCAGGCTTACAGCGGTGCCGCCATTCTGGCGATGGCCACCGATCGCATCATCATGCATCCCGAAGCACACATCGGAGATGCAGGTATGATTCAGGAGACGGCCGAAGGCGGTCAGTTTCAGTTTGCAGAAGAGAAGGTTCTGAGCGTACTGCTCACGTACCTGAAAACTCTGGCTCAACGCAAGAATCGTCCGGCCGCCCTGCTTGAGGCAATGTCAGACGTCGATCTTGAAGTCTACAAAGTCACGCACCCTGAAACCGGCCGCGTGACCTATATGAGTGACCTTGAGATTGCGGACTCAGAGATTCCATGGGAAAAAGGGGCCATGGTTCCGGAAACACGCGGCAACATGTTTCTGACATTGACAGGAAAACGCGCAGCCGAACTCGGCCTTGCAGAGGCGACCTGTTACGACTTCGCTGAGGTTCGTGAACGACTTGGAATTCCTGCATCGATGGAGTTAGTTCCTGCAGAGCGAACATGGGTTGATGCAACCGTGGAACTGCTGAACTCGATGCCAGGGGTCATCGGAACGATGACGCTGATGTTCTTCTGCATCTATCTTGAACTCCACTTCCCGACCGGGTTCTTTGGAATCTGCGCCGCAGCTCTCGCCTGCCTGTTCTTCTGGAGTCACTTCATGGGAGGAACGGCCGGCGGTCTGGAACTGGTGATGTTTCTGCTGGGAATGGTACTTCTGGCTCTCGAGATCTTTGTGATACCGGGGTTCGGGGTTTTTGGAGTTTCCGGGTTGTTGCTGATTATTGCTTCGCTTGTGATGGCGAGCTCTACGTTCGCAGGCATGTCCAGTGGAGAGAAATTTGAACAGTCAATGCGAAGTCTCGGCAGTCTCGGAGCATCGTTGTGCACTGTCCTGATCGTGGCTGTCGCGATCAATAAATACATGCCATCGATCCCAATCCTGAACAAACTCATTCTGACACCCGCCGGGACAGCTGCCGGTGGCCCGCTGCTGAACCCGTCTGTGACAGGATCACCGGCCGGTGGGCCTGTGATGGCCGGCGACATTGGGATGGCGGCCTCCACGCTGCGTCCAGCTGGCAAGGCCACATTCGGGGAGCACTTCCTGGACGTGGTGAGCGACGGTGGCTACATCGACCATGGGACAAGTGTGGAAGTGGTCCGTGTGGCGGGGAATCGGATAATTGTCCGGCCTGCTTCTGAGGCTCCGGGCCTCGCTGACAACTCGGTATCGAACCCGCCCGGTGATCCCGGTGAGACTCTTGACAGCTAAATGGTGACTGTCCCGAGCTCTGAGAGCCGGGAGCGTGCAATCGCTGAATCAACTAAGCTGACGCGGCAGACGCGATGGTTGCAGTTGATCGGCTTTTTTGATTCGCCGGTGGTCGGTAATCGAGATCAATGTCTTTGAACCGCTGATCTCGCTAGCATGTGGCGAGTTGAATTCTCCTCTGCTGGCGCTACATCATGTCCACCATTCTCATCCTGCTGATTGGTCTTACCATTGTGATTGGTGGGATCCTCGCATTTCGGCTGCATGCATTTGTGGCTTTGATTCTGGGCGCGGTTGCGGTGGCGGTGCTGACGCCCTCCGAACGTGTTCAACGTTCCGCTCAACTCGAAGGCACACTTCGAAGCGTCATTATTGACTCCGAATCAGAGCTCGTGCTGTCACCATCTCCCATCAACAATTGGGAGTCCCATGTGCTGGTCGCAGAAGTGGCCGACAGTGTGGTCCTGCAAAGAGCCGGGCAGATCGTTGAGAACGTCAACCTGACCGAATGGAAGCAGGAGAATCCATTTGAGTCCACTGCAACACCTGATGGGGATGAGGAGAAGACGGCGTCTGCGTGCTATCGACTGCGGATCAGCAGGGGATTTAAGGAGTCACAACTGGCGCTCATCCCGGCAGGTAAGCTCGATGCTGCCGGGAGTCTCGGGAAGCAGAACTTCATGGATCGGCTTACGGATGCGCTGGGATCATATTGCGGCAAACTGGCGATCCTGATCGTTGCGGCATCCATTATCGGTCGCTGCCTGCTGGATAGTGGTGCTGCGGATACCATTGTTCGTCGAGCTCTGCAGACGCTTGGGGAGAAGCGTGCACCGGCAGCCTTTATGGCCAGTGGCTTTACGCTCAGCATCCCCGTGTTCTTCGACACAGTCTTCTATCTGATGATTCCTCTGGGGCAGGCCCTTCGTCGCAAGACCGGGAAGAACTATCTGCTTTACGTGCTTTCAATCGTTGCCGGCGGAACGA
This sequence comes from uncultured Planctomycetaceae bacterium, assembly GCA_913031625.1. Lineage (GTDB taxonomy): Bacteria > Planctomycetota > Planctomycetia > Planctomycetales > Planctomycetaceae > Fuerstiella. Next base: position 1,739 of record CAJWGB010000382.1, on the reverse strand, counting down.
TGGCTCATTCACTTGTTCCTCCCACGCCTGGGCCGCTGTTTATTGCAGAAGCATTCAATGTGAGTCTCGGCACGATGATTCTGGGGGGCTGCATTGTAGGCGTGATCAGTTCATCTGTGGCAATGATGTGGGCTTATTATGCCAACCGAAGGTGGATCCTCGATCTGCCTGAAGGTGCGAACGAAACAGGAGATTCCGAAAGAACGTCCCCTGTCGCGGGAACGCCAGTGGAATCGACTGATACAGTGGAGTCAGAAGCTGATGCGTATCATCCTCCGACTGGTTCTCTTCCGCCGTCCAATGCCCCCGGTCTGATTGCTTCGCTCACCCCCATTATTCTGCCGGTCCTGCTGATCACTCTGGGATCGCTGGTAAACAAGTCGGGGGATCATCTGGCAGGGATCGCGGTGTCCGAGTCGACTGCAGCCGCGTTTAAGGTGCTTGGAAACAAGAGCCTTGCTTTGCTGATCTCAGCGGCGTTTGCTGTGCTGATGTATGTGAAAGTCAAGCGGCCGACGAAAGATGATTTTGCGGCCGCGATTCAGGACGCTGTCAGCAGTGCCGGCACAATTATTCTGGTCACATCTGCCGGTGGAGCTTTTGGACGAATGATGCGTCAGACCAGCGTTGCGGAACTGCTTGAGGGACTCCCCGGAACTTCTCCTGTGATGGTTGTGCTGGCAGCATTCCTTGTCACTGCTGCAGTAAGAACTGCGCAGGGGTCCTCGACCGTGGCCATGATTACAGCGGCCGGGATTTTTGGAGGGCTTGTGACGAGTGGTGCCGCGGGTGTTGCTCCCATCTATGTGGCCCTCGCCGTCGGCTGTGGTTCAAAACCAGTTGCGTGGATGAATGACAGTGGGTTTTGGGTCATTACCCGAATGAGTGGCATGAGCGAGAAAGAGGGGCTTAAGTTTGTCTCGCCGATGTCGACGCTTGCCGGACTGGCTGGTCTCGTCGCAGTTGTTGTTGCCGTTTTGATTTTTCCGTAATCCTGGTCTCACCAAACTCATGAGCAAACTCCTTACCATCGTTACATTTGCCTGTCTGGCAGCCACCGCTGTTTCGGCCGAGCGGCCAAATATCATTTACATCATGGCGGACGATCTGGGTTACGGTGACCTCGGTTGCTTTGGTCAGGAGGTCGTTAAAACTCCTCGGATTGACCAGATGGCTTCCGAGGGGATTCGCATGACGGACCACTACTCCGGACATACGGTCTGCCGCCCATCGCGTCTTGTATTGCTGACTGGCAAGCACTCGGGGAACACTGCAATAAGTTCCAATTCTCAGTATGTGCTGCCGGAGGGAGCTCAGACTGTGACAACTCTGCTGAAGAACGTCGGATATGCGACCGGCGGGATTGGCAAATGGGCACTGGGGCACGCGGACTCTTCCGGTGCGCCTCATCGACAGGGGTTCGACTACTGGTTCGGTTATCTCGACCAGGGGAACGCACACAACTACTTTCCGGAATACCTTTGGGAAAATGGGCGTAAGGTTTCGTTGCCCGGCAATCGTGAGGGAGACCAGAAACGAGTTTCAGTGGACCGCCAGACATGGTCTCATGATCTGATGACCGATGCAGCATTGAAGTTCATTCGAGACAACTCAGGTGGGCCATTCTTTCTGCAGGCTCATTACACCATTCCGCACGCCAACAACGAAGGTGGACGAGCAACAGGCGATGGACAGGAGATTCCCACATGGGGGCAGTATGCAGATCGAGAATGGCCGAC
>CAJWGB010000381.1 GCA_913031625.1 uncultured Planctomycetaceae bacterium | reverse complement strand
GCCGAACTGTGCGAGATGCCGACAAGTTCCGCTGCCTGATCAAGGGCATACCCCTTGCCAATTGCTCCCGGGTCCAGCGAAAGTCCCTCCCGCTCAAATGCGACCGACGTCTTCTGCTCGTTGAGGCGGACGGCAGACATGTCCACACACTGGAGTGCCTGCTGAACTTCTTCGTCAGTTGGAATCCGCTTCTCGCGGCGACAATTGCTCCACAACCGGACAAGACTACCGGCACTCAGATCAAACCCACCGTCTGTCGCCCGATGCAATTCGATCGCCTGCTGCACCAGCCCGAAGACCTCCCGGCGGGTTACCACCGGACCATGACACGCGTGTGCGTTTATGCGAGACAGCTGACTGTTCGGTTTGTAGACCGAAAGCCAACTCTCAATCTCGTGAATCAATTCAAGAATGTCGCCGACTTCCATCACCCGATCGTGACGCCCCGGATTGAGCATGATCGACCACTCACAGGCCATGGCACGTGTTGCAATCTGCATAGTGTCTCCACCTTCAGGCGGCTTGCGAAGGCCGCCTGAGTCTGCAGAACTGCCGGGCAGAAAAAAATTGCGTCGGTTCAGCGAGCTCATCAATGAAGTCTATCAGCAGACTGCCGCATGTCTCATCACTTCTGATCCGAGACGTCTGCGTCTGGTTTAATCCCCAGTTCCGCTTCCTCCTTTTCCTCAGAACCTGCTCTTTTCGGCGACTGCGATTTCAGGGGTGCAAACAGCAGATTCACCCCCGCCCGCGGCGGTGAATCTGCAGTCTCACCGATGATTCGCCAGAGCAGCCAGATCACGGGCCCCGCAAATCCCTCCGCCTATGCACGTGACCACCATTAAGCCATCTCCAACCCGGTCGCCGCATGTGGACTCTAACACGAGTCTCTGGCACGCGTGGAAAAACGTGGGGGTCAGGGCAGCAATTCGTATGGTCTGCACGTAGACTACTGCTGGAGACCTTTATGGCAGACGGAATCGACGTCACATCAATGACTCTCCTGGGTCGCATCCGGGCCAACGATGAGGATGCATGGAGCCAGGTGGTGCACCTCTATGGGCCACTGGTTCACAAGTGGTGCCGCCGCGCAGGGCTCAGTGAGGATGACACTGCGGACGTTTTTCAGGAGACGTTTCGTACGGTTTCCCGCCATATCGGTGACTTTGTCCCCGGGCGTTCCGTGGCCTCATTTCGCTCGTGGCTCAAAACGATTGTCCGCACCCGTACAATCGATCACTTCCGCAAGGCCCGAAAATACGCGGACGCGGTAGGCGGAACTGCTGCTCAGGCCCTGATCTCCGAGGTCCCTGACCCGTTTGGCGAGGAAGATGAAGAAGAGACGCGTCAGGATGACGCCATGATTGTTCACCGTGCCATGGAAATGATTCGCGGCGAATTTGACCCACGGAACTGGAAAGCGTTCGAGCAGGTCGCCCTGCACGGCAGAAGCGCATCCGAAGTCGCTCGGGAAGAGGGCATCAACCCGCAGACTGTGCGTCAGGCCAACTACAGGATTCGTCGGCGTTTGCGTCTGATTCTGGAGGATTAACGTTACTGCGATGCGTTCAACTGTTGGACTGATGCATCCGGGGAATCCACCGTCCCCCATGCCCCGCGAGCTAACACATGTCGACCAGGACTTCGGAACCCAAAACCCTGACCTGCCCGCCAGCCGAAACGCTGCGGCAGCTGGTTTCCGGTAGTCTCCACGAGGATCACGCGGACCTGCTCTTCCTGCACCTCGACGAGTGCAAGTTCTGCCAGGAACACATGGATACCCTTGCCGGAGACGCCCCGGTTCTGCTTGGCGACAAGCCGGTCATCCTCGGCGAAGGGCAGATTCCGGAGGGAGAAACGTGTGAAGCCGAACTGTCGCAGCTGATCAGACAGGCCCGTCAACTCGGGACCCCGACCACTGAGCCGCCGGCGGAGGTTCGTGAGCCGGTCGGGATCGAGGGCTTTGTCGCCGGCATGAAGCGTTGTGGCCTGTTCACCGGCGAAGAAGTCGACTCCCTGCTTGCCGGAGTCGAAGCACAGGACAGCGTTGAGCTGGCTCAGAAACTGCAGCAACAGGGACATCTGACTCGGTTCCAGGCCAAGGTGCTGCTGTCCGGGCGAAAACGACGCCTTGTATTGGGAAATTACGACATCCTGAAGAAGCTCGGTCAGGGTGGAATGGGCAGCGTCTATAAGGCGCGGCATCGTCGACTTGGGAGGATCGTCTGCGTCAAGGTCATGAATTCCGCGGGACGGCGATCCCCCGGAATGCTTGAGCGGTTTCAGAATGAAGCGCGAACAGTTGCCGCACTCAGTCACCCGAATTTTGTTGTGGCCCATGACGCCGACGAAGCAGATGGCATCCCATTCCTTGTAATGGAGTACATCGAAGGCAACGACCTCGCTCGTCACGTCTCAATCGCCGGCCCACTCCCCGTTGACTTTGGGCTCAAGATCGTTCATCAGGCCGCAGTCGCTCTCCAATATGCCCATGGCCAGGGTGTCACTCACCGAGACATCAAGCCGCATAACATCGTAATCACCCGTGAAGACGAAACGAGTGACCTACACGTAACAATTCTGGACCTCGGCTTGGCCCGCATTGACACTCTGCTCGAGGAGGCACCTGACTCCTCCAGCCCCGCTGCGATGACGCGAACCGGTGTGATCATGGGCACAGTCGATTATATGTCGCCGGAACAGGCCCGAGCTGATGAAGGCCGTATGGGAGCCCATTCCGATGTTTACTCGATCGGAGCGATACTCTACGAGTTGATCACCGGCGTACCACCATTCAAGTCAGACTCAGCAGCTAGCACGGTGGTCGAAGTGCTCCACCGGGAGGTCGTCCCTCCATCAGATATGTCCAGCAATGTGAATCGTCAATTGGAGGCGATTTGTCTTAAGTGTCTTGCGAAGAATCCTCTGAGTCGATATTCGTCAGCCAAAGAGCTTGCTGGGGATTTTGCACGCATGCTTGATGGTCGTCCGGTCAATGCTGTGCCCATTAGTAAACTTGGGAAGTCGATTCGCTGGTTGAATAATGTTCCGTTCATTGCACGATTATCGGGGAATCACTTTCCGAATGTGAGTCAGGCGCACAAGGTGGTAAATCACCTATTGTGGGTCTTACCGCTGCTGATTCTCTGTTCTTTCGTTCTTTGGCAGAATGTACGACAAAGTTACGTTCCTGACTCGATTAACATTGGGACAGGAATGAGTGACCAGTTTTACCATCAGGTTGGGACCAGTCTGAAAGATGAGTTAGCGAACAACTACAACCAACCCACGAATATTCTGAATACTTCAGGTTCCATAGAAAACGTGAAGTTACTCAAGTCAGGGCAGGTCCACATTGCCATCGCTCAATTGGAAGTACTAGCCAATGATAACGACATCGCGAAACTAACGCCCTTATATGCTGATAAAGTGCATATTGTGATTCGCAAAGGGCAGGGAATTCAATCTTTGAAGGACCTGGAAGATCGTGTTGTGTCTTTAGGTCCGAGAGATTCGGGGATGAGAATTACTTCGGAGCGAGTTTTATCCACCTTGAATATTGATCACACGAAACTTCAGCAATCTTATAAGCCATTCCAGGCCATGCTGACAGATCCTGCCATCGAAGCAGGGATCGTGACCACTCGTACAGAGAATGCTGTATTGCGGGAATTACTGAATGACAATCGCTTTGAATTGATTGGATTAACACCTCAGCAAATCAATGACCTTACGCAGATCGGATATCATCGTGATCGCATTTCAGGGAAAGGCCTGAGTCAAGTGGAAGCTGAATTGACTCCAACGGTTGCCACGATGGCGTTCCTTGTTAGTAATGCGAATGCAGGTGAAGCTTTGGTGAAGCGAATGCTGACTGCTATCTTTGTACCTGGTGAGAGCGGCAGTATTGCAGGACGGCTCAATTTGCTTTCTCGTACTGCAGCCAGTCAACATCCGGTAGATTTTCATCCCGCGGCACTCGAATTCTTTGCGAACTCAGAATTATAAATATAAGATTATTGTCGTCAGAGTCGCAAAAAATGCGCCCTGCTCATCTTTGGTTTCGCATCTTTCAAACTAGCCAGTCAGTTTTACATTAGCAACAATTCTCCGGAGTGAATCGGGTACATGTCAAAAGAAGGAAAAAAGGGTCACGGCAACCTAACTCTCTATATCATTATCTCGATCGTGCTCGCGATCCTCACCGCACTGATCTTGCCGGCTGTGATGGGTGCTGAGAAAGAACAGACGACGCTCAGTATTTTTGAAGGAATCGGAATCGGTGGGGAAGTTTTCCTGCGGGCATTGATGATGATGGTTGTTCCCTTGGTGGTTGCTTCCGTCATGAACGGGATTTTAGGCCTTGGTGATGTGCGGAAACTTGGAAAACCTGGTGCGACTGCTGTGGGATACTATCTGGCTACCACTGCTTTGGCCGTGACCATAGGGTTGATCGTCGTCAATATTTTCAATCCCGGAGCTTCTAATGGTAGCCCCGCTGCACCAGAACAGGTCGTAGCTCAAGATACCTCGGAAAAAGATCATGAAAGCGCAACAGGACACGCAGGACTTGAGACCGAAGAAGCTGCAGAGCATGGTGGTGAAGTTGTTGTTACCAGAAAAGATGTTCAAAAAGTGCTGGGGATTTTACATGTTCAAACAGGTCTTAGTGAGGGAGAGTTAGCCAAAATCTTCCCAGGCTTGAGTGCCGGCTTGGAAGAAGAAGAGCCTGGGATAGGGATGATCCTTGGGAATCTGATTTTGATGCTGTTTGCCGACAATCTGTTTGAAGCAGCGGCCACAATGAATTTACTGCCGTTGATTGTCTTTGCAATTATTTTTGCAGGGATGCTCACAACGATGGGCGAAAAGGTGGAAGCCATTACGGAAATGGTGGGCCAAATCAACGATGCCATGATGAGCTT
>CAJWGB010000380.1 GCA_913031625.1 uncultured Planctomycetaceae bacterium | reverse complement strand
AGCACTTTCGCATCCCCCGACGATCGCCGAACGATTCCAAGGAGAATCTTAATGAGAGTCGTCTTTCCGGCACCGTTTGGCCCCAGCAGCCCGTAAATCCGCCCTCGTGGAATCTCAAGAGTGACCCCCTGCAGAGCATTGATGACGCGTCGGCGAAGGAGCCCCGTACGGTACGTCTTTTTCAGGTTCATAACCTGAATGACGGGAGAACTATCAATCATGTGCAATCATTCGAAAGGGCAGGCTCGCTGTACTGTAGATCACTCGACCAGAGTGGCAAACCACGATGCAGCGGTGAGTCTTCGAACGGATTCACAGATTCTCAGCGGATTCCCGGATTCAAAGCGACGCAACCAGGAATGCGTGCGGCAGCGAGAAGGTGCACAGGGCAGCGTGGGTTAGCTCCAGCGTTGAATCTCCGGCTCCAGATTCACGCCGAATTTTTCAAAGACGGCGTTCTGCACTTTCTCGATCAGAGACTCAACTTCTGCACTGGTGGCACCGTCTGACGTCACCATGAAGTTTGCGTGACGATCACTGATCCTGACTCCGCCAACGGTCAGATCCTTCAGGCCACACTGTTCGATGAGTGCGCCAGCGCTCAGACCGCGCGGGTTTCTAAAGATGCAGCCAGCCGACTGGTCACCCAATGGTTGAGTGGCTCGTTTCATGATCCACGTCTTCTTAAGCCGAGACGTTAGATCATCTGAATCGTCTGGCTTCAATTCCATTGTTGCCGAAAGTACGACCAGATCCGCCACGCTGCTCTTACGGTAGGAAAAGGTCAGCTCATCGCCGGATCGCACGGCGACATCACCAGATGCCGTGAGCACTTCGACAGTCTGTACAAAATCGCCGATGTCTCCCTGCCGACCTCCTGCATTTCCCTTAATCGCACCACCAAGAGTCCCCGGGATCCCGACGAGATTCTCCAGTCCCGCCAACTGACATCGAACGGACTCGCTGACGATTGCGGACAGGAGCGCTCCGCCTCCTGCCATAATCGTATTCCCGTCAACGCTGATCTCACTCAGCAACGGATCCGCGACACGAATGACGGCTCCCGATACGCCGGCATCTGGAACCAGAAGATTGGAGCCTCCGCCAAGGACTTTGATGGAGATGCCGGACTGCGCCAGACACTGCACGAGCGCGATGAGCTGCGCGCGGGATGTCGGTTGATAAAAGCGTTCTGCGGGGCCCCCCAGCTTCAGCCATGTCCACGGCGCAAGCGATTCGTCAGGCGACAGAATTTCGTTGAAATCTTCGAGTGAGTTCGTCATGTATCAGGTTGGTCCGCCCGGCTCCCATGGTCAAAAAGACATCTGTTGGTCTGGCCGCATGGTCTACTCTGGAGACAATCTGGTCAAGATTGGCGAAGAGGAAAGATCGAGTCCCGGAATTGTTTAGCTGTTTTACCAGTGATCCACTGGCGCGGCAGCATTCCAGCGGCGTCTGATTCTCTCGTGCGGCAAACACCGGAAGCAAATAAACTTCATCCGCCAGAGACAACGCTGCGACAAATTCCTCGAAAAAGTGTTCCATACGGCTCATTTGGTGCGGCTCAAAGGCGCAAATCAACCGTCTATCCGGCCAGGCGTCTCTGACCGTCTCCAATGTACCGCGAACAGCTGTGGGATGATGAGCATAGTCATCAATCAGCAACAAACCACCAGGCTCTCCACGAACCTCAAGACGGCGTTCGATGCCCTGAAAGCGGGAAAGTGCCTCACAGGCATCCGCGAGCAGCACTCCGTGCTCAATTGCTGCGGTAATCGCTGCGGCGGCGTTCTGAAGATTGTGACGGCCGGGAAGTACCAGACTCAGGTTTGCAGGCACTCCACCAGCATTCACCTCAGCGACTGTCGTCGCCCCCTGCTTCCGCAGTGGTCGGATCATGACATCCGCGCTAGCGTTGAGATTCGCCCCTGACTGGACGCTCCACGTACGCCGAACATTGGCTTCCGCCTCAGACGCGATCTTCTGTCCCCGAGGGCAGGCAGTTGACGTAATCAGCGTTTCAACACTCGTCTGCTGACAGAGGGTTGAGTAGGCGGCATCTTCATCGTTTTCTGACGAGAACCAGTCAAGGTGGTCACGCTCAATCCCGTTAAGGACGACCATGTTGGGTTTGAAGTGCAGAAAACCGCTGTGGTACTCGCAGCCCTCGACGACAGCAATTCGTGAATTCGAAGACCAAAGCCCGGATCTGCCGTCCGCAATCCTGGGAGCTCCCACGTAAGAGGCGGGGCCGTTTCCAGTCTCCTGCAAAACCCACGTCAGCATGGCGGCTGTTGTGCTTTTGCCATGGGTCCCTGCAACAGCCGTGAACTGGTGCTGTTCAAACACCCCCCCCAGAAACTCAGGAAGTGCGGCTTCGGGGACGCCATGTTCCCGAACAAACAACCTCACAGGGTCGCGTTTGGACACCGCCGGTGAATACACACACAATGAAAACGGCCGTGTGATTGAAGCTGGTGAGTACGGGAGTTCATCGGGTCCCCCGTCTGCGGCAGCAGCATCCATCCTCAGAACATGACTGCCAAGATCCTCAAGAATTTCGCCCACGGCCGTCATTCCAGCCCCACGGCTTCCGAGGAGAAGCACATCCGCAGAGTAAAGCTCACCTGGAGAAAGTGGGGGAGACATTTGCGGCATCCTGCCGGGAAGCTTCCGTTTGAGGGAGACGGGCCAATGGTGGTAATCTAGAACACGCCAAACTGTCACGCAATACACGGTCCCGGCCATTCGTTTCGTATCTCGGGTGCCCCCCTGTCTAATACGTCCATGAATTCACCGCAGCCCGGCGTCAGAACTGAAGTAGCCCACACCTATCAGGATCCTCTGGACCTGATCTGGCTGAACTGTGCCGCACAGGTTGGAATGGTGATCCGCCGTGACAATACCGTTTTTGCCGCGTGGGACGGGACTGGAACATTGACGCTGGGGACACAGGAAACCCTGGATGCTGATGACTGCATCGCGCAGATGATCCTGCACGAACTCTGCCACCATCTTGTTGAGGGCCCAGAGTCGTGGAACAGGCCTGACTGGGGTCTGCAGATCGACAATCCCGCACAACGCTCTCGGGAGCACGCCTGTCTGCGTCTTCAGGCAGCACTGGCGGACACAGTCGGCCTGCGACACTTCTTTGCCGCCACGACATCATTCCGAACCTACTACGATGCCCTGCCCGACGACACACTCAAAGTCGGGAAGGACCCGGCGATTCAGCCGGCTCGGGAAGGATGGACACGCTCCCAAACGGGCCCCTGGGCGTCCCCCATCAAGGCTGCACTCAAAGCAACTCAGCAGATCGCTGAACTCGTCGATGGAATGGCTCCCTCGAGTTCAATCTGGGCACGGGAGCAGCCTCGTGACGTTTGATGTCCACGACTCAGAAGCCGTTGAACTGCACCGCAGGAATCACCGTCTGGACCCGCACGTCATTCGAAAGTTTCGAAATTCACTGCTGCGGAAGTTCGAAGCAGATGACTCAGCGTTATCTCACCTCCCCGAGACCATGAACGTTCAGCTGCACAGTCTGTCTGTCAAACACCGAATGGATTCGGCACTGGACGGCGCCACTCGGCTGCTGCTGCAGACCTCCACGAGCCATGTGATTGAATGTGTTATTCTCCGAATTGCATCTGGTCGCTCAACAATCTGTGTTTCGAGTCAGGTTGGCTGTGCTGCTGCGTGTGACTTCTGTGCAACCGGCAAACTGGGGATCGCAAAGAACCTGGCCGTACGCGAGATTCTGGATCAGGTGGTGCTCGGAGGCCAGATCCTCACGAATGAAGGACGACGACTCGACAACATTGTCTTCATGGGAATGGGAGAACCGTTTCACAACTCCAGAGCCGTCACCGATGCAATCAGAAAACTCACAGACCGAGATTTATTTGCAAGATCGCCTGCCAGCATCCTGGTGTCGACTGTTGGCATTCCGGAAAAAATGACAGAGTTTGCCGAGACCCTGCCCGGGGTCAATCTGGCATTGAGCCTCCACAGTGCAGATTCGGAGAAACGCCGGACACTCATTCCACTGGAATCCAAACACCCACTCAAGGATCTGCACGAGGCGATCCGGCAGGTCAATCAGCTCCAGGGTCGGCCATTGATGATCGAATATCTGATGCTCGATGGCGTGAACGATTCTCACGACGCCGCAAACCAGTTGATTCGCTGGGTACAGGGTCTGAATATCAGATTCAACCTGATCCCATTTAACGCCATCGAAGATGCGCCGCACCTGATGTGCAGTCCACGTGAGGCAATTGACCGCTTCGCCCAACAGCTTCGAGAGGCCGGATACCAGACGACTGTTCGATACTCCCTGGGAGCAGACATCGCGGCTGCCTGCGGGCAACTGGCCAGAACTCTCCAGCCGGTGCAGGACCAACAGAACTCGATCGCATCAGCGGACTGACATGTGCCTCAGGGCAGTTGCTATCTGCTCTTCTGAATGATTCACTGTCAACGACATCCTCAGTCGTTCTGTGCCCGCTTTCACGGTCGGTGACCGAATTGCCGGTATAAAGAATCCCACGTCTGCCAGTCGCTCGGCCGCAGCAGTGACGGCTTCATTTCCCTCAACGATAATCGGAACAATCGGCGCGATGCCGCCAGGCACAGAAGCCAGCGATAGTCGTCCAATCTGTTCATGAGCAAACTGCGTCAACTGTTGTAGTCGCTGCCTGCCCGCTGCATCATTCTGGATGGTCCGTATGGAGTCCGTCATCCGTTCACACACGACTGGCGGTAAGGCGGTCGAAAAGAACTGTGTTCGTGCCGTGTTTCGGAGTAATTGTGTCAATGACTCACTGCCCGCAACAAATCCGCCCATTCCTCCCATTGCCTTGCTCATCGTCCCGATTCGCGCGAGAACTCGGTCCTCGACCCGCGCGTGTTCGCAGGCACCGCGGCCCATCCG
>CAJWGB010000379.1 GCA_913031625.1 uncultured Planctomycetaceae bacterium | reverse complement strand
ATCGCGTGCCCCGACTCATACTCAGTCCGCCAGCCACCAATGGCATCATAATTCTCCAGCGCAAAACCGAGTGGATCGATCCGACGATGACAGTTATTGCATGACTCAACCGTCCGGTGTTTCGCATAAATCTCGCGGATCGTCAGATCGCCTCGCGTATCCGGTTCCGGAATATCAACGTCGGGGGGAGGCGGTGACGGAGGTGTGCCCAAAAGGTTTTCGAGGACCCAGATTCCGCGAACAACAGGCGAAGTATCCACTCCATTGGCGGACGCTGTCAGGACGGCAGTCTGCCCCAGTAAACCTCCCCTGCGATCCGAAGGGCTCAATGCGACTCGCTGAAAAGCGGCAGTCGTCCTGACTTTCTCCGTGACCCCATAATGGCGTGCCAGATCGGCATTAATGATCGTGAAATCAGAATCAATAAACCTGGCGACCGGCAGATTTTCAGTCAACAGGCAACGGAAGAACTCGTTCGTCTCACGCACCATGGCTTCATTCAAACGATTACGATGAAAATCAAAATACTTCATCGGGTCCGGGGCCATTTCGACGCTGTTCTGAAGTCCCAGCCAACCCCAGACAAAGGAACCAACGAACTCATCCGACCGCGGATCAGCAAGCAGGCGATCGACGTGTGACGTCAGCGTCCCGGGGTCACGCAGATTTCCTGCTGCAGTGTCGGCCATCAGCTGTTTGTCGGGCATGGTATTCCACAGGAAATACGACAGCCGCGAGGCGATGGCATAGTCATCCAGTTCCTTTGTGGATTCCTTCAGGTATACAAACCTGGGTGAGCACAGAATTGCTTCAATTGCAGTCCGGACTCCTTCCGGGCTCTGTTCTGCCAGTCGAATGAATGGAGCAATCTGCTCGTCCGTCACTGGACGCCGAAATGCTCGAGTGGCGAATTCTCTGAGGTGCGTTTCGACGTTCTGTCCAGGCTTTCCATACACGGCCACATGACTGGCAGGCGGCCACTCGTCATAAAGAGGCCCGGTCTCGACGGCCGAGTAAATGTTGATTCTCGGAGCATCTGCTTCTTCGAAGCGATCGATGAGCAACCGGCCATACTTTTCGTTCTGTTCTCGTTTTGGCAGTTCGCGGAATGAATCGAGATCAAAATCCGGATCCACCAGCAGAATCGGATCAACAACTCCCCAGTATCCGTTCCCAAAGCCAACTTCCACGCGCCATGATTTGGGAAGCCAGAACCGCTTCCGAATAACCACGCGCTGGTTGTCCGGCAGATCCATCGCATGCACAAGAGTTCGTGGCCGCGTCTGTACTGCGGAGAATTTGTTGGGTGCCGTGATATAGATCTCAAATCGATGCAGATCTTCCGGCCTGTAGACCGGATAGTCATTTCGCTTCTGAGCACTGAACTTCTCGGCGAGCGTGCCGCGTCCTTTCGACTCGATCTCAAAAGTAAACTCATAGAACCCGGCACTGGGTGCCCCTTCCCGGGAGTTCATCAGCGACTGCCCACGCGGGTCCCCCGGCGCTCTTTCATCATTGCGAGTCAGTACGACGTAGTCCCGGTCAGGGTCGTTGGCCTGGATACTGAAGGTCTTCGCTCGTCCACGCTGCTGCTTTAGCGTGAACGTTTCAGGCTCAGGACGTTCCTCGGGAAAGGTGGCGCGGTCAACAGCAGTGCGAGCGACTTTCAGATACTGTCGCAATAGAAAGTCCGACATCTGCAGTGTTTCACCGAGATTGTCAAACCCTTCGTGTTTGTCGTCGGCCGGAAAAGCGTCCGTCGGATCATCGACAGTAAAATCGAGATGGAGAAGATCGCTGAGCGTATTCCTGAATTGAGCACGATTCAGCCGCCGCAGGATGGTCTGCCTTCGATGCCGACCTGCCGCTTCAGAAATCTGCTGACGCACTGATTTCAGAAACGCAGTTCGCTCGGCCTTTGATGGTTGTGATTCGCCATCAGGCGGCATCTCTCCCGCTCCAACTCGATCAAGGATCGACTGCCAGAGTTCGAGACTGTTTTCTTCTTCGGAAACCTCCAACGCTTTATCCAGACGAAGATCGCCCTTTGATTTTTCCACGCCATGGCAGCGGACGCAATTTGATCTCAGGAACTCGACTACGTCCTGTGCTGGCGCATGGCCAGTGAGTACAGAAGTCACCAATGTCAGCAGAATTACATTTCGCATAACGTCACGTACAGTCCGGATCAACCGTAGCATTTCGGCACAGGAAGATCTGGCCCGCATTTCACTCACACAAGTCCGGTCAAAGTACTCAGGCTGCGATTAAAGTAGTCCTGCTCTGCTCCCATCTGCTGCAACATGCTCAGATAGAGGTTGCAAAGCGGCTGCTTTCGTTCCGCGTCAATGTGCTGACCGTGCTTCCATCCCCCTCCGGCAAGAATCAGCGGCAGGTTGGTATTGGAGTGGCGACTGCCGCTGCCAAGCCCTGAACCAAAGAGCACCTGCGTCGTGGAAAGTAGTGTCTGACCGTCGTGCTGAGTCGTCTCCTTCAGGCGACCAACAAACCGCGCCAGCTGAGTCATCAGGTGCTCTTCCAGAATTGCAAGCTGCTTCAGAGGCTCCTCACGCTGGCCATGATGAGAGAGAGTGTGATAACTGTCTGTCACGCCATCCAGCCCCCAGTTGCCGTTTTTCACGGCCATGGAAACAACACGAGTGGAGTCCATCTGCAGTGCGAGGAACATCAGGTCCAGCCAGATCTCGACATTCGTGCTTCCGATCTTTGTGTCGAGCGAACCGGTCGAGATTTTCTGCGCGGCGGGATCAGAGACCTGAGGCTTTGGTTTATCAATCCAGCTTTCAGAGATCTGAAGTTTCTTCTCCGTCTCACGAATTGAAGAGAAATACTCTTCCAGCTTCCGTTGATCAGACTTCCCGAGTTCTTTGTTCAGACTCCGAGCATCCTCAAGCACTGTGTCCAGGATACTTCCACTCGACGACAGCGATGAGCGATTGAATTGCTTCTGTTCCTCAGAATCATCGACAAACATAAGACGAAACGCATCGCTCGGTTTGGCAATTGCCGGCACCCGGACACCCGTTCGAGTGAAACTCATGCCGTCATTCCAGAAGACCAGCGAAGGATATCGGGTTCGATGGCCAACAATTTCGGCGGCGCGTTGATCGACTGTAATATTGCCGTCCGGGTAGCCCGCTCGCTCCGTGCTCTTGACACCACTGAGCAGTGTGTGATTGGCCGCGTGCCCCCCGCGCACGTCATGATCCAGATTGGAAAAGACGGTAAAGTCGCCGCGAAGCTTCTTCAGCGGCAGTAAAGTCTCTGGAATACCGTATTCAGCTCCTGCCGCCGTCGGGTGAAATCTGTCGACCACCATTCCAAACGGCACGGAAACGACGGCCAGGCGTTGTGGAGTCTCGGTCTTTGAGCCGCCGACTGCGTGTCGAGGCATCAGGGATTCCATCAACGGAAGGGTCAAACTGACACCAAGTCCTGTCAGGACACGCCGTCGCGGCGTTAATTTTGAGCTTGCAGCATTCATTTCCGTCACCTGACTTTTCCGGGAAATCACTGTTTTTTGTTTCAATTCTGACAACGCCATGATCAGAGATAAGGACAATCACGCCCAATCCTCCGATTGTAGTGTATTAGGGTGGGGGGCGTGATGAATTCTCTGTACAGTCCCCTCCCCGGCCACGAGTGACACAGTCAATCGTTCTCAAGTATTCCGATGTCGCAGCACCACTGTCGACAATTCAGGCTGGAATTCTCAGCAGATTCAGCCGCAGGCAGTGATCTGTTTTCATCAATCGAAGTGCAATCGGAATGCACAGTCAGAAAGTGTTTGTGTGTTCAAAGTAAGACTACGCCCCAACGAGAAGTTAAGTGACGCCGTTCGACGATTTCGAAAGCTGACTTCTGGCATCAAATCCAAGCTCAGAAGCAAAGAAACGTATGAAAAGCCCAGCGATAAGCGAAGGCGAGAGAGGAGACGCGCGGAAGTTCGGATCCGGAACGCTCAGCGTGACGCTGGTTAATCCCGTATTCAAACAGCGTGCAGCGTTGACGATATCCAGACGTGTTTGGCGAAACTCAGAATTGAAGAGCCACCATGCCCCTTCCGTACTCAGAGTCTGAACAAAAAGACATATTCCAGAAACTGGTTACTCTCCAGGATCAGGGAACCCCCGTCCCGCAATCCCGCCAGCAGATTGCAGATCAGTTCAATCTGTCACTGGATCAGGCCATCGAGATCGAACGAAACGGTGTGAGTGCAAAGTGGCCGCCACTCAGCTGATGCTCTTACCTGGGGTGACGAAAACGGTTCACATACGGTGATCGCACCAGTCATTCCCGACAGCTGTTTCCTGGAGCGCATCTGAAATAACTCTATCGTCTTAGAGTGAGACAACGAGTTGACAGGCTGGTAACCCGAAGCGTCACAGGAAATTTTTTCAGCAGATAGAACAAGTGAGCCAAAGGCCATGAGGCCTCGGGGGTCAACGAGCGGCCAGACAGTGCGTTTCACCCGGCGGCTCACGCGTTACGGCTCACAGAATCTGTTTCGCAGGCATACGCCAAACTTGAATCACGTGCGCTCCAGCCAGCGATTCGCGGCGAGGACCTGATACAGTCGCGCTCCGCCGTTCTGAAATGCCAGACTGCACCCTGCCAGATATAACTGGTAAAGCCGAAACGCCTCTTCACCTACAAGTCGGACCGCATCATCTTTTAATTCGTGCAGTCGCTGGCACCACATTCTGCATGTCTTATGTAGTGGTTTCTCCAGCCTTCAACATCGCTGATCTCAAACCCACCCGATTCCATTGACTGGACCATAAGCCTCAGGTGATCCAGTTCAGCGCCCGGAAAAATGTGTTTCGCAAGCAGACGTCGTTCCGAATTCATTCGGCCAAACTGCTTCAGACTTGCCTTCCCTGGCTGAGTAATGCCAGTCTATTCTGGATACTCATC
>CAJWGB010000378.1 GCA_913031625.1 uncultured Planctomycetaceae bacterium | reverse complement strand
ACGCATACCATGGCGACACAATCGGCAGTGTCAGCGTTGGGAGTATTGATCTGTTCCATCGGGTCTACCGGCACCTGCTGTTTCCCACTGTAAGCGTCCCGTCTCCGGTAGCGATCCGTGTGCCGGACGGGCACACCAAAGAGACATGGCTCGCACATTGCTTCGAAGCCGCGGAGCAACTCATTCGCGAACACAGCCGGACTGCAGCCGGATTTGTCATTGAGCCGCTTGTTCAGGGAGCTGCCGGAATTCTGGTTCATCCGGAGGGCTATCTGGCCCACATCCGGCGGCTGTGTACAGAACATGGCATCCCGCTGATTGCGGACGAAGTTGCCGTTGGTTTTGGTCGGACCGGGACAATGTTCGCCTGTGAACAGGAGTCTGTGCAGCCCGATCTGATGTGCATGGCAAAGGGAATCACGGGAGGCTACCTGCCCCTGGCCGCTACCCTGGCGACGGATGAGATCTTTGCCGCATTTGACGGGCCGCCAAGCGCTGGACGCACTTTCTTTCACGGGCATACGTACACGGGCAACCCATTGGGTTGCGCTGCGGCGCTCGCATCACTGGAGCTGTTCCGAGCGAAGAACGTTCTGGAAAACGTGATGGAGCTGGAACGGACAGCTCGTGAAACCCTGAGTCCGCTGCTTGAACAACCATGGGTTGGCGAGATCCGGCAGAAAGGCATCATGGTGGGGATCGAACTGGTGCATGACCGCAACACGATGGAGTCGCTTCCGGCCGAACGGCGTACTGGCCACCAGGTGACACTCGCAGCACGCCGTCGTGGCGCCATAATTCGACCTCTGGGAGACGTTGTTGTTCTGATGCCAGCTCCCGCTATGCCTGTGGAACTCGTTCGAGAGCTGTGTGAGATTACCGTTGAGAGCATCAAAGACGTGATGAACGGCCAGTAGGTCGCCGTTATTGGTCTGTCAGGACGTGTCTTCCGCTTGCGGCGAAACGACAGCAGCCTCTGCCGACCAATTGAGGATTTGATCAACAGTGCCTAAGCTGAAAGCCTGTTCCAGCTCTTTTCCTGCGAGAGTGACGGTATGCGGTACGCTGTCTCCCTGTTGTTGTTGCTTCCCTGTTTGGTCACTGATGTTGCTGCCGACGAACTGGCCGCCGATGGACTGTCAGCCGTTCAACCGCTGTTGAGGAAATACTGCTTTGAGTGTCATTCCGGTGATACGACAGAAGCGGATCTTGACTTCGACGCCTTTCAGAGCGTTGCTGCCATTCGCAAAGATGTGCAGGCGTGGATTCGGATCCGCGGAATGCTGGACTCCCGGCAGATGCCGCCGAAGGATTCCCCCCAGCCAACAGCTGACGAGCTGGAACTGCTGACCGGTTGGGTGAGAAGTTTTCTCAAAGAGGAAGCACGTGCGACGGCAGGAGATCCTGGCCCAGTGGTGCTGCGCCGCCTGAGCAATGCCGAGTATACGTACTCTGTTCGAGATCTGACCGGGCTGACGTCTCTCAATCCGGCAGAAGAGTTTCCGATCGATGGGGCAGCCGGCGAGGGCTTCACAAATACAGGCAGTGGGTTGGTGATGTCGCCTGCGCTTGTGCAGAAGTATCTGGATTCAGGCAAGGAAATCGCAGCGCATGCGGCCCTTTATCCCGACGGTATTCGATTCACCTCGGAGATTACACGAAGGGATCGATCCGACGCGATGCTCGCCGGTATCCAGGCGTTCTACGATCGCTACTCGGTCCCGAAGAGTGCAGATGTAAATCTATTTGGAGGGACTGCATTTCAGGCGAACGAAGCGGGACTGCTCGATATCCAGAGCTATCTCCGAGTATGCGTCGTCGAGAAGGCTCGATTGCTCAACCCGGACGACCGTGCGGCGATTGCACAGCAGTATCAAATCAGCGCGCCGTATCTGAGTCGGCTCTGGAATGTGCTCAATGATCCGGCACCGGATTCATTTTTAATCGTGGAGCTTCAACGACGCTGGAGAACGTCGTCACCCGAGACAGTCGGGGAACTGACCCAATGGGTTGACGCAGTCCGAAATCAGCTCTGGAAATTTAACGTCGTCGGACATGTCGGACGGCAGGGAGCACCCGACAGATGGCGGACTCCGCTTACTCCCCGAGTGGAGCGTCGGGAGTTTCGGGTTCCGTTGAAGGTTCCTGATGACGGCAGCGACCCTGTCATCCACCTTTCTGCCGAGAATGTCGCGGCAACTGGCACAGGCAACTATGTACTGTGGCGCGATCTGTATCTGACAAAAGAAGGAGAGCCGCGAATTCCTCTGGAGAAGGCAGTTGGAATCGCAGCGCGGCAGACTGAGCTGCGCACCTCACTTCTGGACAATATCGACAAGTACCTGAACGCCGCCTCCAAAGTGCGCGACCTCAGCCAGGTTTCAGAAATTGCACGGCAGCATCAGCTCGAGCCTGAGTTGCTGGACACGTGCATCGGACTGCTTGGACTGGAACTCGGTGGCGCGGCAAAGGTGACGGGGCACTTTACTCAGAAGCTGACATCTGTCGATGGTAAGGCATTCATCAATGGCTGGGGGCTGCCGGCAACTCCGAGCGTTCTGGCCAATAGATCAGAGAATCAGGTAAGAATTCCGGGGTACGCGCGACCGGGCGGTGTGGTTGTGCATCCGTCACCAACCCTGTTTGTGGCGATAGCATGGCAAAGCCCGATCGACGGCATTGTCGAAGTGTCTGGCAAAGTCAGTGATGCGCACCCAGAGTGCGGCAACGGTGTGGAATGGATCCTTGAGCACAGATCCGGCGACAAGACTGTGGTTCTCCATCGCCAGTCTGTGAATCAGGGCGGGACGTCGGGGATTCCCAAAACCTCGGTTGCGGTGTCGAAGGGGCAGGTGATTGCACTGCTGGTGGGGCCGCGTGATGGAAGTCACGCCTGTGACCTTTCGGCTGTTGACTGGAACATCAACGAGACGGGAGGTGACCAACGGGTATGGAATCCAAATCAAACTGCTGCCACGATCGAATCGGCAAACCCACATGCAGACAGATTCGGCAATGAGAGTGTCTGGCATTTCATTAGCGGGCCCATGTCGTCAGTTGGAAAGTCGCCGGACCGGGGCGGCTTCATTCCGGCAGGCAGCCTGTTGGCAAAATGGAAACTTGCCAGCCCCGAACAACGGCCGCGAATTGCGGCGGAGCTGCAGGCCCTGATCAGGAAGGGCCTGCCAGCAACTGAGAAGCAGACTCCAGATGGGGTCCTGCTACGTCAGCTCCATCGAATTCAGGTCCCGGTTGACTCACCGCTGTTTAACGACGTGCCGTCGGATGGACGCTTCGGAACTCACCCACTGGGTCACAAGATCGATCCGGCGCATATTGTTGTCGAAGCTCCCGACAACACTTCGTTCTCGATTCCGGCCTCGCTGGCTGAAGGGCGAGAACTAACCCTTGCTGGCATGTACGACGTCGGCCACGGGCGGGAAGGAGCGACGCGGATTCACGCCGGTACGTCACACGCAGTCCCGGCGCAGTCTCCGGTCGTCTGTCGCACCGGGAGCAAGGTCAGTGAACGGGTTCACAAAGCATACGATCACTTTCGGGAGCTGTTTCCGGTGGCGCTCTGTTATCGGCGAATCGTACCCATTGATGAGGTCGTTACGGCCGTGCTCCACTTCCGTGATGACGAGCCTCTACAGCAGTTGATGCTCACTGAAGATGAACGGCTGGAACTGAACAAGCTGTGGCAGGAGTTCCGCTACGTCACACAGGAGCCTCTTCAGCAGCTGGTCGCTGTCGAACAGATTCGCGAATTTGCGACGCAGGACCGCCCGGATCTTGTCGGACCGTTCGATGAGATGAAAAAACGCCTGACTGCCGAAGCAGAGCAGTTCAGGAAGTATCAACAGGATACGCGGGCGGAACACGTGCGTTCTTTGCTGTCGTTGGCAGCTGTTGCATGGCGCAGGCCACTCACGGAGACTGAACAGTCCGACCTCAGAAGTCTTCATGCAGCGTTGATGATGGAGGGCCTAACGCACACAGAGGCGATTCGATTACTGGTTGCGCGTGTGCTGACCTCTCCCGCATTTCTGTACAAACTGGAATCGCCCGGGCAAAAGACGCGGTCGGTCTCCGAGATCGAACTGGCGACTCGTCTGAGCTACTTCCTGTGGTGTTCGCTGCCGGACGAACAGCTGCGGATGGCCGCGGAGGGTGGTCGCCTGAAGTCCGACGAGCAGATAGCAGGACAGCTCAGACGACTGCTTGCTGACTCGCGCGTTCGTCGAATGGCTGAACACTTTGCCTGCCAATGGCTTCACCTGCGGAACTTCGACAGGAATGACGACAAGAACGAGAAACTCTATCCACAGTTTGCTCAGCTACGAGGCGGGATGTATGAGGAAACAGTGCTGTTCTTCGAGGACATGATTCGTGCGAACAGATCGATTCTGGAGATCGTGAAAGCAGATCACACGTTCGTGAATGGTCCACTGGCGAGCCACTATGGGATGGAGAACGTCGCCGGCGATGGCTTCCGCCGCGTCAACACTGCGTCAATATCTCGGGGCGGAGTGCTGACGATGGCCACGTTTCTGGCAAGCCAGTCCGGGGCCTCACGGACCAGCCCGATTCTGCGTGGGAACTGGATTTCCGAGACACTGCTGGGTGAGAAACTTCCGAAGCCGCCAGCAAATGTCCCTCAACTCCCTGAACGTGTTCCCGATGGTCTGACAGCGCGACAGCTCATTGAAAGGCACAGTTCCGATCCGGCCTGTGCGAAGTGTCATGACAGAATTGATCCGTATGGCTTCACTCTTGAGCAGTTTGACGCTGTTGGCAGGGTGCGGAAGGGCGCGGTGAACACAGTTGCGACAGTGTTGGATGGCACTCGCATTACTGGTGTGAACGGGCTGCAGCAGTATCTGCTCACAAAACGGCGGGACGCAGTCGTTCGACAGTTCTGCAGGAAGCTGCTTGGGTATGCTC
>CAJWGB010000377.1 GCA_913031625.1 uncultured Planctomycetaceae bacterium | reverse complement strand
GCTTATCAGCGCGGATTTGCTGAAGGCGGACGAAGAATTGGCGTTTTTCAAAGAGCGAATCGAACCAGTGCTTGAAAAGCATTGTTATAGCTGCCATTCCGCGGCTGCTGATTCGATCAAAGGCGGATTAAGACTGGATACGAGATCGACGATACGCCAGGGGGGAGAAAGTGGTCCTGCGGTAGTCCCGGGAAATATAGATGAAAGCCTGCTCCTTAATGCGTTGCGGTATGAAGGGCTCGAGATGCCACCCAAAGAGAAGTTGCCGAATGACGTTATTGAGGATTTTGTAAAGTGGATTGAAGCCGGAGCTGCAGACTCCCGATTAGTTGCAAAGTCAGAGGCAGAGCGACTGGAAAAGGCGAAGAGCCACTGGGCGTTTCAACCGATTAAAAAACCCGCCGTGCCTGCTATCAAGAATCCGTGGATTCGTAATGTCATTGATTCGTTTATCCTAAACAAGCTACAAGCCGAAGGAGTGCAACCTTCGCCGGAAGCCGCTCCACGAACTCTGATTCGCCGCCTCTATTTGGATTTAATTGGCTTACCTCCCACTCCTCAGCAGGTACAAGCATTTCTGGATGATCCCAGCGAAGAGAATTACCAAAGGACAGTCAGTGACTTGCTTGACTCCCCACATTATGGAGAACGGTGGGGACGATACTGGCTGGACATCTCGCGGTACGCGGACACCCGAGGTTATGTCTTTACGGCAGATCGTGAATACAAAGAGGCGTGGAAGTTCCGGGACTGGGTCATTCGTTCGCTCAACGAGGATATGCCTTACGATGAGTTCCTGATGCGTCAAATCGCCGGTGATCAGATGCCTGGTAATGATGATCCGGCGCAACTTGCAGCGATGGGGTTTCTGACGCTGGGACGGCGATTCCTGAACAATAGGCATGACATCATCGACGACCGCATCGATGTGCTGACCCGTGGCACAATGGCGCTTACGGTGACGTGTGCTCGTTGCCACGATCACAAGTTTGATCCCATCCCAACTGCTGACTACTACTCCCTCTACGGAGTCTTTGACTCGTCGCAGGAGCCCGGCAATGCTCCGTCGGCTTTGCGACTCGTCGACCTGCCGAAGCCGCGAGAACCGTACATTTTTGTGCGGGGTAGTGCTGCTCGTCGGGGAGACCGAGTGTCACGCCACTTCCTGACGGCTCTCTCAAGAGAAGCGCCTCAGCCATTTACTCAGGGCAGCGGTCGTCTTGAACTGGCGAAGAAAATAGCGTCCAGAGAGAACCCGCTGACTGCTCGTGTCGCAGTGAATCGAATCTGGCTGCGACTGTTCGGGCGTGGTCTTGTCGATGCTTCCAGCGATTTTGGGGTGCGTACTCCGGAGCCCACCCATCCAGAATTACTGGACCATCTGTCAACCTGGTTTGTGAATCACAACTGGTCGCGAAAGGCACTGATTCGATACATTCTGATCTCATACACGTTCCTGCAGAGCAGCGAACGTCGCCCTGATGCTGAACAGGTTGATCCGGAGAACAGGCTGCTGGCCAGAATGTCTCGCACACGACTCGACTTTGAGGCCTTTCGTGATTCGCTGCTGCAGGTTTCGGGGCAGTTGAGTACCCAGATTGGCGGAACCTCTGTCAGTATCACGAGTCAGCCATTTTCGAATCGACGCACTGTCTACGCTCGAGTGGATCGTCAGAATCTTCCCGGCGTATTTCGGACATTCGATTTTGCGAGTCCGGACAGCCATTCGTCCAAACGATATCAAACGACCGTACCCCAGCAGGCACTCTTTCAGTTCAACAGCCCATTTATGTTAGCTCAGGCGCAGGCCAGCAGTGAGCAATGTTCCACGTCAGACCCCAACGCGGCTGTCAGGGAACTCTACGAGTTGATTCTGTTGCGTCTTCCCACAGAGTCTGAGCAGAAAGCGGCGGTGAACTTTCTTGAGACCGCCACAAGACTTCAGCCGAACAATCAAATGGCTGCCGGCTGGCACTACGGCTACGGGGAGCTCAATGACGATCAAACTGGTCTCCAGAGCTTTCATCATCTTCCCGTCTTTCAAAAGGGAGCATGGCAGGGGGGGGCTAAGGCTCCGGATAAGCACCTCGGCTGGTGTAGTCTGCGTGCAAAAGGCGGGCATCCCGGCCATAACACCGGACTCTGTGCTGTTCGCCGCTGGGTTGCTGATCGGGACAGTCAGATTTCCATTCAAAGCGCTGCTGCTCACAACCTTGCGAAAGGAGACGGTGTTCATCTAATGATTTACGCAGGTCAGCAGACGCTTGCCAAAGAACACCTCCTGAATCGTCGACAGCAACTGAACGCCGGACTCAAAAATTCTCTGACTGTGAAGGCTGGAGATGTTGTGGACTTTGTTGCATTCTGCGGCCCGTCTGACAGTTTTGATTCGTTTGACTGGTCCATTCGGATCAATCAGTCCTCTAACGGCCGTCCCGTGCGGCAGTGGGACTCACAGCGAGATTTTTCCGGGATCAAGTCCGAGGGGCGCGTTTCGCCTCTGGCGCAGCTGGCCCAGGTGCTGCTGATGTCCAATGAGTTCTCCTTTGTGGATTAATCGTGCATAGTTCAGACCTTCCATTCGCGTTGAACCGTCGAGACATGCTGGCCCGATGTGGAATGGGCCTGGGGGGACTCGCCATGGGGCAGATGCTGTCAGAAGTGGCTGCCAGGAATCCGCTCCTGCCACGTCAGCCACATTTTCAGCCTCGGGCAAAACGAGTCATTCACCTGTTCATGAATGGCGGCCCCTCACAGGTGGATACATTTGATCCAAAGCCTCTGCATAAGTTTGCCGGAAAGTCTGTTCCCGGTGGGAACCTGAAAACTGAGCGGCCAACCGGAGCAATCTACCCATCGCCATTCCGATTTCGTCAACATGGAGAATCGGGGACACAAGTCAGTGAGCTCTTCCCGCACGTTGCGAAGTCGATTGATGACATCGCTGTGATTCGGTCCATGCATGCGGATGTACCCAATCATGAACCTTCTCTGATGTTGATGAACTGCGGCGAATCAAGACTGATTCGCCCCAGCATGGGCTCATGGCTGACTTATGGACTCGGAACTGATAACCAGAATCTGCCGGCATTTGTTTCTATGTGCCCCGGTGGTTATCCCATTCAGGAGTCACAGAACTGGCAGGCCGGTTTTCTGCCGGGTGTGTACCAGGGCACATACGTGGATACTCAGAATGTGCAGCCTGAGAGATTGATCGCCAACATCCGTAATAATCGGCTGACACCCGCTCAACAGAGCAACCAGCTCCAGCTGCTCCGTGCCATTAATGAGCAGCATCGACAGGAACGAGAAGGGGAAGCTGGCCTTGAATCCCGGATTCAGTCGTTCGAACTTGCCTTCCGCATGCAGACCGAAGCGGCCGACGCATTTGATGTGTCTCGAGAGCCTCGGCATATTCAGGAAATGTATGGTGAAGGCGTTCAGGCGCGGCAGATTTTGATTGCGCGACGGCTGGTGGAACGCGGAGTCCGCTTTGTGCAGCTTTGGCATGGTGCCGGTCAGCCGTGGGATAACCACGATGATATTGAAGTCAACCACCGTCGGCTGGCACGTGAGTGTGATCAGGCCATCGGGGCGCTGTTAAGGGATCTGAAGGAGCGTGGGCTGCTGGAAGACACCCTGGTGATCTGGGGCGGCGAGTTTGGGAGAACACCGGTTGTGGAGATGCCCAGGAAGGGGGCCAACCAGGGAAAGATCAACGGTCGGGATCACAACCACTGGGGATTCACGATGTGGCTGGCGGGTGGTGGCGTACGCGGCGGCTACGTTCACGGTGCCACAGATGAGTTTGGATTTCGGGCGGTCGAAAACAAAGTGCATGTTCACGATCTGCACGCCACGATCCTGAAGCTCATGGGGTTTGACCATGAGCAGTTTACCTATCACTACGCGGGGCGTGACTTTCGGCTGACTGACGTCCACGGGCACGTGGTGGAAGAACTGATTGTCTGATGGAGTCTGAGTTGGGTGATTCTTCAGTCAGGCCTTGCCGGCACCTGAGACCAGCGCGTCGTTGAGGAGACAGTTTCCCCTGCTTGCCAGCAAATTGCATCCGTCGCCGTAAGTCGTTGGCAGCATTGCTTCAGTTAGCCGAGACGCGTGAGCGTCCGGGCGAACGCACCGTTTGGCTGCTCGTTGACACCCGAGGCCTCACGGCCTTCGGCTCACGTGTACTTCATGCAGCAAGGTCAATCGCTGAAATCAGTTACGGCGACGGATGCAATTGCGTGTTGCGCTGCGGGCTTGTATCCGACGGTGCGCCCGTGAATGTATGCCTCGATTACTTCTTTGAGGACTCAGCCTCCGGTTTCCTCCTCAACAGGAATGAATCTGAGCTCAGCAGAGAAACTACCACGGCGTGGAAACTGCCATTACTGCGGCGATATGCTTCATGCGCGTCCTGCAGCGTGTTTGCATCTCCAATCGTTTCGTTTCGGCCAAGGAAGAAACGAAACGCATGCCTGATGAATACCTGTTCAACATGCGATGACTTCGCCAGGAAACGCATCAGGTCAGCCGGGTTTTCAAACTCTCTTCCATCCAGTGTCTTCACGCCCGTTCGATCCACACGCGACGTGGCATCCACTGGCTGTCCGGAATCGATGCGCTGATACCGGCCGTAGTGATCAAAACGTTCAAATGCGACGCCCAGTGGATCCATCCTGCGGTGACATCGCCAGCATTCCGAAGCGGCCGTTGCCAGCCGCAGACGTTCGCGAAAGCTGGTATGTTCCTTCTCAGGAACGCGGGCATCGACACCAATCGGGACATCAGGAACAGTGCCACCCAGCAGGTGAGTCCGAATCCACTTGCCTCGCTGGACCGGGTGGTTTTCGAAGTTGCCGGACCATGCCGCCAGCCATGCCGGATGTGTCAGGACTCCGGCTCGCTCGTCCGGGCGAAACTCGACTGGTTGTTGGTCTGCATT
>CAJWGB010000376.1 GCA_913031625.1 uncultured Planctomycetaceae bacterium | reverse complement strand
AAACTCGGTAGCCCACACGACGAGCGTTTCATCAAGCATGCCACGTTGTTTAAGGTCTTTCAGTAATCCGGCGATAGGTTTGTCGACGCAGCGAATGCGTGTGGAATGATTTTCTTTGAGCTTCGAGTGGGCATCCCAGCCGTTGTCATAAAGCTGTACAAACCGTACTCCGCGTTCGACAAGACGTCGTGCCGTCAGACACATCTGACCAAACGGCTTTGTTGTCGCATCGTCGATCCCATACATCACCTCCGTGGACTTGGTCTCTGCAGAAAGCTGCATGACTTCCGGGACTGCCATCTGCATGCGAAACGCGAGCTCGTACGACTTGATGCGGGCTCTGAGTGCGGCATCGTCTGGGTAGTCAGCTCCGGACCGCTGATTGAGTCTGCGCAGCAGGCTCAGTTGACGTTTCCGTTGATCAATTCGCACATCGGAGCCGGGTGTGCCGAACGGCAGAGGATTGACCGGATCAATCTGCAGGGCGACTCCTGCGTGCTCCGGACCGAGATAGTCAGCTCCGTGCGCCCCGACGCCTCCACAACAGTCAGCGGGCGGCGTACCCATCACGACAAACTGGGGCAGATTATCATTCAGTGAACCGAGGCCATAATGCACCCACGAGCCAATTGATGGACGCAGGCCATCAAAGATGTGACGACCGGTATGAAACTGCAGTTGAGCCGCATGGTCGTTGTCCGTGGTCCACATCGACCTCACAACTGCAATATCGTCGACACACTCTCCGACATGCTGCCACCAGTCGTTGACTTCCAGCCCACATTCACCACGTCGCCTGAATCCGGCCTGCATCGGATAGATCTTTGGCATCAGGTCGCGAGGTACACCCGCAAAATCACGCACGTTGCTGCGATAGAAGGGACTCCCCGTAATTGCCTCCCCGTACGGAGACTCATTGAACGTCTTGCCCGCGTGGAGGTTGAGTGCCGGCTTGGGATCAAAGCTCTCCATCTGGCTCGTGCCACCCAACATAAACAGCCAGATAACGCTTTTGACCCTGCCCGGAAACTCAGGACTTTGGCCTGGAGTGCCGGAGGACTCCCGAGCGAGCAGTGACGAAAGAGCAATCCCAGCCACTCCCATGCCGGAGTCCGACAGCATTGAACGACGACTTTGACTGTTCATTTCAGTGGCCCTAGCGAATGGTGAGAAAGTCATTGTGGTTGAATAATGCATGAATCAGGCTCTCACGAGCCCGCTGCGCAGGACTGTCGGACGGCGGAATCATTGGCTTCTGCTTACCGACAGGAAACGCAGGCAGCTCCGAAACACTCAACTGATCGGTACTCACCTGGAGAAACTCACGACAGTCGTCCAGATCCTCCGGCGCTGGTTTTCTGCTGAGAATCGTCTGAAACGCCAACGTGATGAATGCTCGATCGTCGGTCGTGGAGATGCGTGCTGTCAGCTTCGCAGCGAGCTGTCGAGAAAGATCGATCGGCAGTGGACCATTCATTAAGGCAAGTGCCTGTTGTGGAATCACACTTTCACGCCTTCGGTAGCACTCATCCGGATTCGCCTGATCAAATAACGACAGAGTCTGCATTTGATTATCAGGTGTCGTCCGAAAGTAAAGACTTCGTCGTCGAACTGTCTGGCCCTGCCCATCATCAAGATCCGGACCACCACGTGTTGCATCCAGTTCCTCACTGACGGCCAGCAGACTGTCCCGAATCACTTCCGCTTCCGCGCGGCGTGAATGGGCGCGCCACAGGAATCTGTTGTCGGGGTCAAGTTCCTGATTCTTCGCTGGACCGATCTGTGGTTTTGAGGACATGCGATAGGTCTTTGAAGTCACAATGAGACGGTGGATATGCTTCATGCTCCAGTTGTTCCTGACGAGTTCACCAGCCAGCCAGTCGAGGAGTTTCGGGTGCGTGGGCTCTGAACCGGACAGCCCAAAATTATCGACACTGTCGACAAGCGGCTCTCCAAAATGACGCATCCAGATATGATTGACCGCCACCCGGGCAGTTCGGGGATGATCAGGACGAGTGAGCCATCGCGCCAACGCCAGTCGGCGTCCGGTGCTGGTGACTGGAAACTCAGCCTTGAACTGCGTGTACGCTCTCGTCTCTGTGTTAAGAAATGCCTCGGCGGCGGCTCGCGCTGACTCGGCCTTTTGGACAGCGGCCTTGTTGGCGTCATCTGGCGAAACACTGACTCTCCGAAGCGCGCGACGATGTTCAAGGTCGGCCTTCAGAAACTGAACTCTGCGTTCCGACGCTGAAGCCCTGCGAGCCGAGTCGTGCAGGGACTCTGCCTTTCCATAACGGTCTCGTTCCGCCTGAATCTGATCCACAAAAAACTTCGCTTCCGCTTCTGCCAGCTCGATCTCCAGATCAGCAAGTCGAAGGCGTTTCTCTGCGGATTCGACAGCCAGTTTCAGTTCGGGAATGGTCGCAACAAGGGGAGTCACTGTGAGGCGTTCAAACTCCGCCTGGCCGGTATGCACCCAGATGGCGAACTTTCCTGCCTGCCGTTCAACCGGCAATTCGTACTCCAGTTTCAGTTCACCGTTCAGGCGAATCCTGAGTGACCGTTCGCGGACTTCAAATTCAATATCGATCCACTCTCCAACCGTGATGTCAGCATCCCGAATGCCTGCCGGAGGGTAAGTCTGGACGCCGCCGACACGGTGAAACGCCTGCACTGAACCAGTAGGATTGGAGTCCGATCGGGACGTATAAACGTCCTGTGAGTCCTTACCGTTTTCCGCGTAGTCGTAGCTGAATCCCACCGATCGATATCGCCCTTCCTGCAACTTCCGATAACGTGACTTTGCCAGGAAATTGCGTGGGTGGTTCTCGAGGGAAACAAGTGTTGCGAACCCGGTGACCTGTGACTCAATCAATCTGCCGTCTTTGGCATTCCAGACACCTTTGACAACCTTCCACTTTTTCGGATCGATCCTGTCAAATTCGTCATCGATAAACGGTCGTCGAGCAAACGCGATGTCTGCGTTCTCGATGACCAGAATCTGTTCTTTGAACCGCTTGATTTCGGCAAGGATTTCGTTGCGTGCCTCAGTAGCCTTGCTGATACCAGCCTGGCCGTTCGCGACGGCCTGTTCTAATGCCGGCTCACTGAGCTGCGGGACATAGCTTTCCGGAGGTAAAGCGACAGTCTGGATCGTCAATCCCTGCTGACCCAGCGCAGCCGGTACCTGTGGCTGCAGTGGATCATCTTTCTGCGGGCTGCGATCATCGCCCCGCTGAAAGAGATACGTTGGTACGTCCGGTTGTCTGTCGAATATTCGGGAGAGGCCATCCGTGAGTACCTTTTCTTTTCCGTTGTCGACCTCTGTAGCTGCCGCGCCAACCGGGTCCACACGAAAGTCGTGCGGCTCAAAGAAGGCGCGGTACTGGTAGTACTCCTTCTGAGTCACCGGGTCATACTTGTGATCATGACAGCGGCAGCACTGCATCGTCATCGCCATCAGACCGCGTCCTGTCTGCTCGACCGTTTCAAACAGCCAGGTATTACGATCAAACTTGTACCAGTTACGGCCAAGAAATCCGGTCGCTGCAAGTACGTTGGGGGCACGAGGAGCGACCTCGTCACCCGCCAGCATCTCTACAACCATCCGGTCGTACCCTTTGTCCTCGTTCAGTGAGTTGATAATCCAGTCTCGCCAGCGCCAAAGGTGCCGCTGACCATAACGGATCTCATTCACCGGTCGCCGACCGTACCAGTCACTATAACGCCAGACGTCCATCCAGTGGCGGCCCCAGCGTTCGCCATATTCCGGTCGACTCAACAGGTCATCTACGACTGATGCAAACTCACCGTCTCCAGGGCGGGACAGGAACGCATTTGATTCATCAACAGTGGGAGGCAATCCGATCAGATCAAGATAGAGTCGTCGTAGCAGGACTTCGGGAGCTGCAGTTGGGTTTGCCTTCAGACCATGATTCCGATGCTGTTTCGCAATAAACGCGTCGATCGGATTTGAGGACGTCTCGCTTCCCGCGTGCTCAGGCACAGGAACCGTACTCAACGGTTGAAATGACCACCATGTGGCAGGGTCTGCCTGAGGCTTTTCCTGCTTCGGAACTCTGGCGCCTTGATTCACCCAACGCGTAATTAATTTGATCTGCTCGGCGGATGGAGGCGTGCCTTCACCTTCCGGTGGCATGGTGAACCCGGCCTCCCCTCGAAGCACCTGCAGGAGCAGACTGCCGACTGTGTCGCCCGGGAGGATGCCAGCGCCGGACTCCCCCCCCTTCAGAATTGCCTGTCCTGTATCGAGCCGCAGTCCGGCATTTTGTTTCAGTCCCCCGTGACAGGACGCACAGTGGCGGATGAATACAGGTTTGATGTCGCGCAAATAGTCAACAGGTGGCTCGTCTGCAGAAACCGCCCGCAGGCCCATGGCAGGAAAGAAGACCCAGAGAATGATGATGGTCGAGCGAACCTTCACCCAATCATCCTTTCCACCTACGAGTAATGGGATCGTGGATACTCACTTGCCCTGAATCATACTCAAATCATTGCATGATTGCTCAATCACGCCCCCCGCTGGGAGGACTTAAACGCGCCGTGGTCCAATCCAACTGCAATCTGCTGCATTGCAGGAACCGCGTCGTGCGGCGTGCCTCCTTTCTTTTTGCGATCAGATTACTCTTTAAGGATCTTCGCCAGCGACTGTGCAATTTCATCCGCCTCAAGGTGAGGATCCTTCGTCGACCGACCATAAGACTTCAGTGCCATGGCAAGTTTACGAACAACGTCGTGGTTTTCCGCTCTGTCAAGACGATTCTCTAACTCATCCGGATCCTCTTCGTTGTCGAATAGCCATGGCTCGTCCTGGACTGAGAGTATGAGCTTATAACGATCGTCAATCGCAGCCACCCAGTTGGCCGTCGTTCCAGCGTTTCGCAGAAACGTGACCGTCTTCTTCTGCCCTTCGATTGCGGATGGATCTG
>CAJWGB010000375.1 GCA_913031625.1 uncultured Planctomycetaceae bacterium | reverse complement strand
ATGATGCTCAGATGGCACAGCTCGATGAACTGCTCAAGAGTGACATCGAGAAATCGCAGACTAAGTTTGCCAAGGGCAACGCCAACAATCGTAACAGCCAGTTGGCTGATACATTCCCGGTCAAGTTTACGCTGCGATATGGTCTCGCGGACGAAATGGACCTGTCACGCAATCCAAAGCGTCTTCAGAATATTCTAACGGAAGAGCAGCTGAACCTGTTGAAGGCCGGGGCTGCGGAACGCCGCGCATTTCACATCGACGCAACAGTGAGTCGTGTGCTGAACATCCTCGATGAACACCTGTACTTTACAAGCCGTCAACGTAAGGAACTGTTTCCCCTGTTACAGAAACGGCTGACCGGTCTGGAGCATGCTTCGTTTTCGATTTATGGATACAGCGGTTATTACAAGCAGACATCAGTGGCCACGCTGCTTAAGCGAGGAACCCACCTCGAGCAATTCAATGACGCACAGCGTGCTCGTGCTCGAGATTTTGAAGGGTTTGAGACGTACGGATATTACAACCTTGAACAGTACATCAGCTTCAGTTCCCAGGATGGCGTTGACGGCTGGTACGACAAGCTGGATGAGAGCTGTCAGGTACAGCGATCCCGGGTCCATCGAGCGTGTGCGGTCAGGACTTCTTTCATGCAGGAAGAGCAGGGCCTGTCCGACCGGGGGGCTCGTTACTTAACCGTCGCGAGCAAAGGTGTGGCCGACAAACTGGTTGGGGACTGGAAAAAGTCCACTCGGCAGCAGCTGCGGACTTATGAAGAGCAGGCCGGCCGGTTCGGCGGCAACTTCTCATTTTCGATGCAGGTCGTCGACCTTGATCAGATTGAGAAGCATCAGATGTGGAAACACACAATCAACAAGCTTTCGGCTGAGAGCACAGGCACCGGCTACATTCGGGGCGAAGAAATGCGTCGGACCAACGCCCTGTGGCTCACTGGCGTTCTTGATCGTGAGCTTTGGCTGACTTCGTCGCAGCGTGAGCGAGTTGCGGCAAGCATTGAAGGTAGTCTGCCCACACGCAAGTGGGTCAATCATTATCGAACATACATGGATGAAGTCGCATACCTCATCATTCCGCTGTTTCGCATGTCGAAGCAGGATGCATCCGTTTTTCAGGGTGCTCAGAAAGAGGCATGGGACACGCTTCGCGCTGAATTCGACTTTAATGGTCGGTATGTGATGGTGCACATGCAGAACGGCGGACAGTTTCATTTTCAGCTGCCGCCCTAATGGGTCCAGCCGTCACCCACGTTCGTAACTCCGTTTGCCTGCAACTCCGCGTTATTCCTCCCGAATTTAAACCATCACCGAACCAGAAACGAATTCCATGTCGACCGCTACAGACTCCGTCCAGGAGATGCACGCTGATGATGTTGCCGCAATTGATGAGCTGCGGAATGTTCACAGGAAACTGAAGGCTGAGCTCAGCAAGATCATCGTTGGGCAGGAACGTGTCATTGATCAGCTGACCATCTGCCTGTTCGCTCGCGGTCATTCTCTGCTGATGGGAGTTCCGGGGCTGGCCAAGACTCTGTTGATCAGCCGGTTGGCAGAGACGATGTCTCTGAGTTTCAGTCGTATTCAGTTCACGCCCGACCTGATGCCGATGGACATTACGGGGACTGACATTCTGCAGGAAACTGCAGACGGCCGCCGCGAATTCGAATTCGTCAAAGGTCCTGTTTTTGCCAACATCATTCTGGCAGACGAAATCAACCGAGCCCCTTCAAAAACTCAGGCAGCGATGCTGGAAGCGATGCAGGAGCACCGCGTGACCGTGGTTGGTCGCCCCTACAACCTTGAGCCGCCGTTCTTTGTTCTGGCGACACAGAACCCGGTGGAGCAGGAAGGTACATACCCCCTTCCGGAAGCTCAGCTGGACCGATTCATGTTTCTGATCAACGTCGACTATCCGTCACGTCAGGAAGAAATCGATATCGCTCGAACAACAACGGGCGGGGCGCTCCCAACACTGGAGCATGTTCTTGATTCCGAATCTGTGCAGAAGTTTCAGGAACTGGTTCGCCGTGTCCCTGTGCCTCATCACATTTATGAGTTTGCTGTCGATCTTGTCCGTCGTACACGCCCAAAAGTCGATGAGTCCCCGGACTGGTTGAAGCCTCTCGTTTCATGGGGAGCAGGTCCTCGTGCCGTGCAATACCTCGTTCTGGGAGCCAAGGCGCGCGCTGCACTGACGGGTAGCTACATGGTTCGACTTGAGGATGTGATGGACGTTGCTGAGCCGGTACTCAGCCACCGAGTGCTGACGACGTTCAACGCTGAATCGGAAGGAATCACAAGCAGCAAAATCGTTGCCCGCCTTGTCGAAGAGCTAAACGCCGAGACGACGGGTGCGTAACTGATTTCGCCTGCTGTATTCCTTCATTCTGATTCGCTGTTCCAATGCGCAACTTTATTGATCCCGGAGTAATCTCACGCCTTGCCGGCCTGGCGATGGATGCTCGTCAGCCGATGATTGGCAGCGTCTCCGGCCGCCACCGCAGTCCAACTCGTGGCTCCAGTCTTGAGTTCTCTGAATACCGGAAATACGTTCCGGGAGACGACACTCGAAGGCTCGACTGGCGCGCATGGGGCCGAAGTGACCGCTTCTATATCAAGGAGTATGAAGCGGACACCAACCTGCGGCTCTGTCTGGTCGTCGACGTTAGTGGTTCGATGAATTACGGCATTAATGGCAGTCAGGAACCCGGGAAGACGAAACTGGATTTCGCTCGCAGCCTTGCCGGTACGTTGGCTTATCTGGCAGCCGGGCAGGGAGATGCGGTCGGTCTTTATTGTGCAGGCGAGGACTTCAAAAAGGAGATTCGTCCCAGGCGAAGTGCGGCCAATCTTAAGTTCGTCCTGGATGAACTGGAGGCGATGAACGGTGAAGGCGTGACCGGCTTGCCGGAAGCACTGCACCAGGCTGCGGAGAAGATCGCCCAGCGGGCACTCGTTGTCATCATTTCTGATCTGTTCATCGATCCTGAAGAACTCAGAAGCTGTTTCCAGCACCTGAGGTTTCGGAAGCACGATGTTGCTGTCTTCCATCTGCTCGAACAGAGCGAAATTGACTTTGAGTTCGATCGGCCGGTGCGGTTTGTTGACCTCGAAGGGGCTGCTCCAATGCTGGTTGATCCAACAACGATCGCCAAACAGTACCGGGCTGCCGTGCAGAAGTACCTTGAAGACATGAAGAAAATCATTCAGGACTCGGCCGTTGATTATCATCGGGTGAGTATTGAGGAACACTACGCGGAGGTGTTGACTCGATTCCTGCTGGCTCGAAAGAAGTAACCTCGTTCAATGAGATTTGACCAGGGATTTTTACTGTGGGCTCTGCCGTTAATGGCGCTGCCGATTCTGATTCACCTGATTAATCAGAACCGGCACAAGACCATTCACTGGGCAGCGACGATGTTCCTGCTGGAAGCCAAACGAATGGCTCGCGGCATGGCACGCCTGAAGTATCTGCTGCTCATGGCGGCTCGCATGCTGGCGATTGCAGCGTTAATTTTTGCGATGAGTCGACCGTGGGTCGGTGGGTGGCTGGGAGCACTTTCCGGTGACGATGCCGACGTGACCATAATCGTGCTCGACCGCAGTGTAAGCATGGAAGAGCAGGATGCTCAGAGCCAGGTTTCAAAACGCGAAACCGCTCTTAGAAAACTCCGTGAACTGGTCGAGAGTTCTGAGCGAAACGCAAAGCTGGTCCTGTTTGACAGTGTGACACGCAAACCGCTGGAAATCACTTCGGTTGAGGCACTCGAAGAGCTGCCTGTTGCTAAAGAGAGCGATACGACTGCTGACATTCCCGGCATGATGCTGGATGTTGCGGACTACATCGCCGGGAACAAGCTGGGACGTACTGATGTATGGGTTTGTTCTGACCTGAGAGCCAATGACTGGTCGGCAGCTGACGGCCGATGGGAATCTGTTCGTTCAGCATTCCGGTCGCGAGAAGGTGTCCGCTTTTATCTGCTGACCTACGGAGAAGTGGCGGAAGACAACCTGAGCGTCAGTGTGAGCGGTGTTCATCGCCGCGACCTGCCTGGGGGAGCCGAACTGGTGATGGATATTCGGGTGCAGCGTGCGAAGGGAGTTGAATCTCCCACACGAGTCAATGCCACGGTTGTCTATCCCAGCTCTGATCCCAACAAGCCGAACCGTGAACCAGTTGTGCTGGAACTTTCCGGCGACCAGGCACTCAAGACCGGTTATTCCGTACCCGGGCTCGATGCCGATGCGGAGGCCGGCTGGGCGCGGGTTGAATTGCCGATGGATTCGAATCCCCGCGACAACGTATTCAATATCGTGTATTCGGATCCTCCGGTTCAGAAGTCTGTGGTTGTTTCAGATGATCCGCAGGCCGCTCACCTGTTCCGTCTTGCGACGGGGACCGCCGCGGACAACAGTCTGGTTTACGAAGTGGAAGTGCTGCCGTCTGCGGCCGCCAAAGCGATCAAATGGGAAGAGACAGCATTGATCGTCTGGCATGCACCGCTGCCCATTGAAACGACGGCGGCTCAGCTTGAAGACTACATCCGGTCTGGCAGGTCTGTTGTGTTCTTTCCTCCCGACAATCCCGACGGCACGAAGTTCCTTGGTTGCAGCTGGACGGAGTGGAAGACCGCCGCTGAGGGTGAGTCATTTCAGTTTGCACCCTGGCGGAATGATTCGGATCTGCTGGCCGATACCCGAAGCGGCGGGTCTCTGGAGGTTGGTGAGGTTCAGTGCTACAGGTTGTGTGGGCTGGAGACGGAGAAGTCGGTCACTCTGTGGCAGACAAGTGATCGGGATCCGATCCTGACACGCATCCCAACGGACCAGGGCGGAGCTTGGTTCTGCAGTACTCTGCCAACACCCGTGAATTCCAACCTCGTCAGCAAAGGGGTCACTTATTACATCATGATGCAGCGAGCGTTGGCGCGAGGAGCGGCAGGGCTGGGAGCTGCTCGCATCGTAGAGGCTGGGACTGAAGGCGACGATACGGCAGGTTGGGAGCCTCTGGATGTTCCATCTCAGAGAGTTGCTGCGTCTCAG
>CAJWGB010000374.1 GCA_913031625.1 uncultured Planctomycetaceae bacterium | reverse complement strand
GTGCGCGGAACGGATGTTCACAACCAGGCCAGCTCATGCTACCTCTCTTCACAGAACCCGCATGGTGAGCTGAAGTCACCGTATCCAATGGATCGAACACTCGACCATCTGATCGCCGACAAAATCAGCCATCGCACGCCGATTCGTTCTCTGGAACTGAACTGCAACAGCTTTAAGGACCTCAAGGAATCCATCTACCTGGACAACATTTCGTGGTACGGCCCGGAGCACGTTGCCACGTCCATGAAAGATCCGCGGCAGGTTTATCGTCGGCTCTTCAAGACACGCAATTCAGACAAAGAAATTACAGACCTGGTCCTTGAAGACGCGGCTAACTTTCGCGTGAACCTGAGCAATCAGGATCGGCACAAACTGGATGAGTATCTGGAATCTGTTCGAGAGATCGAGAAGCAGATTGAACGACTCAATCAGTATTACGCCACTCACGAGCGAACAGCACTGGAAGAGCCAGGCGAGGGCCCGATGACGCGAGGTGAGTATATTCGCCTGATGGGACAACTTATGGTCGTGGCCTTCCAGAGCAATCTGACGCATGTCGCTACCTTCATGCTGGCTCCCGAACGATGGGGTTCCCCTCAGACCTATCACGAACTCAAGTTCACCAAATCTCACCATGGACTGACACACGGTCAGTCGAATGAGGGCGTGAAGAAGTTTCTTGTTCAGGTGGATCACTTTTACGTGTCCCTGTTCGCGGAAGTGCTGGAACAGATGGATGCGATCCGTGAAGGAGAAGGGACGCTGCTGGACCACAGTATCGTGACGCTGGGCTCTGGGCTCGGTGACGGTGAACATCACACCATGAATGAGCTTCCGATCATCATGGCTGGTTCGGCTGGTGGCCGGTTAAAAATGGGGCATATCCACAATTGTCGACACGACACTCCTCTGGCGAATCTTTGGCTGCTGCAGGCACAGTTGATGGGGGCCGGATTGACGAAGTTTGCAGACAGTTCCGGTCCGCTCGACGAATTGCTGGTTTAAAAGCCTTCCATCAACATGGAGTGGCCGCCGGATCTGCGCTGCGTTTGGTTGGGCCTACGTGAGACATCAGCCGTTAACGAAAGCAGACGGATGAACAGATGTAATCCTGTTCTGGTGGCGATTGTCTGCGCAACGTTCCCGTCAGCGATTGCTCAATCGTCTAAACTCGCGTCTATCCGCACGGATATCCCATCAGGTGGCCATCTTGATCCGCGACAGGAAGAGGGTGTCTTCGCAGCCTGTTCCAGACAGGGCATGCGAGTGCTCGTGTCTCGCGACGACGGAACAACATGGAACCAGACGTTGCTCGCAACCGTTATAACATCCTTCGAAGCACGGCCGGCCGTCACTGGGAACCTGCCTTTACACCCAGGGAAGACGTTACCTGGGACACGGGGTTCGCGGTCTCCGGCAAAGTCAATAACCTGACATCCTAACCGGCAATCGGCACTGCAGCTACGCTCTGTGAGCCCGGCCGCATATGACATCAATTTCAGAAACCACATCAACAGTCCATCCCCGGTAACCTCATGGCAGATCAACCAATCCGCTGGGCAGTCGTTGGAGCGGGTCGCTTTGGCACGATTCACGCCCGCGTGCTGTCGTCAATTCCGGACGTTGAACTGTACGGTCTCTGCAATCGAAACGAGGAACGTCTCCAGACAGCGGCCAGCGAGTTCGACGGTGCGCACACATTCACCGACTACGAGGCCATCCTTGATGACCCACAGGTTGATGTCGTTGATATCACGACTCACTGGCAGGATCACTATCCAATTGCACTGGCGGCATTACAGCGTGGCAAACATGTGTTCCTTGAAAAGCCAATGGCGGCTTCAGCCGAAGAATGCAGGACGCTGCTTCAGGCTGCGGAGGAGGCATCTGCAAATTCGAAGCAGTGCATGGTGGGACACATCTGCCGGTTTGATCCCCGAGTGACACTGGCCAGGGAAGCCATTGACGAGGGACGCATCGGGCGCATCGTTTCGATGCATGCGAAACGAAACCTTCCGAAAGCCCCCGGCTCGCTGCGGCTTGATAAAGTATCGCCGTTGATGGGCGACGGCATTCATGATACAGACCTCATGATGTGGTTTACCGGTCAAACACCGTCGCGTGTGTACGGTCGAAATGTTCGAGTCGATGAATTCAGGTACCCGGATGTCGGCTGGGCGATGCTCGAATTTGGGGAAGAGGCAATTGGAGTAGTGGAAACAAACTGGCGTCTTCCGGAGAACACTCCTACGGTGATTGATGCCAAACTGGAAGTCGTTGGCACCGAAGGGATGCTGACGATTGACTGTTCCAACCCCGGCCTGTCAGTCCTCGACGGTAGTGGGCTCAAGATGCAGGACACGGTCTACTGGCCCATGCAACACGGCCAACAAATCGGGGCATTACAGCACGAACTGGCCTACTTCAATCGCTGCGTGAGGGAAGGGCGAACACCGGAGGTGGTGACCCCCATAGAGGCCGCTCGCGCGGTTGCTGTGATGGAAGCTGCGGAACGATCAGCAGTGAGTGGATTGAGCGAAGTCCCGGCTTTATTTGCATAGCTGGCCGACTGGTGCTGCTCAATCGTGAATTTTCCCAGAAGCTCCGCGGCGGAGGATTCTGACGTATTCCGCTACGACTGCGTCACCGTGAGCCAGGCAATACAGGTGGTTGGGATGCTGCCGGGCCCGAAAGTGCGTTATAATGAATCAGTTGGCGTGACCCTGCAAAGACATTTGACATGCTGAATCGAAGATCATTTTTCCGTGGCGCCACACTTGGTGCAGGAAGCGTTTATCTGGCTCCATTCCTGAATGACGTCGCCGCTGCGTCGTCGGACAAGCGCCCGGCCCGCGTTGTGTTTTTTGTCCAGGCCAACGGCGTTTATCCCAATGAGATTCAACCGGAACAGATTGCCCGTCCCAAAGAACGGAAGAGTCTCGTTGATCGAACCCTTGAGGGGATCAAACTGGGCCTCAGTCTGGAACCACTTGCTCCGTGGCAGGATCGACTCACCGTTATTCAGGGACTGTCTGGACGGATCGCTCGAGGCAGCCACGGAATGGGGTTCGCCGCACTCGGCTGCTGGCCGATGGCAAAAAAGGATTACGGAGAGACCATCGATGCAGCCCTTGCGCGAAACCTGCCCTCTCTTTATGGGCATGTTGGCCTGGGCACGTCTGAGAAGTCGAGCACCATTACATACAACCTGACGTCAGCAGGTCGAGGGAAAGCTCTCCCCACCCTCGTCGATCCACTCCTTGCTCACCAGCAGTTCTTCGCAGCAGGCACCACCGGCAAAGCACGAAAAGAGTTTGACCTCGATACAGATCTGTTTGAGTTTCTCGCGGACGATGTCAGACGCATGCAGGTCAGGCTTAACGCGACTGAAAAAGCGAAACTGGAACGATACCTCGAAGCATTTGAAAACATGAGAGGTCGGCAGGAGAGGCTCGCCGAAATGAGCGATCAGATCCGACGGGCGGCACCGACACTCGACCCGAAGAAACTAAGACTGCCTGAGAACAAAAAGTCCGGACCGTCGGGAATATTTGATCGACTGGAAGCCCACTTCGACATTGCCGCGGGAACATTAATCTCCGGTTTGACCAACGTGCTTACGATCTCAGCAAACGCAGGTCCTGACCGAGTCGGAATCTCGTGTGATGCCAGTGAAGTAGGTCGCGGCAACGGTTTCATCCCTGGACACGGGATTGGACATGGTGGCAGTGCTGCCGGTATGCCATCGAGTCTTTGCCATGCCTTGATTCGCAGGACGTGCCTCAGCAAACTCGCAGAGCTGATTCGAACGCTGGAGTCCATTCCGGAAGGAAACGGCTCGATGCTCGACAACACACTCATCGTGTACACGTCGGACGCTGCGGACAGTCACCATCCGGGCTGCCAGGAATGGCCCTTCATTTTGATCGGCGACCTTGGTGGCCGATTGAAACTCGGGAATCGTTATCTCGGTTTCCCTGACTATGGCAACCCCGGGCATCGCACTATTGCCAACCTCTATCTGTCGTTGCTGAGTGCAGTCGGCGAACGGCGTAAACAATTTGGCATTGCAGACAGTGGCCTTGGTGATCTTGATCAAAGCGGGCCACTGACGGAGATCCTGGTCTGATGCGGCCGTCGATTCGATTGTTGCTCCTGCTTGCAACCCTCAGTACCGCGTGCGCTGAACACCGGGTTGCGTTGATCATTGCCAACACAGCCTACAAAGATCAGCCAGTTGCAGAGCCACAAACGCTACGAGTGCGGGGGGCGCTGGAGACGCGGGGGTTTCGCTGTGAAGTCCTCGAGAACATCGCGGACGACCACGGGTTTCGAAATCCGATCGAGGGTTTTGCTTCAAGAACTCCCACCCATTCCACAGCAGTGATCTACTTTCAGGGGCGACTGAGCGAAGACCTGGGGTTTCTTGCAGTGGATGGCCGAAAGCAACACGCGATCTCGTCAGCAATCACAACGCTGCAGACTCGCGGAGGAAGTTCCCGTCAACTGATTCTCATCGACGCAGGTATTACGGTCGATCCTGCTGACAGCGAAGCAGATGACACCACTGAGGTCCTGACAGGAACAACAACAGGCCTGATTCAGGAACTGGACCGGATTATCAGCGGTGCCCCGGCAACAGCGGTCAGTCCACCCGATCGGTTTACCGCAGGCAACAGAATTGGAGACGAATGGGTTAACCATCGAGGAATGGTATTTCGGTGGTGTGAGCCCGGCACTTTCCTTGATGCACAGGGCGAACAGCAAAAGATTGACCAGGGTTTCTGGCTGATGAAATACGAATGGAGTCGTGGACAGAAACTCGGGCGTGCAGACCTCCGTGGCAGTCCAGGAAATCACAAACTTCACGCATTGGGGAAATACAGTTTTCGCGACATCCCCAAGGTCCTGAAAACGCTTAATGCGGAAGAGCGAAAAGCAGGACGACTTTCGGACCAGTATGAATATGCACTTCCAACTGAAGCAGAATGGGAATATGCAGCACGGGCGGGGGCGAAGACACGGTACTCATTCGGAGATGACCCCGCACGACTGGCAGAACATGCCAA
>CAJWGB010000373.1 GCA_913031625.1 uncultured Planctomycetaceae bacterium | reverse complement strand
CTTCAGCTGTTTTGCTCGCGCCATGTCTGCCGGCGTGATCATCATGCGGTTAAGAGGCACCGGGCCACCTTCAAGGGCTTCAATCACGGGCCGATATGGTCCCCACTTAAGCGTCTGCAGGGCGACCGGTTTTCCCAGCTCCGATCGAGTAACCTTCTTATACGCTTTCCAGATCAGCTCGCTGCAGTAGATCTTCTCGTCATCCATGCGATACCGGCTGTCATAAGGGCGGCCGAGCATTTCACGTGCCGCCTTCAGTATCTCAGGGATGTGCTTCTGGTGTTCTTTCCGAAAACGACAGACCGCGAATCCCTGTCTGCGACCACGCAGGAGAAACTGACTGATTGGAGTTACCTCCACGCCATGCAATGCTTCCAGACAGACCCATTTACCATTCTGCTTCGCAACAATTCCACAATGCGAATAGGGGGATTCGGTCGCCCCTTCGATGGCATTCACAACTGCGTTCCGGGGGAGCGACTGGAAGATTACGTCACCCTCACGCGGTTCGTAGTCCGCAATTGCCAGTAGTGAAGAACCGTACGCCCAGCCTCCACCGACAAGGGCAATTGACAGTGCAGCCATCGATATGACTGCCAGAAGCCAACGGTCCTGGTGTTTTTCGAGAGCCTGAATCTTCCGGTGTCGCTCGTCAGAAACACTCATGCCTACTTCTTTGGAGTTGGGTCCGCCTTCTCCAGCTTGTCGAAATAACCCTTGATACCATCGACGTATTGCGGTGGGATGTCCTCGGTTTCAATGGCTGACTGAACGGCTCCCTTCAGACGCTGCTGGGCTTCGGCGTACTTACGATATTCGTTCGGGTCAACCTCTTCGTTCTCAGCATAGTCTTTGGTCTTCATTGACAGCAGAATACGACCTTCCGCCACCTGAGGGTGCTCCTGTTCATCGACATAGCCTTCGGGTTCGGTGTCGTCTTCAGAAGAAGCTCCTCCGCGGCCCTGCCCTTCGCCACCTTCATTCACATCCTTTTCCTGGTCGCTGGCGCCCTGCCCTTCCTGCATCAACTGCGAGTAAAGCTCTTTGTAGTCCTCCAGCGATTCGCACTGATCACACTTGCCGCCGTCCAGTTGATTCTGAGCGTTGAGTTTTTCGGCCTGGCGAAGTGTCTCCAGTGCTTCATCAAGACGCTTCATTTCCTTTGCGGCATCTTCGAGCTGTTGCATCTCCTGCTCAGACAGCTTCAAAGAATCCTTCAGAGCTTCCATGGCTTTCTTCGCCAGTTTCTTCTGCTCTGCGGTTGCCTCTTCCCCGTTGTTTTCCTTCGCGGCTTTCAGAGCCGTCATTGCCTTCTTCAAAGCATCGTTAAGTTCTTTGGAGCCGGCCTTGTCACGAGCAAACTTCTGCAGATCCTGAAGCTGTTCCTGCAACTTGTTGGCAAGTTCTCTTTTCTCTGCCGGAGTCTCAGCCTCTGCCATTTGTTTAGCAGTTTCAGCGGCCTGTTTGAGCTGCTCTTTTAGCTTGTCAGCTTTGCCTTCCTTCAGTTCTTCCATCCACTCGTTCATTTTCTGCTTACGAGCACTCTGAGCCATACTGCCGCTCATTGGCGTCTTCAGCATCCGACGAAACTGCTCGCTGGCGGCCGCTGTCAGCCACTTCTCGGACAGGTCCATTCGATGTTCGCCAAGCACGCGAGTGTTCGCCTGCTTCTTGTCGGGCTTCATCGTTCTGAAGTCTTTCTTGAGCTTCTCGATCCGCTCTTCGATCATCTTCTTTGATTCAGTTGCAGCAATCTTCTTCTTCGTGAGCGCCTTGGCACGTTCTTTGTTGGTCTTCCTGATCGATTCCATTTCCTTCTGCTGGTTTTCTGTCTTCGCTGCAGCTTCGACACGCCCCAGCGGATCAAACTGCGGAAGGAAGACTGCTGTCACAGCGAACACACCCACAACTCCGACCATCACAAGCAGCCGCTGAGCAAACTGAAACGGTACGACTTCAGTCGGATGAATCTGATCTGCTTTGTCTTCTGCAGATTGAGTCACCAGCGGCTGGTACTCACCGGCAGATGTATGGAGCGAGGACAGTGTCAGAAAGAGGTCCTTTGTTCGCGCGTGACTATCGACTGCGCGAGCAGCTGATTGTTGCCCCACCCGTCGGTGAAACAGCAACGCGCTGACGATCATCAGACCCGGAATCGACAGCAGCCACAGCGGATTCTCCTGCGACTGCGGGACGAGTCCCATAAGCCGTATCACAAGGAGCACGGCAAAAGAAACACC
Organism: uncultured Planctomycetaceae bacterium; assembly: GCA_913031625.1. Classification (GTDB taxonomy): domain Bacteria; phylum Planctomycetota; class Planctomycetia; order Planctomycetales; family Planctomycetaceae; genus Fuerstiella. The sequence continues at coordinate 2,841 of CAJWGB010000373.1, read as the reverse complement.
GACGACAACCAGTCCGGACACGAACAGAGCGCGTGCCAGCGAGTTGACTTTGAGGCGACTCTGGACTCGTGAGAGCAGAGAAGTGGACTTTGGAGCTTCCGGCATAATTCATCCTCCCAGGCGACTTTCGCCGCGGGAAAATAGAGGAATTCTCAATCTTTGCGGTTCGTTCAGTCTACGACCGATATCGGAACCGATCAATGAGATCTGCAGCGACCAGAGATTTGCCCCGGTAATTCGTCGGAAACCCGTTTTTTTGGCGACCAAATCGCTGATTCCGCCAGTCCACCGCCGATTGAGGTCTTTCTGACTGCCTGCATTGCGACGCCCCTTCAATCAGTTTCCCGTAACCTGTTTGATAAAAACAGGTTAGAGGACACCCTGAGGGGCAGACAACAATTCGGGAATCACACGGCCGCCGGTGTCAGTCAGACGGAAATCACGGCCCTGGTGCCGATATGTCAGTTTGGTATGGTCAATGCCAAGTGCATGCAAGACAGTGGCGTGGATATCGTGCACGTCAACTCGATCCTGAACGGCATGAAAACCAAACTCATCGGTCTGCCCGTGGACGACTCCCCCACGGATTCCGCCACCAGCCATCCACATTGAAAATCCGTGAGGATGATGGTCACGCCCCCAGGCAGTTCCACTGCCCTGGATCACCGGTGTGCGTCCAAATTCACCTCCCCAAACCACCAGTGTCTCTTCAAGCAGTCCTCGCTGCTCAAGATCACGAATGAGAGCCGCAATGGGCCGATCCACGGCATCACACTGTCGCCGGTGCGACGCCTCAAGAGAATCGTGTGAATCCCACCCCATATCGTAAAGTTGAATAAAGCGAACTCCGGATTCAACCATGCGTCTCGCAAGAAGACAGTTCCGGGCAAACGAAGGCTTCTGAGGGTCTGCTCCGTACGACGTGAGAGTCGCCTTCGTTTCAGACGAAAGATTGATCAGCTTTGGGGCAGCTGTCTGCAGTCTGCACGCGATCTCGTACTGCTTAATCCGCGTCAGGATTTCCGGATCCAGCGTCTGCTCGTAACGCTGCTGATTGAGCTGCCGAATCATGTCCAGCTGCTGCATGCGCTGTTGATGATTCACCCCTTCCGGACTGCTCAGGAATAAAATCGGATCTCCCGATCTCCGAAGTTCCACACCCTGGTGTTGTGTCGGGAGAAAGCCGCTGGACCAGTAACTCGTCAGGAGCGGCTGCCGCTTCTGACCGGACGTCATCACGATATAGGACGGAAACTGTTTTGAAGGATTGCCAAGGCCGTAACTCACCCATGCTCCCATTGTCGGACGACCTACACGGGAGTCACCTGTATTCAACAGGTTCACAGCAGGGTCGTGATTAAACACGCGGCTGTGCACCGACCGGACGACAGCGATTTGGTCAACCACTCCAGCTGTCTGCGGAAACAATTCTGACACCATCAGCCCGGACTCTCCGCATTGTTGAAAGCGGAACGGGCTACCCTGCAGACGTGGCTGTCTCGTCGTTGCCGGGATCATGGCAAAGTGGACATCGTCCAGAAACGATTCCGGAATGGGTTCACCGTGCCGGCGCTGCAGTTCAGGTTTGTGGTCGAACGTATCTACGTGAGACGGACCTCCCGACATGAATAAATAGATCACATATTTTGCGGGCGCAGCCGCATGCGGCAACTGATCGTCCGCTGCGCTGAGAGAGCTGAGTGCAGCGATCGCTGGTGCTGACGCGGCGCCCATCAAAAACGTGCGGCGTCTGGCCGGCGTCCGGGGATCTAGAGTTTCGGACGACACATCATTCTCTCGTCAGAGTTTCATCAAGATTCAGCAACACCTGAGCCAGCAGGAACCAGGCATCAACCTGGCTGAGGTCCTCTCCCTGCTGCAACCTCTGCCTGAAGAGTCGAACCTCACGTTCCGTTGGTGAGCGCGCCAGCAGGCACCGAAATGCAAATTCAATCTGCTGCTCTTTCGAGTCCGAGTGTTCACGAATCCGATCTGCAAACTGACGGGCAATGTCCACAAAGTGTGGATCATTCAGTGTCACCAGTGCCTGCAACGGTGTATTAGTCCGGCTTCGCTGTGCTTCACAACGTTCGCGACTCGGTGCATCAAAAATCACCATCGAAGGATATGGCGACATACGCTGCCAGAACGTGTACATCGATCGGCGGTACTGATCCGCCCCACCGCTGTTGTTCCAAACGCCAGCGGTGGCGTCCCGAAACTGTCCAACTCCTTCAGGCTGCGGAGGGAACACGCTTGCACCTCCGATCTTCCGGTTGAGTATTCCGGCAGCCGCGAGGGCCTGGTCCCGGATCTGTTCAGCTGCCATTCGGCGGCGCGACATTCGTGCGATAAGTCGATTTTCAGGGTCAGATTTGATCAGTTCAGGACGCCGCACAGAACTTTGCTGATATGCGGCTGAACCAAGAATCAGCGTCTCGATGTGTCGAAGATTCCAATCACTGGAAATCAACTCCAACGCCAGCCAGTCCAGCAGCTCCGGATGAGAGGGCAGCTCACCGCGAACTCCAAAATCATCCGTGGTTCCTACGAGCCCGCGTCCAAAATAGTGCGCCCAAAGACGATTTACCGCGACCCGCGCTGTGAGCGGGTGCTTCGAATGGACCAGCGAATGAGCGAAACTCAAACGATCTACTTTGTCCGGCACAGACACATTGATGACATTGGGAATCCCCGCCGTCACTTCCACGCCGGGGTCTTCAAAGTTTCCGCGTCGATGAATATGCGTCTTCCTAGGCTCAGGCAGCTCGGCCATGACCTGAGCAGTAACGCGTTGTGCCTTGAGTTGTTCAATCTCACGCTCAAGCTCTGCAATTCGCT
>CAJWGB010000372.1 GCA_913031625.1 uncultured Planctomycetaceae bacterium | reverse complement strand
GGTTCAGGTTTTGAAATTGAAAAATTCTGTTCGGTGGGCTCACTCATGATGCAGGCCCTTCTGTAACTGGAATCGTCCTTGATATTGTGTCCTGCGATCTTGGCAAAGTGATTCGCAGAATGCCTGCTGTGTAGTCCGCCTTCATTTCGGCCTCATCGATTCGGTCAGGCAACTGGACGCTGCGCTGCCATGCTCCCTGAAACCGCTCCTGTCGACGAAACGTGTCTTCGCGTGCTTCCGGAGGTGATTCGCGTGTTCCTCGGATGGTTAACACGCCACCTGAAACCGTTACTTCAATGCTGCCCGAATCGACACCCGGGATCTCAGCGGTCAGCAGAAATTCTGCGCCCAGATCCCGGAGATTGATGAGTGGGAATCGACGATTCGATCGTCCCTGCAGGGACATGTTCATTCCCTGCAGAAGTCGGTCGACCTCTCGTTCAAGGTCCCGAAAAGGATCCCAGTTTTGTCCCCATCGAAAGACAGGCATCGTTCTACTCCAGTGGCCAGCACACGTGCATACAACGTTCAGTAGCACAGACCGTGCCGAGACTGATGAAAATTTGAATCTCCTTCGGTCTCTATGCAAACTCTTTTGTCGTAATAACTTAGGGGGCATCCTTTCATCGCGTTAGGATGGCGTCTCGTCAAAATCCTGCCAAAATAACACCTGACGCAGTCAGGCGTTTGCCAGGCCGCGCGGGTTGTCGAGAATCAAATCCCCGTTCTAATGTTGCTGGACCATCGCAATGACGCACGACGATCGCGATTCGCACGCCGTCTATGTTGGCAGTTTTGACCCGCTGACTCTTGGCCATCTGGATATCATCACGCGCGGAAGCCGCATTTTTTCCCACGTCACTGTCGGGATCGGAATCAATCCGGAAAAACAGCCACTGTTCGATTCCGACACCCGTGTTTCGCTGTGCACGGCGGCGGTCAGCACTCTTCCCAACGTTTCCGTCTGCACCTTTGAGGGTCTGGCGGTTGAGTTTGTCCGCCGCTGTGGCAGTCGCATTTTACTTCGAGGTGTCCGAAGTCTGACGGACATCGACGCCGAGTTCACGATGTCGCTCGCGAATCGCGTTCTGGATGACGAAATCGAGTCCGTCTTCCTGATGTCGAGCGAACGGTACAGCCACGTTTCCAGCTCGCTGATCAAACAGGTTGCACGAATGGCGCAGGGAAACGTCCGTGATCGATTGAAGGAATTTGTTCCCGAAGTCATCATCGAGCCATTGCTGGAGCGTGTTGCTCCTGCCTGACGTCTCAGTTTCCCTGGTTCCTCTCATACATCCCGACATAGGAATATCTCATGGTCAAGACGGCCAGCACAATGTTGCCTCTGGGCACACAGGCTCCCGAATTTTCACTTCAAAACGTCGACGGCACGACTGTGAGTCGGGCCGATTTTGCAGGCAAGCCGCTGCTCGTCATTTTTATGTGCAATCACTGCCCGTTTGTTGTTCACTTGCGGGAAGCTCTGGCTGCCTTTGGTACGGAATACGGTGCCAAAGGGCTCGCGATTGTTGGGGTGAGTTCCAATGACGTCGAAAAGTATCCACAGGATGGACCAGAGGCGATGAAGGAAGAAGTTGCTTCAGCTGGCTACACGTTTGCTTATCTTTTCGACGCGGATCAATCGGTGGCGAAGGCTTATCGAGCAGCCTGCACTCCGGACTTCTTTCTGTTTGACGCAGATCATGCACTCGTTTATCGGGGGCAGTTCGACAGCAGCCGGCCCGGAAACGAGGTAGAAGTCACCGGGGAAGACCTGCGAGCGGCCGCAGACGCTGTGCTAAACGGTGAAGAAGTTTCTGCCGACCAGAAGCCCGGGCTCGGTTGCAATATCAAATGGATTCCCGGTATGGAGCCGGAGTATTTCCTTCCGGAAGGAATTGGCTAACAGTCCAACGCGTGGGACGTGCTATGCAGCCCATTAAATCAGTTGCCCGAATCGCGGGTCTTTGTCTCTGCGGAGCTGCGGCTCTGGGGGCAGATCCGGCAAACGTTATTGTGCGCCGGGATCAGTGGGGCGTGCCGCACATCCATGGAAGAACGCATGCTGATGCGTTCTTCGGGATGGGGTATGCCCAGGCCGAAGATTATTTCTTTCAATTGGAAGACACCTGCCTGCAGGCCCTGGGGCGCTACGCTGAGGTTAAGGGGCAGGCAGGTCTCCGGTCTGATATTCTGAACCGCAGTTTTCAGATTGCCAGTCGATCTCGCAACGACTTCAATGAGCTGAAACCAGAGCATCAGGCCATGGCGGCCGCGTTTGCGGCAGGAGTGAACCACTACCTGCAGACTCACCCCAAAGAAAAGCCACGCCTGATTGACCACTTCGAACCGTGGTACGTGATTGCCATGGATCGTCACATGTTGCTGCACTTTGTCTATGGAAGGGCACACGCGGGCAAGCCTGTGGAACGGAAGGCCGGTGAGGTTGCGGCTTTGCACCAACCCGGCACTATTCGCAATGCATGGGACGCGGACCCTGCCGAGGTGTCGGATTTAGACCTTGCGCTTCGGGAAGCCATCGGTTCCAACGCCTGGGCGATCTCCGGTTCACGCACAGAGTCCGGTGCAGCGATGCTGTTCGTGAATCCACACCAGCCATGGTATGGAATGGGGCAGTTCTATGAGGCCCATTTGAGCAGTGGAGAAGGTCTGAATTTCTCGGGCGGCTGCTTCTACGGGAACCCGTTTCCGACAATCGGGCACAATGAATTTCTCGGTTGGACGTACACTGTCAACGAACCGGACAATGCGGACGCCTGGCGGGTGCGCTTTGATCACCCCACTGATCCTCTCAAGTACCGTTATGACGGTGGATGGCGGACGGCAGAACAGTGGGTGGAGAATATTGGTGTGCGTGAAGGGAAGGTCGTGACGGACAACGCCTATACCTTTCGGAGGACGCATCATGGCTCAATTGTGCGACGCGACGGAGACCACCTGATTGCCGCTCAGGTCGCCGGTATCTTTGATCTTTCGCGGGTTGACCAGGCGCTCGGAATGGTGCTGGCCAAAGACTATCAGCAATGGCGAAAAGCGATCAGGCACTGCGCGATTCCGTTGTTCAATGTGGTCTATGCTGACAGGGCGGGGAATATCTTCTACGCCTTTAACGGAACGATTCCACGGCGTGATCCTCAGTTTGACTGGACACATCCAGTGGATGGCAGCCTGCCCGAAGCTGACTGGAAGGGGATTCATTCCTTCGATGAACTCCCGCAGGTTTTGAATCCGTCATGCGGCTACGTGCAGAGCTGCAATTCCAGTCCGTTCACGACCTGCGACGTCGAGAAAGATAATCCAGACAGAAAGCAGTTTCCGGCATACATGCTTGAAGATGCAGATAAGGATCTGAGGCGTTCGAAGATGTCTCGCTGGATTCTCTCGCAGGCGAAGCACCTCACCTTTGACGACCTGCAGACGCTGGCATTTGATTCACGCCTGTACTGGGCAATGACTGAGATCCCGGCACTGCAGGATGAGTTCAGAGTCCTGGGGAGGACGAATGCAGGTCTGGCTGCCGAGATCTCGGAATGCTGGAAGCATCTGTCTGAGTGGGATTATCGTTCCTCGGTGGAGTGTACCCGGACTGCGGTTGTTGTGGCGTGGTATGAAGAGCTGTTCGGCGTGGGCTATCCGGCGGAGACGCTCAAGCGCGAGTACCGAGATCGCAGCACATGGTTTCAGGCACTGAAGAAGGCACAGAAACATGTGGCCGGGGTCTACGGGACATGGAAGCCCCAATGGGGGGAGACGCATCGGCTGCAGAGAATCAAAAACCAGCCCGACACAAAGTCCGCCGCCTTCTCCCTCAATACGCTGCTGCCCAGCATTCCGTGCGCTGGAACTCCTGGTCCATTGGGAATCATAAACACGGTCTATTCATCGCCCGAAATCCCAATCGTTCGGCCGCGACGTTTTGCTCTTGTCGGCCCGTCCTATCTGTCGGTTGTTGAGTTTACCGGGAAGGTGAACTGCGCGAGTCTCGTTCCTTTTGGGGCCAGTGGTCGACCGCGTTCACCACACTTCTTTGATCAGGCAAAGCTCTATTCAGAGTCACGGCTCAAGCCGGCATGGTTTTATTCCGGTGAGGTTGCCAGTAAGACGAAGGTTGTGCTGAACCTTGGTCAGGCGACAGTGAATTCTACACCCTGATGCAGCTGTCAGTACTCGACCGACTGGAGAGCTCCGTGATACTCGGAGATCTCCCTGGTGAATAGTCATTTTCGCACACGAGGAGTCGTCAGAAAGCCGATCTGTGTTGCTCCGTAATTAATTGGTTACAGCAGATGCCCGGCGGCTGGTACTATATTTGAGTGTGGATTACGTGGTACAAACTTTGAAATTCGTATTCGAATAGTCTCGTGACTCCGGAATGAAAACAGGCCTGCTAGTTCTGATTGCTTCGACCGCGTTGATGGCTGACGAGCCACCAGCGGAAGAGGTTGAATGGTTTGAGAAGCATGTACGCCCAATCCTTGTGAAGCGGTGTTACGAGTGCCATTCAGAGCAGGCTGAAGAGAGAAGTGGAGGCCTCTGGCTGGACCGCCGATCAGGTTGGCAGTCAGGCGGCGATTCGGGAATGGCGATTACTCCCGGCAAGCCGGACGAGAGTCTGCTGATTACTTCAATCCGGTATGTCGAAGAGGGACTGCAGATGCCTCCCGAATCAAAGCTGCCGGACGCGGAGATTCGGGTGCTGGAGGAATGGGTGCGCCGAGGTGCGGTTGACCCTCGCGGGGGGGAGTCGTCCGTCACTCATACAGCAATCGATTATGAAGCTGCACGCAAGTATTGGGCGTTGCGACCTTTGGCTGAAGAAGAACCGCCGCAGGTTCAAGATCGTACATGGGGCCGGTCTTTGGTGGATGCGTTCATTCTTGCGAAATTGGAAGAGGAGGGCCTGATTCCCGCACCGGATGCCGAATCCGGGTCTTTGATTCGCAGGCTCTACTACGACCTGACGGGGCTGCCTCCGACGCCAGACGAGTTGAAGCGATTCGTTAAAGATCCATCTGAGGATGCCTATTCCGCAATTGTAGAAGAGTTGCTTTCGAGGCCTGGGTACGGAGAACGCTGGGGGCGTCACTGGCTGGACGTCGCGC
>CAJWGB010000371.1 GCA_913031625.1 uncultured Planctomycetaceae bacterium | reverse complement strand
CGCCGTTATCGATGTTCGCGTCGTCGAGCTGGTCGACTGCGCCTGCGGCTGAGGCGGCGGGCTGCTATCTGCGATCTGACAACCAGCCCGCCATTGTGCGCGTCACTGTTTCCGCTTCATCCTGCTGCACGAAGTGTCCGGCGTTGGGAAGGGTCACGAGTGTCAGGTCCTTCTCGACCCAGTTCCAGGTGCCACTCAGTGCTCCCGGCAGCAACGCCGTATCCTTAAGCCCGTGAATCAACAGTACGGGGCATTTCACTTTGACAGGCTTGCCTTCTGGTTGCTGATACGGCTCTCGAGGATAGTTGGCTTTGTAATAGTTCAGCATGCCTTCAAACGAAGACCTCCTGAATGCCTCGACGTACTTTGCTTTGGCATCTTCATCCTTCACCCAGAATGTCAGTCCTTCTGCTGTCAGAGTTTTGGCCGCTTCGGGCGTCTGAAAAAAACGCGCGTAGGCAGATGCCTTCTGTTGATCCGGATTTGTGGCCAGTTCACGCTGCAGTCCGTGCAGGTGCGGCAGGTTCAGGATCACGAGTCGATCTGTCATCTCTGGATACTGCATGGCGAACGTCCATGCCACGGCACCTCCCCAGTCATGTCCCACTATGACGGCGCTGTCCTGTTCAAAATGTCGAATCACGGCCCGGACGTCGCCTGTGAGTTTGTCCATACGATAACTGTCCACACCCTTCGGGTGGTCACTCTTGTTGTATCCGCGTTGGTCGATGGCCACTACCTGGTAGTGCCTGGCCAGTTCGGGGATCTGCTTTCTCCAGGAATACCAATAGTCCGGAAACCCGTGAATCATCACCAGCAACGGCCCTTTTCCAGCCGAAACGTAATGAATCTTCACTCCGTCTGAGTCTGCGAATCCGTGCGTCAGCTCCTGAGCATCGGCAGAGGCGTGAAGGAAACCGGACAGAAGTAATCCAACGAGTGGTAAACGGCCGTTTTGCATAGCGATCCTTAACAGGGCAGATCCTTGTGTCTACCAGAACTTCCACCATGGTCGTGGTGGAGCGGGAGGGGAGCCGGGGGGCGGTTGCCCGTGAGGGCCCCGGGGCTGTCCGGGAAATGCGTCTGGCAGGTCGACGGCAGATGTGATCACTTCGTTTTCAGGCAGAAGTACGCAGCTCAGTTCTCCCTGCACGCCACCGGTTGTGTCGGTTCCGATGATTCGATCACCAAACCGGACCTGTGGCAGTGGAGTGTGTCCAACCACGACGGTCACCGGGCAATCCGGAGCGGCTGCTCCGTGAACGAATGATTTGTCGTACAGCCATTGTGGATGCGCGAGTGAGTAGTCTCGCTGGCGCAGAATATTGATCTGCATCTGGAACGGCAGATTATTGTCGAGGCCCGCATGGACAAACAGATAGTGGCCGTGTTCGACACTCCACGGGAGGTCAGCGAGCAATGTCCTGTGCTGCTCGGGCAGTGCGTCGCGCAGGCCGGCAAGATCGCTGAACGGCACGTCATACGAGCTGAATGTGGTTTCGGCGCCGTAGTTCACCAGCCATCGACCGGGCCAGTCCACAAAATCAGGGACTTCAAACAGCCCCAGTGAACCGGCCATTGCGAGCTCATGATTGCCGCAGACCCACGTGAGTTTCTTGTGGTTGGACGCCAGCTCGCAATACAGATCAATGGCCCCTTTAGGGTCCGGACCGCGGTCGACCAGATCACCAATGAACACGATCCAGCGATCGGAAATATTCGGCACGCGCGAGAGCTTCTCGATCACGCGCCGAAGCTTGTCTGTTTGGCCATGGACGTCGCCTATCACGGCGACCGGACCATCAATTCTCGTTGGTACAGACGGCATTGCTTCCCTTCAGCAGTCTTACGCCAGCGGGCAGCGCAACCTACTCTTTGACAATCTTCATTTCCTTGATGTAATCAAGGTTAGGGAAGTTCTCTTTCAGATACGCGTTTCCTTTGCTGCGAATCTGTCCCTGGTCAGGATCCTGCCGGTACTCGGCGTTGATTGCCTCAACAACTTCCATCCCTTTGATTACGCGTCCAAACGGAGGGAATCCCAGGTCATCAAGACGTGCGTTGTCACCGTAGTTGATAAACAGTTGCGTCGTTCGAGTTCCCGGACCGGCGTGAGCATAAGTCAGGTAGCCCTTCTTGTTGGAGACACCGGCAACCTTTGGGTCATCTTTGATCTTCTTATTGACCCACTGGCTGTGGATTTTGGGATCAGCGTGCATGCCGAACTGAGCAACAAAGCCAGGCAGAACGCGGAAGAACCGAGCTTCCTTGTAGAACTCTTTCTTCACAAGTTCATGGAATCGGTCGGCGCCCAGAGGAGCCCATTCCCGTGTGACTTCGATAATGAAGTCACCCTTGCTCGTTGTGACCTTGACTCGGAATTTGTCAGGAGCCTTTTCCGACTTTTCGTCAGCGGAAACAGGGCTGAACAGCACAGCTGTGGAAATCAAAGCAAGAAAAAAACGAGACATGATGGCTCCGGGCGGAACAAGCGGTGATGGTTAAATACGGCGGGCGGGCGGCCCACCAGCAGTAAGCTGGCACAGCATTTTAGTCACCCGGCCCGTGGTTTTCTATTTCCCGGATCGCGGCTGTCGAGGCCCCGCCGGAAGTATTGATCGGGTCTGAATCGGGTCCCTAAACCGGATGGCCTCTCTGCGGCTCAAGGCTGTTTCTGAGGCCCTGAGAACACAGTCAGCGATTTATCGGGTGCCAGTGAGAAGATCGTGCGAATATGAGGGTCAGCGATCAGGAGATTCTCTCCATGAGCACACAAACCAACTGGTCGGTCAAGTGGTTTGCCTTCGATCCATTTTTCCTTTGTGCCGTCAGCCGTTACCTTCCAGACGCCGTGCCCATAGTTGTCGGTCACGAAAATGCTGCCGTCATTTGTTCGCACGATGTTGTGGGGCAGTTTGAATGGGTGTCCCTTAATGAACTGCTCGATCCTGCCAGCGCCTGTAACTTTCTGGATCTGCCCGTTCTTACTGGATGTCGACAGGACCCACAGAACACCATCGTCCTCGAGGGCGAGACCTCTTGGAGAGTTGATGACAGCGTATTCCTCCGGCTCTTTACTGCCAGCCGCCGGCATCTTCCAGATGCGATGCAGTTCGAGGTCAGCCGTGTAAATTGTGCCGTCCCCGGCGACAGCAATCGCCATCGGAATTCCAATGTGCCCGGACGTCAGTGGCTGAGGCTTCGCTTCATCATCAAACCGGTACACGTCACGGGTCGCTGAGTCTCCTGCCAGGAGTTTTCCTTCATGGTCAATTGCCAGGCACCGAACAGCATTCAGCGGAGTGCGAAACTTCTTTGATGCCTGGAAATAGATCGAAGCCTCTCCATCTGAGATCTTCCAGATCCCCGGGAGTTGCCGATCCGCTACATAAACAGTTCCATCACTGGTTGATGTCACTGCCAGCGGGTAGAGGAAAGATGTGGGAGCTTCCTGAGCCTGAGTGGCGGAAGCGTGCACAACTGCGACAACGGTCAACAATACTGAAGAGAGTGTTTTCATAAGGACGGTGGTCCTGATTGTTCAAAACTGTGACTGTGGCATTTCGGATGGTTGAGGGAACCTACTGCTGCAATGCGGCTCTTCGGACGGTATTCCAAAACGGCTTTGCAGGATACTCACGCGTCTGCCACTGCTCAATGTATTCCCGATACTCATCCGAATCCGGTGCCTGATCCTGCGGAGCGAACGGGTATTGCGACATGGCGCGAAACGGAAGCGGCTGTGAGGACTGCCCGTAGATCGTGTTCAGATTGGCATCCTTGTCATAACCCACATTTCTCAACACAAAGTCACGTTCCCATCCTTCCGGTACAGGCTGTGCGGGAACGGCAAACCTAACGGTCAGTTCATCTCCGGGCCCCATGACGACCAGTTGGTCATCGTGTGCGAGCAGCAGGGGATCCACATTACCGTACCGTGTGAACGGTCCGGAAATGGGTGACCACATCTGTTCGGTTCTGACGGAAGAATAGTCGTAGCTCTCCGGAGCACGGCCATTTCGAAACAGGGCCTGATCACTGTACATGCGACGACTGAAGCCTCGATAGTGCAGATGAGTGCTCTGGAGTTCACATGACTGAGCTTCCACCGGCGCGTCACCTTCATTGATGGTGTAAAATGCCTGATCCCAGTAGAGCTCCATACTGGAACTCATTCGAAACCGCGAATTGCTGGCGCTCACTATTCCGGACAGATCAACAACCATGGCTTTGGTCTTCCCGCTGGGAAACCCAATGAATGGACGCACTGTCTTCCATCCACCATTTTCGTCAGGGACCTGAATGGAGGGAGGTGCAGGAGGGGCAAGGTCAGGATTTTGCCGAATGCCCTCGTTGAGCGATGTATCCGTTGGAAAGACCCATCCGGTCAGGAAGAGTCGGACATCCTGAGGATCTTTCAGTGATCCGAGGTCGAATTCCATTGTCCAGCTGTCAGTCAGACCCTGCATGATGCGACTCTCAAAGGCCTGCACGTATTCGCCGTCAATATGCTTCAGACCAGGCAGCAGGTCGTTGCCGCGGCCGTCAGTAATGCTGGCCGGCCACCTTGGTTGCTTCACAGTGTGGACCCGATGCTCGGCAAGTGACGGGGGACCCACTTTTTCGTTTGTAAAGACTTCGGTGCCTTTGGGGTGATCGATCGCCACCAGTTCCACGTGATCGAAGTAGGCGATCTCATGCAGCTCTTCCGTGATCTGGATGACGTATTGCCCGTCTTTCTCCACGAGGGCTCTGCCTGGAATCAGCAGGTGCTCCCACTCACGTGTTGGTGTCAGTTCTCCATTCGCCTGCACAAGTCCCAGCGGAGCAGCCCACAGGCAGTCGCTGAAGAATTCAAACCGTTCTCCCGTCCACGTGTAAAGGTAAGGACAGGAACCAGAAAGGATCTGAGGAGCCAGAACCACATACCTGGCGTTCAGCAGTCTGGGGACATTGATGTGTTGAGGCACACCGTCTGTCCAGATGATCCGAATGGTGTCCACAGTTTTGGCAGATCCAAGACCAATGTGGATCTTTGGACCGGTGATCACCTGGGCCTGATACTGGCTGCCCGATCGAATCTCGATCACACTGCCCACCCCGTGCAGGTTGACACGCTGAGATTTGAA
>CAJWGB010000370.1 GCA_913031625.1 uncultured Planctomycetaceae bacterium | reverse complement strand
GCCCTGACGGGCCAGCGGCAAAGTTCTGCTGAACTTCTGCTGCGGACAGGTCACGGCTGAATATTGCCACAAGGTCAATCGTTCCCAGCCATACTCGGTCGCCCGAGAGTTCGTTTCCTATTCCAATCCTGTAGTCATCCCCCCACGCAGAAAGGTTGCCGCCCACCTGACGCTCGGCCACCTTCTTTCCGTCGAGGTAGATTCTGGTGACTCCATTTTTTGCATGTGTGTACACGAGGTGAGTCATCCGCGTCTGCACGCTGTTCTTTGGTGCCTGTAGTGACGGAATGCCGTTTGAATTGGTTTTTGTTGTTCGCAGCCTCACGTCCCATGCAGCAAACTCCTGCCCCAGTGTCAGGTTGCGATTGGTTGAGTCCTGAGAAATCGTGACGACACGAGCCGGTCCCTCCTGCCTGGTATTCTGAGTGGCAATCCATGCCTCCAGAGTGAGTGAGCCCGATCGCTTGATGGCCCGAGTCAGTCGAGTCGGCGCTTCCCTGCTCTCGATCAGCGTCGGTTTCACGATCTGCAGGCGACCGTCCGCCAGACGAACATTGTCTGCGTCTTTGATGGTGAGTGGGATTGCCTTTCCAACTCCCGATCGATCTGCAATTTCACCCGACTCCACTTTGTCGAAATCGTACAGAACCTGCAGGTCCCGAGTGACACGGTATTCGTCTGCCACCAGGGGACCGGCAGCCAGAAGAACAATGAGAACAAAGCGATGCATGACAGACTGTCCTGGCAGGGGAGGCAGGCGATGCGGCACAGTCGGCCACACACAACTATCTTGCTCGATGCGTCGCAGAAAAACAATCGGCGCAAAATGGGGCGGTTGTTACGGCGCGCAGTGTCAGCGAGCCGGTCCGGTATGTCCCGAATCCCGGCAATTCAACAAAGAGATTTGGCCGTTCAACGAAGTGCAGGTCCTGATGTTCAACCTTGTTGATCGGCGACGTCGAAAAGAGTTAAGAGACAACACTCCGGACGCACATGAATAACCGACATACACCGGCAGAATCTGCCTGTTTGAGACATGAGTGGTAGACCAGCCTCGAGGCCAGTTGTAAGTGGTTTCGTCAGGTCGACCGGAATGGAGATCCACGGATGGGAAATCGCTTTGCAGGTGCAGCGGACCTGGCACAGAGACGACGTCGTCGCCTTGCGCGGACGGATCACGTTGAAGATATACCGTTGCCGATAACGTCTCTTTCGACAGGAGCCAGTTCATTGCCTCAGCAGGAAGCCCGCCTGCTGCGCAAGGTCGTTTCGCCACGACTCTGGAAGCACCTGTCACTGCTGGCCGGGCTGCCGCTGTTGTGGGTTGTTCTGTACGGTGCTGCTGGCGTTCCACGACCTTCTGTGATGAATGGATTCAGTGGGATCCTGCTGCTACTGGCCGCACAACTGGCAACCATTGTCGGCTGGCTGAGAGCCCGCAGCGCTACCGACTTCCAGGGCCACTATCGAGCGTGGAAGTGGCTGGCGATCGGCCTTGCTGCAGGAGCAGCCCTGATACTCACGGACTCCGCCAGCGTCCTGCCGGATGTCGTTGCTTATCTCCTGCGACCACTGACAGGTCCTCTTGAGTCTGCACGAAAGGCGGTCGTCCTTGTCCCTGCCCTGGCATGGTGCGGGTTCATACTTGTGAGAGTTCTTCCGGACATGAACCGCAGCGTCTGGTCGCAAAGTCTGTTGATCCTGGCGCTGCTGGTGGGGATCGTCCGCTTCATGCTTGTGCACACGCCTGCTGTGACTTCCATTTCTGCGGACACCCTGAGTGCACTGGTGCTTGCATCCACCTACGCAGCCTTCGCGTCCATGCTGCTGCACTGCCGCCACGTGGCCTACATCTGCAACGACGCCCCTGACGGTATGTAATCGCCTCGACTGTTGCCAGGATTTCTGCAACTGCAGGCCGGGTCCTGTGAGCCCGGTCCCTGTGCCCTCTGCCTGCCAGTTACGTTTTGTGGAATGAGGTTGCAGAAACACGCATCCTCCCACGACCATGAGACCAGGGAACGTCCCCTGGTCATGTTGAAATCAGGAATGCGCGAACCTTTCTCGGCATACAGGATCTCAGATGGCGGCCGTCTACCATGCCTGAATCAGCGGAAATTGCCACAAATCCGCTCGGATCAGGGAATCGGCCCGGGAAAAGCGCCGCAGGCTGCGGAACGCCGTTCTTCAGGCTTGATCTGTCTGATTGCGCCCGATAAATTCCCGCTCTTCAAACGAGCGCCATCTGCCGCGACTTTGAACAACATTCCCCTGTAGCTCAGTTGGTAGAGCAAGCGGCTGTTAACCGCTGGGTCGTAGGTTCGAGTCCTACCGGGGGAGCTCGTTTCTGTTCTGCGTGCTCGCAGTACAGACCAGTTCACAGAAAACGCCGAGAGGTTCGCCTCCCGGCGTTTTTGCGTTTCCGCCTTTCACGCAACGATTTGCGTCGGATCGAGTCGCCCGCCGCGACTCTCCGTTTCGAGAGAGACCAACCGGGGTCCGAGAGGAACCCTCAAGGTCCCTTCCGCACCCCGGAATCTCGGGTCAAAACTCTCTGAGTCTCTGGTTAACAGGGGTCTCGGAGTTAACAACCTGGTCCCTTTCGGACCCCGGTATTCAGTTTGCGGAAAAGTCCATTGAGGGGGGCCTGTTCGACACCGAGATTTGGTCAATTCCGGGTGCCGAAAAGTAAAACCAAAGAAATGTAATGAGAGAGTCGGAAGTCGCCATGCCCACTGTATTTCATGGCGTTTTCATTTCGGCCGAGTTTTTTGACCCTACGGGGAGCCCAAAGCTCATCCAAAGGGAATCCGTCGGCATCAGTTGGCAGATTCCCTTGTTTCTGCGTCCTCTGAGGCAGCAGATGACGACCTACCCCAGAACTTCCGTGATGTCACCCGTACTGTCGGCGAACGCGTCCGTCGGCCTGCCGAATTGATTCGCGATCGTCACAAACAAGTTCGACATCGGGATATTGTCTCCGAAGTGCAGATGCGACCCATGCCGGAATCCCAGATTCTTTCCGCCGCTGAGAATCACGGGGTAGTTAATCGCGCGATGCGTCTTGCTGGTCGCACAACCATAGAACCCGAAAGTGTTGTCCAGCAAAGTGCCTTCCCCTTCCTGGATCGTGTCGAGTCGCTTGAGGAAGCCGGCATGCATCTCGTTTAAGAACGTGATGTACCTTGCAACATCCGCGTAGTTCTTTTTTTCGTGCGAAAGCTTGTGTGACGACGCGGCAAGGCCGATTGCCGACGGGAAGCGGTCTGTTCCACCGGCCTCTTCGCAGGCCGTTTGAAACGTGGCGACGCGCGTTGAGTCGGTCTGGAAGGCGAGAGCAAGGAGTTCATACATCACCGTCAGGTACTCGCGTGCGCTGCCGATGTCGGCATCCAGTTCGAGTTCGCGTGCATCGACGTCCGGTTTCGGTGTGTTCTGCCAGGCTTTCTGTCGTTCTGTCATCTGCTCGACTTCTCGGACTGAAGTCAGATACTCGTCCATCTTGCGTCGATCCTCAACTCCAAGGCGACGATTCAAATCCTCTGCCTCGCCAAGAATCTCGTCGAGGATGCTTCCGCGGCTTTGAAGTGCATTCCGTTCGGACTCCGTTGTCGTGCCAAACATGCGGCGGAAGATTTCTGAAGGCTTATTCTGGGCCGGAATCGGGCGGCCGCTGCGGTCGAACGAAAGCGTGCTTGATCGATACGGACGGTTGACTCCACCGAAGGACGAAAGCACCAGCGACGGGAAGCGAGTGTCCTGGCCGATTGCCTGAGCAACGTGCTGATCGATCGAGATCGATTGTTTGTCGTAGGTCTTCAGGATGTTTGCACCGGTCAGGAAGTAATCTGCCCCCTTATGGGCCGACGTGCTGCGCATTGCCGGATGCGACAGGCCTGACAGAAACGTAATCTTGTCGCGCAGCGGCATCACGTGCTGATGCATTTCAGGTGCGACATAATCCTGCCCTTCGCCAACTGGAAACCAGCCGTTGGTGAGGCGATCGGCTGCGTCATCGGCAGGCATCGGCACACCGTAGGCAAAGTACCCGGCGAAGAATCGCTGACGCGGTGCCGCGCCCTCTTCGGCCGACATGCATTCCAGCCAGGGCAGTGCCATACACACGCTCGCGGAACGAAGAGCTGTACGACGACTCAGATGCCAGGATTTGCCGGTCATAGTTTATTCAATGTGATTGGGTTTGATGTTGGCTTAAGGCAGGCAATGCAGAGCTACGGAAAACGCCTGTCTATTTCATTTGGAACGGTTTGGACAGCACAGTCTGTATCAGGATTTGCTGAAATGAATCGTCTTCGATTTCCACGGTCTCACAGATTTCGTCTACGGCACTGCGGTCAGGGAATTCAAGGTAACGGCCCAGTGCATAGGCCAGCACCTTCCGCACAACGGCGCGGCGAAATTGTGGGCGCCGCTCGTTGAGGATGTAATGTTTCAGATCGGCAAGGCCGTGGATGGTTCGACCATTATTCAGGCGAGTTACCGGGTCAATGTTGACTCGCTGATGAGGCGTTTGAACCAGCGGATCCGCATCGCCCTCGCGCCATTGCCCCAGTGCATTGTAATTCTCAAAGGCGACGCCCCACGGATCGATCTTACTGTGACAGTCACGACAACTTTCAACCTGTGCATGGGCAAGCAGGCGTTCCTTCAACGAGAGCTTTGATTCGTCCTGCGGTTCCGGTTCCGGAAGGTCCGGGACATTCGGCGGAGGTGGCGGCGGCGGATCGTCCAGCATGCGTTCCAACACCCAAACGCCGCGTTTGATCGGGTGCGATTCTGCACCGGTGCTGTTGCCAAACAGCATGCTGGCCTGCGTCAGCAGACCGCCGCGATGGTCGCTGGCTTTGACAGGATGGACATGAAAGCCGCCGCTCACATCAGCGATGCGGTAGTGCTTCGCGAGAGAAGAGTTCAGGATCGCGAAATCCGAATCGATGAAGTTCGCGATACTAATGTCCGAACGCAGGACATGATCGATGAAGCGGATAGTTTCGGCTTCGAACAGATCCTTAGTTGGCTCCCGGAACGTAAAGTACTCGGGGTTCACTGCCAGACGGCGTACTCCCGCCAGATCCAGCCACTGGGCACCGAAGTTCTCTGCGAACGCAATCGACTTCTGGTC